>NZ_CP015750.1:630403-945605 GCF_001742185.1 Pectobacterium wasabiae CFBP 3304
GCAGCCCCACGTCAGGCCCCATTCGTCGCACAGTTGGGCGACGCGCACCGCACCGTGCATCGTCCAGAAATGCGGATCGGCCAGCGGGATATCGACAGCCTGCAACATCACGGCATGATTCATTTCACGCCAGTTGGTGGCAATCATGTTGGTTGCTACCGGTAGCCCAGTGGCACGGCGGAATTCAGCCATCACCTCACGGCCAGAGAAACCTTGCTCAGCACCGCACGGATCTTCCGCATAGGTCAGAATACCCGTCATGTCTTTGCACAAATCTATCGCTTCATCCAGCAGCCAGGCACCGTTTGGATCGACGGTAATACGAGCATCCGGAAAACGCTTTTTCAGCGCCTTCACGGCATCAATTTCCTGCTCACCGGGCAGCACGCCACCTTTGAGCTTGAAATCTTTGAATCCGTAGCGGTCAGTGGTGGCTTCGGCCAGACGCACAATCGCCTCGCTGTCCATCGCCTGCTGGTGACGCAGGTGATACCACTCATGCTTACCTTTCTCACCCGACAAATAGGGGAGATCCGTCTTTGTGCGGTCGCCGATATAGAACAGATAACCGAGCACGGTGACTTCATCACGCTGCTTACCTGGCCCCAGCAGTTCGGCAACCGGGACGCCCATGAATTGCCCCAACAGATCGAGCAGTGCCGCTTCGAGTGCCGCCACCGCATTCACGCGCAGCTCAAACGTCCAGGCACCTTTACCGAAGGAATCAAAATCAGAAGACTGATTGCCGACATGGATGTCATGAACCAGACGGTTCATCCGAGCGATTTGTTCGCCTTTCACGCGGGGAATGGCCTCGACCAGCGTGTTGTAAATGACTTCACCACCGGGCGCTTCGCCAACACCAGTATGCCCGGCGCTGTCGGTTAAAATCACAAGATTACGGGTGAAATAAGCACCATGTGCGCCACCGATATTCAGCAGCATGCTGTCATAGCCCGCAACGGGGATGACTTTCATGTCGGTAATGACAGGCGTCGCTGAAAAATTTGTCATTACAGACTCCCGTCATGAATAGAGCGCACAGAATGTACGCGTAGGGTTCCGATGTTTGCCAAAATGCAGGAACGCATTGAGGCCAGTGAACATAATTCAGTCATACAGAAATAAAAAACAGATGGTGCACCAGTAGATGATTTCATGTTGTTTTCCTACTTATTAGCGCGACCTTGTTTTTACTCTGATTTGGAATGAACCATGCTTGTAGGGTGATCAGAATAAAAACAGGTATAACTACCTTCATACCGGAATAACACAGTCAGGAAAGCGGTGCCATAATCCGTACCGCCTTACCAACCTCAGTAAAAAGTATAAGTTTTCTTATTTCACAACTCATTGGGCAATAGCACAGCATTCCCTATCGAAATGCAGATTAAATATGTCATTATCACAAACGAATGGGAGGTGTTTCACGAAAACCGAGAAACGCGAATTTCTGCCTGATAAACATCGGAATACGTACTATTGGCACCTAATTTCGCAGAGATAAATCCCTACTTTTCATGACATAAATAAAGGGCAAGCCTTAATACCGATCGTTTAAAAACTGAGATAGACGGAGCGACCACGGGGCAACGTGTTCCTGCGGGAACCTCATCCCGTGTTTCTCCTAAAAATGAGGCTTAAGTGACCGGCATTAGGGCAAGCTTATATAAATAAACGCCGAGCCATCAGCATGATGACTCGGCGTGTTGTGTTACAGACTACATTCAGAATTCAGAGATGCTCATTAACGCTTAACGAACGGCTTCAATTCGATACGTTTAATATCCTGCACGATGAACAGGTAGCTGGCGATAGCAACCAGTGCATGGATCCCGACATACACCAGACCGCCATTGAAAGAGCCAGTCATCCCGATGATGTAGCCAATTGCAATTGGCGTCACGATACCTGACGCATTACCGAACATATTAAACAGTCCACCGCTTAACCCACTGATTTCTTTCGGTGCTGTATCGGCCATAACCGCCCAGCCCAGCGCACCAATACCCTTACCAAAGAAGGCCGCCGACATCACCGCAATGACGACCCACTCGGTTTCAACGTAGTTACAAATCACCATCGACATGGAAAGTAGCATACCAAGCACGATAGGCGTTTTACGGGCAAAGGTCAGTGAATTGGTTCGGCGCATCAGGTAATCGGAAATGATGCCGCCCAGAACGCCGCCCACAAAACCGCAGATAGCAGGCACCGAGGCGACAAATCCCGCTTTAAGGATCGACATGCCGCGCGCCTGAACCAGATAAAGTGGGAACCAAGTGATGAAGAAGTAGGTCAGTGCGTTAATACAATATTGACCGATGTAAACACCAAGCATCATGCGAGACTGCATTAATTGCTTGATCTGATGCCATTTTTCACCCTTCACGGTCGCATTCTTCGACCCTTTGGCGTCCATATTGATCAGTGCGCCACCTGCTTCAATATAATCCAGTTCAGCCTGATTCACGCCAGGATGATCTTTGGGGTCGTGGATCACTTTAAGCCAGACAAAGCTGAGGATGATACCCAATCCGCCCATGAACCAGAACACATGCGCCCAACCCACCGCGTGTACCAGCCAGCCCATGATAGGGGCGAAGATCACGGTCGCAAAGTACTGTGCCGAGTTGAATATCGCGACAGCCGTGCCACGCTCTTGTGCGGGGAACCAGGCAGCCACAATTCGGCTATTTCCCGGGAAGGAAGGTGATTCACACAAACCGACCATAAAGCGCAGGAGGAACAGAGAAATGACAATGCCCGCACCGCTGAAGATATCGACAAAGCCTTGTAATAAGGTAAAAATCGACCAGGTGAAGATACTGTAGAAATAGACTTTCTTTGAGCCAAAGCGATCGAGCAGCCAACCTCCAGGTATTTGACCAATAACATATGCCCAGGAGAACGCAGAGAAGATAAATCCCATCCCCACTGCGTCCAACCCAATCTCCTTAGACATTGCTGAACCAGCAATGGACAAGGTCGCACGGTCTCCATAGTTAAATGACGTGACAATAAACAACATCACGACAATCCAGTAGCGGGCGTTTGTTCTCTTTTGTATCGCGCCAGCTGCTGAGCTTACTGTATTCATGATGAACTCCTGCTTCAATCGCGGTTCGCTCATTCATTCCAAATAACAGATAACGGTGTAGGGTTATCAGAATGAAGATCAGTGGATTATTTAGGGTATAGTAAATTCCCATTTTTATTTTTTTTGCGAATAGCCAGGCTATATAGCTTCAGAGTAATTAGCTGACATCTTCAACTCGCAGGAACATTATAATTTCTACCTGCTGGGTGCTCACTAGATAAAAGCACAACATTAAAAATGTCCTTTGGAATATGTTGGTGCACTTGCCCTAGATAGTGCGAGGTATTTCACGAAAAATACCGTTATTCTCTTTTTACCGTCATACACATCATTTCTATTCCCGCCAGAAAAACCACAAGCAGGAAGAATGTGATCAAACTCACCGAAAACTGGTTCTTCGCCTGATAAATCAGAAACAAAAACCTCTGGCTTAGGTCAATTGCATAATGTACGAGAAGAGAACCTCACGTATACTCGTTAGCGAGCAATGAAGTAATAGTGTGGTAAGTTATTCGTATAGTAATAGTTACCACAGCGTTTCTGATAAACAAATAATAAAGGCTTGCATCATGTCAGATAAATCAGAAAATAATGCTGCACAAGAGCAGCCACTTTATATTAAGGTCCATGATTCTGATAATGTTGCCATTGTTGTCAATAATAATGGCTTACGTGCCGGAACCCGTTTTAATGATAATCTGGAATTAATTGAGCATGTTCCACAGGGACACAAAGTTGCCCTTGTTGATATCATCAAGTCAGGTGCCATCATCCGCTATGGTGAAATTATCGGGTATGCACTGCGCGACATTGCCCAAGGAAGCTGGATTGATGAATCCCTGGTCGAATTGCCTCAGGCTCCTGCACTGGAAACCCTACCACTGGCGACCAAAATTCCCCCCACCCTGCCCCCGCTGGAAGGTTATACCTTTGAAGGTTACCGTAACGCCGATGGCAGCGTAGGTACGAAGAATCTGCTAGGCATTACCACCAGCGTACACTGTGTCGCGGGCGTGGTTGACTATGTCGTCAAAATTATCGAGCGAGATTTATTACCTAACTACCCCAATGTGGACGGCGTGGTCGCGCTCAATCATCTCTATGGCTGTGGTGTGGCAATCAATGCCCCTGCGGCAGTCGTTCCTATCCGCACCATTCACAATCTGGCACTGAACCCAAATTTTGGTGGCGAAATACTGGTGGTGGGTCTGGGCTGTGAAAAATTACAGCCGGAACGCCTACTGGAAGGGACGCCAGATGTACAGGCCATCTCCCTTGATGACACCAGCATTGTCCGCTTACAAGATGAACACCACGTTGGTTTCAGATCGATGGTGGATGACATTCTGACAATGGCAGACAAGCATCTGCAACGGTTAAACAAACGTCAGCGTGAAACCTGTCCAGCCTCTGAACTGGTTGTCGGCATGCAGTGTGGCGGCAGCGATGCTTTCTCTGGCGTCACCGCAAACCCGGCCGTTGGTTTTGCCTCCGACCTGCTGGTTCGCTGCGGCGCAACCGTCATGTTTTCTGAAGTAACCGAAGTACGCGACGCCATTCATTTATTAACGCCGCGAGTTATCAACGAAGAGGTCGGTAAACGTCTGCTGGAAGAAATGGCCTGGTACGATAATTATCTCGATAGCGGCCAGACCGATCGTAGCGCCAACCCATCGCCGGGCAACAAAAAAGGTGGCCTCGCAAATGTGGTGGAAAAAGCTCTCGGCTCCATCGCCAAATCTGGCACCAGCGCCATCGTCGAAGTCCTGTCCCCCGGCCAACGCCCAACCAAACGCGGGTTGATTTACGCGGCAACGCCAGCCAGCGACTTTGTGTGTGGTACCCAGCAACTTGCTTCCGGTATCACCGTACAGGTTTTCACCACCGGTCGCGGTACGCCCTATGGCCTGTTGGCTGTACCCGTGATCAAAATGGCGACCCGTACCGCATTGGCAAACCGCTGGCACGATCTGATGGACATTGATGCTGGTACGATTGCCACCGGAGAGGCCACGATTGAAGACGTCGGCTGGCAGCTTTTCCATTTTATTTTGGATATCGCCAGCAACAAGAAAAAAACCTGGTCCGATCAATGGGGACTTCATAACGCCTTGGCCGTTTTCAACCCAGCACCGGTAACCTGATTATCTTTTCCCGCAGGTCAGAGTCATTCTCCGGCCTGCGGATGGCGTTATTTGATCTATAATAAATTCTGCTTCAATAAGAATGTGAAAAAGTGCAGAAAAAGAATAACAAATATCAATGCAGCAACATTTTATTGCATTAAGGCAATAAAATAACATAAAAAAATTAACAAGTGATTTTTCTTAATCAGAAACAAGGCTTATATAGAACACATTCCCAGTAAAAATTCCATGTTCTACTCACCTATTCTTCATCGTTTTTTCTCTAATTATTTATTGCCAATAAAATGAATCAATTGACAGGTAATCGTCCTCATCATAAATTTACGCGTGCTGAAAAAGCGTGCTAACACTGATGACATATTTGTTACAAACATATAGTTACAAATATATAGTTACAAAATCTCCATCACGCACAAAATAGGGCTAATAGCCCGCTCATTATAAATAGTGTCTGGCATTATTTTATATAAGCGAGTAAACCACCCAAAAAATTTCAGTATACCTATTTGAATAACTTGAATATTTACACAGCAATATGCCTGACAGATTTCACAGTATCGTCACGCGGTAGCCCTGTAACATCCCCCCTCTGGAATAGCCAGACAGTTGGGGTGAGAAAAGCAGCCAGCATAGATGAACTTGGAAACTGAGCGGGATAAGTACGCCGGGGTTCCTAATGAGATTAAATACACCTGTCACACAGCAGGAGTATCTGTTAGACATGGACACCATATTGATGTCCACGACAAATATTCACAGCCACATTACCTATGCCAACTCTGCCTTCATTAAGGTTAGCGGTTTTTCTGAAGAGCAGCTCATCAACCAGCCTCACAATATTGTTCGTCATCCAGACATGCCCGTTGAAGCCTATGCCGACATGTGGTCTACGTTGAAACAAGGCGATAGCTGGACCGGATTAGTCAAAAACCGTCGCAATAACGGCGATCATTACTGGGTTCGCGCCAACGTTACGCCGGTTTACCAGCAAGAACATCTGGCAGGCTATATCTCGGTACGTAACACCCCCAGCGCCGAAGAAATAAAAGCGGCCGAAATGTTGTACAGCGCCGTGCAGAAAAAGCAGGCAGGAAGCCGTAAATTCTACAAAGGATTGGTTGTTCGCACCGGGCTTTTCTCCCCGCTGTCGCTTTTGCAGAAATTGTCAGTCCGCTGGCGCTTGCGCATCGCCGTATTAGCGGTAGGACTTATTCCCGCATTGCTTGCTTTCAGCGGCATGAATCCACTGTGGCTGTTGGCGCTGACGCTGTTGCTCACCGTCATCATGGATCAGTTCCTACAGCAGCAAATTGCACAGCCCATCAAGATGATACTCAAACAAGCGCAGCATGTGGTATCAGGCCGTAAAGTAAAACATATCCACCTTAATCGGGTAGACGAAATTGGCTTACTGCTACGTTCAGTTAACCAGTTTGGCCTGAACCTGCATTCGCTTGTCGATGACGTCAGTATGCAGGTTAATGGCATCACGAATGTCAGCCGTAAATTGGCGGAAAACAATATCGACCTGAATAGTCGCACAGAAGAAACGTCAGCAAATCTGCAACAAACCGCCGCCGCTATTGAGGAAATTACCGTTGCCGTGCAACAAAGTGCAGAAACCGCGGCACAAGCGACAACAATGGCAGAAGCCGCCAGCAGCACCGCGCTTAAAGGTGGCAATATCATGAAGGAAACCATCGGCATGATGGATTCCATTTCCAGCGCCAGCGATAAAATCGTTGATATCATTGGTGTAATAGACAGTATTGCTTTCCAGACCAACATCCTCGCGCTGAATGCCGCCGTTGAAGCGGCTCGTGCTGGCGTACAAGGGCGAGGGTTTGCCGTGGTAGCTGCCGAGGTTCGCAATCTGGCACAGCACTCCGCTTCTGCGGCTAAAGAAATTAAAACCCTGATCGATGCCAACGTTGAAAGTGTGAAACAGGGCAGCACAATGGTAGAAACTGCGGGTAAACATATCAGCGATATCGTTGATGAAGTCTTCCAGGTCTCCACCATGATCAAAGAAATCAGCAATGCAACGCATGAGCAGACTTCTGCGTTAGGCTTGATCAATACCTCGATTGCCCAGATAGAACAAATGACACAGGGCAATACCGATATGGTTACGCAATCAACCGATGCAGCCGAAGGACTAAACCTTCAGGCGAAGCGACTGAACAGCGCAATTAATGTGTACGGTAGTTAACTGACGTTATTTCATCATTAGTGCTGGCAAGGGAGTCAGGAAACATACTTGCCAGCGCCTTTCTTTTCTCCTATTTCCTGACAAACACATTTAGTTACATTGACTGCCAAAAAAGTGAGTCTTTCATGTTTCATTACCAACAATGTCACCTGCAAGAACATGTTTAAATTGCCGATATAAAGACCTGTACCCAAAATAATTTGGGTATATCGGCATATTTTCAGGAGGGAAGATGTCAAATACCATCAGCAGTGCTAGCGTATCAACCACAACGGCAAGCAGTAGTAAAAGCAGCAGCACGTCAGAACAGCAGATTGCGCAGCTAAACAAGCAGATTCAGACACTCACCAAACAGGCAAGTAAGCTGACCGAATCGGCTTCTAGTGCAGCAAGTGATGAAGAGCGTAAACTAATCGAACAGCAGCAACAGGCAATTCAGGCGCAGATCCAAGCGTTACAGGCGCAAATTGCCCGCTTGCAGAGTGAAAAATCAGAGCAACAGTCTGATTCCTCTTCTTCGACGCAAAATGCTAAACAAGAAGGCGTTAACAACCCGACAGCAGACAACAAGATTAATATCTACGTATAGTCTGCGTCAGGGAAGTAATCAGTAAACGTAAAAGGTCGCCTCGTTGAATGCTCATGGCAGTCGTTTAAGAACCGAGATACACGGGCGACCACGAGGTGAGGTATCCCAGCGGGAACCTCATCCCCGTGTTGCTCCTAAAATGAAGCTTAAGCGGCCCGTTTTACTTCATTGAAGCGACCTTTTCTCATCATGGTTGTGCAGAAGGATAGTCAGGAACGAGTTCGCTTCAGCGGTGTGACCAACCCTTGCAGACCCTCTACCTTGATTGCCAGCGTAATTTGCATCAATTCCCCCAAGCGACCCTGAGGAAATTCATCCTTGCGAGAGAACCACAGCAGGTACTCTTCTGGTAAATCAATCAGCACCCGCCCTTTGTATTTGCCAAAGGGCATCGGCATCGTGGCAATGTCTATCAGGTCTTCTTTTTCCATCCGTTTATGCCCCTAATAATCGGATCATTTCCGCCTCATCGATCACCGGAATCCCCAACTCTTGCGCCTTCGCCAGTTTAGAGCCTGCGGCCTCACCGGCAATCACCATATCGGTTTTCTTCGAGACGCTACCACTGACTTTTGCTCCTAACGCCGTTAGCCGATCTTTGGCTTCATCACGGGACAAAATACTCAGCGATCCGGTCAATACCACCGTTTTTCCCGCAAACGGGCTGTCGATCTCTTCGGCATTGACGACCTGAACCTCAGGCCAGTGGATGTTGATGCCGACAGGATCGGTCAGCTCGCGGATCACAGTTTGGTTGTGCTCTTCTTCAAGAAAATGGCGTACATGCGCGGCAACAACTTTACCGACATCCGGCACTGCTAGCAGCGCGTCTTCATCTGCCGCAAAAAGTGCCTCCAGCGAACCAAAATGGGCAGCCAGATTGGCGGCGGTCGATTCGCCAACATCACGGATCCCCAACGCGTACAAAAAACGCGCCAGCGTGGTACTTTTCGCTTTTTCCAACGCATTAACCAAGTTTGTCGCGGACTTCGGCCCCATGCGATCCAGCCCCGTCATGATCCCAGCACTTAGACGAAACAGATCGGCGGGCGTTTTGACGTACTCTTTTTCCACCAGTTGATCGATGATCTTATCGCCCATACCCTCAACATCCAGCGCACGGCGGGAAACAAAGTGCTTCAGCGCCTCTTTGCGCTGGGCACCGCAGATCAAACCACCGGTACAACGCGTGACGGCTTCCCCTTCCACACGCTCAACGTCAGATCCACACACCGGACAAGCCACGGGGAAAACGATCGCTTGCACGGTTTCTGGCCGCTCAGATTCAACAATACCGACGATCTGCGGGATCACATCCCCCGCTCGACGCACAATGACACGATCGCCAATCTGCAAACCTAGTCGCTCAATTTCATCGGCATTATGCAGTGTGGCGTTACTGACAATTACGCCAGCCACAGCGACCGGTTCCAGACGCGCAACGGGCGTAATCGCCCCCGTCCGCCCTACCTGAAACTCGACATCGCGCACCCAGGTTAGCTGTTCCTGCGCGGGGAATTTAAAGGCCACCGCCCAGCGCGGCGCACGAGCAACAAACCCTAATCGTTCCTGCAACGCCAACGAGTCAACTTTAACGACGACGCCGTCAATATCGAAACCTAACTCACTGCGGGTCTGTTCAACCTGACGATAAAAATCGAGCACCTCAGCCGAGCCGGTACAGAGCTTGATTCTGTCGCTAACCGGCAGTCCCCAATCCTTGAACTGCTTCAACCGCTTACAGTGACTGGCAGGCAATTCACCGCCTTCCAAAAGGCCAACGCCATAGCAGAAGAAGGTCAATGGGCGTTTAGCCGTGATCCGTGGATCGAGCTGGCGCAGCGATCCGGCAGCGGCGTTACGCGGGTTGGCAAAGACTTTGCTCCCTGTGCGGCGGGCCTCTTCATTCAACTTTTCAAAACCGCCATGCTTCATAAACACTTCACCGCGGACTTCAACACGGCGCGGAATATTTTCACCCTCAAGGCGCAATGGGATCGCTCCAACGGTACGGATGTTGCTGGTGATGTTTTCCCCAGTCGTTCCATCCCCACGCGTGGCGGCCTGTACCAGAACGCCATCTTCATATAACAGGCTGACAGCCAAACCATCCAGTTTCAGTTCGCAGCAGAATGTCAGGTCATCACCGTTCTTCAACCTGTCACCAATTCGCTTGCTGAAGGCCAGATAGCTCTCTTCATCAAATACGTTATCCAACGATAGCATCGGTACTTCATGACGTACCTGCTCAAATGCCGCCAGCGGTGCCGCGCCGACGCGCTGCGTAGGAGAATCACTCGTCACCAGCTCTGGGTGATCTGCCTCCAATGCTTTCAGTTCCCGCATGAGTTTGTCATATTCGCTATCAGGAATTTCAGGCGCATCTTCAACGTGATATTTGTATTCGTGATGGCGTAAGACCCGGCGCAACTCCGCTACCCGCAGTGCGACCGCATTCACTTCGGCTGGTTCTTTCTTCACTGGTTTCATACCTGTTTTATCTGACGTGTCGCCCTGTCGGCGTCACGATTTATATGATTCTCGCTCGTGGTGTGTCAGAGCGAGAATCATTAGCTGGCGGACTAAAATGGGTTAGCCACACTGTCAGTGTTATGTCGTTTAAGATTTAGACGTAGTGGCTTTAATCGTGTTGATGATATTTGTCGTGGAGCAACCATCCTCAAAATTCAGGACCTTCACTTCACCGCCGTTGGCCCAGACCTCTTCACTACCGGCGATTTCATGTGGCTGGTAGTCTCCGCCTTTCACCAGAATATCCGGCAAGATGCGAGCAATCAGGCGCTGTGGCGTATCTTCTTCAAACGGCACGACCCAATCGACCGCTTCCAACGCCCCTAGCACGATCATCCGCTGCGGCAGCGGGTTGACCGGTCGAGTTGGTCCCTTCAGCCGCTTGGTGGATGCATCGCTGTTTACCGCAACGATTAACCGATCGCCAAGCTTGCGGGCGTTTGCCAAATAAGACACATGTCCGGCATGCAAAATATCGAAGCAGCCATTGGTCATCACAATCTTTTCGCCACGCTGACGCGCTAGCTCAACGGCATGTTTCAACTGTTCTTCAGTCATCACGCCAAATCCGGTTTCGGCACGGCCGCGGATAGCATTTTCCAATTCAATCGGCGTAACTGTAGACGTTCCCAGCTTGCCAACGACAACGCCTGCGGCGGCATTCGCCAGGAAACAGGCTTCCTCCAGCGGATTACCCGCCGCCAGCGCAGCAGCCAGAACACCAATGACGGTATCGCCAGCACCGGTCACGTCATATACTTCTTGCGCCTGCGTCGGCAAATGCAGCGGTGCTTTACCCGGCTGTAGCAGCGTCATCCCTTGCTCGGAACGGGTGATCAGCAATGCGGACAGATCGTAATCCGCCACCACCTTCATACCGCGTTCGACCAGTTCTTCTTCCGTTTTACTGCGCCCAGCGACGGCTTCAAACTCAGACAGATTTGGCGTTAGCAGCGTCGCACCACGGTAACGAGAAAAGTCGGTGCCTTTCGGGTCGATCAGCACCGGAACGCCAGCCGCTTTTGCCGTCTGAATCATGGTTTGCACATGTGCTAATACGCCTTTCGCATAGTCAGACAGCACCAACACGCCAATTTTTGGCAGCGCCTGTTGGATACGCTCGATGATTGGCTGAGGATCAATCCCCTCGAAGCCCTCTTCGAAATCCAGCCGGATCAACTGCTGATTGCGCGACAGCACGCGCAACTTGGTGATCGTCGGGTGCGTAGGAACAGAGACAAAGTCACACTTCACATTCACTTCGCCAAGTTTAGCGTTCAGTGCACGAGCAGCATCATCAATGCCCGTTACCCCCACCAGACGCGAACCAGCCCCCAATGCGGCGATGTTCATTGCAACGTTCGCCGCCCCACCCGGACGCTCTTCGATCGTATCAACTTTGACCACAGGCACCGGTGCCTCTGGTGAAATTCGGCTAGTAGGGCCATACCAGTAACGGTCCAGCATGACATCACCCACCACTAACACACCCGCTTGACGGAAATCAGGCAGCGTCACTTTCATCCTCTACTCCAGGCTTATTTCGCATAATGCGCGTAATAATATCATAGGCACGATCATTACACGCCACCGCACCGAGTCTCTTCGCTGAGTGCTTGACCACATATATTGAGAAACTTACGCGTTCACCAACCACTTATTCCAGCTCACCCGCACCTGCTCCCGCTCCGCAACAAACCGCTCCTGGCTGACACGGCCGGACAGTTCCTGCAAGGCCAAATGGTGTAGTTCATTGCGCATGGTGACATAGGCCAGCTTGAGCGCGTTAGCTTCGCTCTCTTCCATCACACCATACTGCGCCATCAGTTCCAGAATTCGTACATTGTCTGACCAACGGGTTAAACGCGGCTCCTGCGCGGCGTAACGCAGCACCAAATACTGGGCGATAAATTCGATATCTGTAATGCCGCCCGCATCCGTTTTGATGTCAAAAAGCGTTTTATCTTTATTCGCCAGATGTTGACGCATTTTTTCCCGCATTTCGCGCACTTCGGTGCGCAGAGTGTCCGCGTCACGCTCTGTACAGAGGATGCGGCGGCGAATAGACTCAAAGGTCTGCTGCACGCCGCTTTCGCCGTACACCATGCGCGCGCGCACCAGCGCCTGGTGCTCCCACGTCCACGCCTCATTGCGCTGATACTCATCAAACGCTTCCACCGTACTCACCAACATACCTGCCGCGCCCGATGGACGCAGCCGTGCATCCACTTCATACAAAATGCCTGATGACGTCCGAGTACTAAACAGGTGCATTACTCGCTGTGCGAGGCGCAGGTAAAACTGGCGACCATCAATACTGCGTTCGCCTTCCGTCATCACGTCCGACGGGCAATCCAGCAGGAATACCAGATCGAGATCGGAGCTATATCCCAGCTCCCAACCACCAAGCTTGCCATAGGCAATGACGGCGAACCCACGCCCTTCACGATGCTGTAAATGGGATGGCTGGCCGTAGCGCGCCACCATCTGTCCCCATGCCTGCTGAACCACTGCCGCGATAATCGCTTCCGCCAGATACGTTAAGTGATCGCTCACTTTCATGACCGGTAGGACGCCGCCGATGTCCCCTGCGGCGATACGCAACTGCTGTGACTGTTTAAACTGGCGCACGGCCTCCAGTTGTTGTTCTTCATCGTCCTCAGGGACACGCATCAAATATTGACGCAGCTCATCAGAGTACGCGCCCGGTGCCGTCGGCTGATACAGCGTTGAAGCATCAAGCAATTCATCTAACAGAAGGGGATAACGCGCCAGTTGGCTGGCAACCATCGGCGAAGCCGCACACAGACGAATCAACTGAGCCAGAGCAGCACGAGACTCCAGCAACAGCTCAAGATAGGTGGTGCGCGTGACGATGCCCAACAGTAGCGGAGTCAAACGAGACAGCACCGTATCCGCCTCCTGACGAGCACACACTTCCGCCAGCAAACACGGCATGAGTTGATCCAGCACATCTCGCCCGCGTGGCCCTATTGTGCGTTTCGCCACATCGTGACGAAATTCCACAATCGTCCGCATCAGCTTCTCACGCACGGTTTCCGTAAGATGCGGCGTTAGCGGGGCCAGTTCACCATCGTCCAGCGTATCCTGCCATAGGCTGCTATAGCTGCTATGTTCAGGGATATCGTTATTGTCTGGCGCATCATCACCAATCAGCTCATCAAATACGTTCCGCACCGCCTGCATATGCTGTGACAGCATGGATTGCAATGCATCCCAACTGTCGAAACCCATTCCCCATGCCAGACGTTGCTGATTGAGTTCATCACCCGGCAGCGTTTGCGTCTGCTCATCAGCAATCGCCTGCAACAGGTTTTCCAGACGGCGTAGAAACAAATAAGAGCTACTGAGATCGAGCACCTGTTGTGGCGTTAATAATCCCAGAGTCCCCACATGCTGGAGCGTAGGTAGCAACGATCGCCCCTGTAACCCCGGTTCACGCCCGCCGCGAATCAGTTGGAAAACCTGCGTGATAAATTCGATTTCACGAATTCCCCCCGCCCCCAGCTTGATGTTGTTACGCAGATCCCGGCGACGCACTTCACGGGCAATCATGCCCTTCATGTTGCGCAAAGACTGAATCACGCTGAAATCAATATAGCGACGGAAAACGAAGGGCTTCAGCGTACTACGCAGTTCCTGACTGTAAGCATCGTCCATTCCGCCCATCAGGCGCGCTTTGACCATCGCGTAACGTTCCCAGTCGCGGCCCTGCTCCTGATAATAATCTTCCATCGCGGCAAAGCTGAGCACCAGCGGGCCGCTATCACCAAAGGGACGTAGCCGCATATCCACACGGTAAACAAAGCCATCGACAGTCGGCTGATCCAGCACCTTAATGAGGCGCTGTCCCAGACGCGTGAAGAACTGTGCGTTATCCAACTCGCGCCGTCCGCCTTGCGTGTGACCATTTTCGGGATAGACGAAGATAAGATCGATATCCGAAGAGAAGTTGAGTTCTCCTCCACCCAATTTCCCCATGCCAAGAATCAGCAAAGGCTGAGCCACGCCCTGCGCATTACAAGGTGTCCCCCACTCGCGACAACAGGCCTCATATAGCCAGCTTCTGGCCGCCACAATCATCACTTCAGCCAGTTCGCTCAACTGACGCAGCGTATGTTCCGTGGTACTGGTTTGCAGCGCCTGCGACCACGCAATTCGCGTCAACATATGGCGGCGAAACCGACGCAATGCCGCCATCAACGCATTTTCATCGTTAACACTGGTCAGAGCGTCACGCAGCCAGTCGGCATAGTGCCGCCACTCTTCGGGCTGCGGCGGTTGCTGATGAATCCCTTGCCACCAGTCAGGATGCAGCGCAAGCGCATCGCTGACAAAATCGCTCAATGCCAAAACAGCAGCATCGCTGTCCGTTATCGGTTCATCAGGTGCGGCTTCCCACAAACGCGATAGCGCACGCTGAGAGTGTTCCGTCAGAAGCGCAGGTAAAGCAGGCAAAGGAAGTATCGACATGGGGGTTCCCTTGATGTGCCGCCTATCCTCACTGACAAGCGGCAGTTAACGGTTACTGTCCGCCGCTATGTAGCCAGAACGGAGACAAAGTCAGCACGGCTTTACGCTGGGCTTCCAGATAGACAGAAGGAGCCTGCCCGGCAGCAAGCCGCTCAATCTCCTGTAGTAACGCCCGCCAGTGTTCAACGTAGGCTTCTACTTGCTCTGCCGGATAGGCACCGGATAAGAGGAGAAATGCGCAGAGATTACGTTGAAGGCGAGGGATTTGCTGCTCGTACTGCGCCTCCGTCAAGGTAGAAGAAAAAGCACTTTTCAGCTCCGCTGTGCTACGGCTTAGCATAATGTCGGCAAAGCGTTTGAACGAGCCCTGTAGCTTAATGCGATCTTTATTATCCATATAGTCGCACCAGCCAGACTCGATTAGCCACGAAGTCAGCACTAACTTACTTTGCAGGTAGTCGGCGCTATAACAGATTTCCGCTCCACCGGGACCTTGTAACCGATTTTCCAGCGTGGCGAGTGCAGAGCGGAAAAGCGTGGTGACCTTACGTAACACGACACCTCCCACCAGCACCAGCATTTCGCGCATCAACGCGCTGGCCTGTGGCATAGCGTCACGGGCAGAGGCATCTCCTCTTACCCACAGTTCTTCGTGGTATTGCCAATGAGCCAACGCCAATTCTAGCGCCGCGCGGATGGCCTGATCGATGTTGGTTTTTGCATCCACGACCAATGTATTGAGCGGAAGACATTCGCGCACAGGATTGCCTTTAGCCAGATGGTATCCACGTGCCGCCTTACTGAGGCTGCCCTGCCGCATACCACCAAACTCCGCGATTTCTTTTGCCAAGGCCAACAGATGAGTGGTTTGCCCCAACTTAAGTTCCATCTCCAGTTCGCACAGCGGCTCACTCAGATCGCCAGCACGAATTTCACCACGGTCTAATGCAACCTCAATGACGCTTTGGTAGTAAGTAAACACCCACTTCTCACGCGTAAAATCCGTACTAAACAGTGGAGTAAGTGAGGGTTGCAGCGCCTCAATATCGCAATCGTCCGGCCAGACCTCCGTAGGAAACAGGCTGAGATCCAACTCGGCTTTCTCCAGCGCAACGTTATATTCAGGGTGTTGGTGCAACCCACCAACCACCTTACCCGCCGTTTTCGCCGTCATTTCGTAGCGTTCATTCTCGCCGCGAATACGCAGGCCAATGCCATTACGACGCAGGTAGTTATCTGCGGTTTCATAGTAGACATTGCTCAGACGCTGAGCACGCATATGCTCATACTGGCTGTAATCACTCTCCCATTCAGCCAATTGCGTCAGCAGCGATTCAACGCTGTCAGGATGAACAATAAATTTCAGCTCAATTTCTTCACTCATAGCATTCACAACACCAAGATCGCGTTCATTATTATGTCAGTAAATAACATTTTACTTCACCTTACTACCCTTACCGCACACACTCTTTTTCACCTGCGAACAAGCGCGCATTTCTTATGCAAACTTGCCATTAGGAACATTCTTCTCTCTGTTTAAATACGGAGGACACCGCCTTCCTGGTATGACGCCCGCCAAGAGTAAGACTGTTCTCATTTCGGTTTATACATTGCCTCGTCAGACTTAAGCCTCTACTATCAGACCACCATTAACGCAACATGATGATCTTATGCAGAAATTAGGCTTACTCTGTTTCACTTTGTTTTCTCTCACGCTGAGTTGGACCGCACAGGCGGAAGAAAAACGCTACATTTCCGATGAGTTATTGACGTATGTCCACAGTGGGCCAGGCAATCAATATCGTATCGTCGGCACAGTGAATGCTGGCGCTGAGGTCACGCTACTCAGCGTCAATGAAAGCGCGGGTTATGCACAGATCCGTGATGATAAAAACCGTACCACCTGGATCCCTCTCGACCAGCTTAGCGATACGCCAAGCCTGCGTACACGGGTGCCGGAGCTGGAAAAACAGGTAAAAGACCTGACTGACAAACTGAATAATATCGATCAGACCTGGAACCAGCGCACCGCTGACATGCAGCAAAAAGTAGCGGCCAGTGATGATATTATCAACGGATTACGTCAGGAAAATCAGGATCTGAAAAATCAGCTTATCGTCGCACAGAAAAAAGTCAGTGCGGCGAATGTCCAGCTTGATGATAAGCAGCGCACCATCATTCTACAGTGGTTTATGTATGGTGGAGGTGTCGCGGGTATAGGCTTGCTGCTAGGCCTGTTGCTACCGCACATCATCCCTCGCAAAAAGAAAAATGACCGCTGGATGAACTGATTAGAATACGTGCCTGCTTCTTGCAGGCATTTTTCTCTGTGACTAACGCAACAGCATAAAGATGGTAGTATGTTGTGAAATATTGGTTATTGATTCAGGAGC
The DNA here is from genome assembly GCF_001742185.1 of Pectobacterium wasabiae CFBP 3304. NCBI lineage: Bacteria > Pseudomonadati > Pseudomonadota > Gammaproteobacteria > Enterobacterales > Pectobacteriaceae > Pectobacterium > Pectobacterium wasabiae. Next base: position 647,871 of record NZ_CP015750.1, read on the forward strand.
CCGACGTTGAAGATTTACCTTGTCGGCGGCGCTGTTCGGGACAGCCTGCTGAGTTTACCCGTCACCGAAAAGGATTGGGTGGTGGTCGGTGCGACGCCGGAGCATCTGCTTACGCAGGGTTACCAGCAGGTTGGAAAGGATTTTCCCGTTTTCTTACATCCCGTCAGCCACGATGAATACGCCCTCGCACGAACCGAACGCAAATCCGGCAAAGGCTATACTGGATTTGTCTGCCATGCCGCACCGGATGTCACGTTAGAGCAGGATTTACTCCGCCGCGATTTGACCATCAATGCCATTGCCCGTACTGAGCAGGGTGAGCTGATCGATCCTTATCACGGTCGTCGCGATCTTGAGAACCGCGTACTGCGCCATGTCTCTGACGCCTTTGGCGAAGATCCGTTACGCGTCCTGCGTGTCGCCCGTTTTGCCGCACGTTTTGCCCATCTCGGCTTCCAGATTGCAGAAGAAACCATGGCGCTGATGCAAAAAATGGTGCATGAGGGCGAACTGGCTTACCTAACGCCAGAACGCGTCTGGAAAGAGACGGAAAAAGCGCTCAGAACATCGTCGCCAGATGTCTATTTTCAGGTGCTACGTGACTGCGGCGCGCTGGCCGTGCTGTTCCCTGAAATCGATAATCTCTATGGCGTACCCGCTCCTGCCAAATGGCATCCGGAAATCGATACCGGCATTCATACCATGATGACAGTAGCAATGGCCGCACGCCTCAGTCCAGAGATTGACGTGCGTTTTGCCACACTGTGTCACGATGTAGGAAAAGGGCTAACACCGCCTGAACTGTGGCCACGACATCATGGGCACGGCCCTGCGGGTGTCAAACTGGTTGAAGCCCTGTGTCAGCGCTTACGTGTGCCTAACCCCATTCGCGATCTGGCGAAGCTGGTTACGGAATATCATGACCTGATTCATACCGTGCAGGTACTGCAACCCAAAACCCTGCTGAAGTTATTTGATGCGATTGACGTCTGGCGCAAGCCACAGCGTCTGGAGCAGCTCGCGCTGACTAGCGAGGCCGATGCCAGAGGCCGTGCCGGTTTTGAAGAGAACCCTTATCCACAAGGCGACTACCTGCGTGAAGCCTTCCACATCGCCGCCCTGGTCAGCAGTGCCAGCGTCGTCGCCGATGGTTTTAAAGGCATTGATGTGCGTAATGAATTGGCCCGTCGCCGTATTCATGCTCTGGCAGAGTGGAAAGCACAGCAGCCTGATATCTCGGGTACATCCTGAAAACAAAGAGGCCACGCTAATGCGCGGCCTCTTCTCTATCTAACAACAACCAAGTCTCTCAGACTTACATAAAGACCATGTAAACCACGCCCGCGACGATAAAACGGTAAATCGCGAAGGGAACAAACGAGATGCGTTTGATGATTTTCAGGAAGGTTTTAATCGCAATCAGCGCCACGACAAACGCCGTCACGAAGCCCACGGCAAACATCGGTACATCAGCCAGCGACAGGAAATGCCAGCTTTTATACAGATCCAAAACGGTCGCCCCCATCATCATGGGAACCGCCAGAATAAAAGAGAACTCAGAGGCCGCATAACGGCTGACACCCACCAGCATTCCACCGGAAATCGTTGCCCCTGAGCGTGAAAAACCGGGCCACAGCGCCAGACATTGAAAACAGCCAATCATAAACGCCTGACGATGCGTAATGTCATCCAGCCCGACGGCACGTGGTTTTTTAGGCTTAAGCCATTCAGCCGCTAACAGCAGGAAGCCCCCGATAACCAGCGCATACATCACGTTTTGTGGATAAAACAACGATTTGATCACGTCGTGGAAAATCAGACCGAGCACAACCGCAGGGATCATGGCCAGTAAGATGTGCGTCAACTTCAGTCGGCCAGCCGTATGCCCTTCATGCGGCACCTTTCCGAAGTGGATCCCAATCAGGCCAAAGAGACGACGCCAGAACACAACGACAACCGCCAGAATCGAGCCAAGCTGGATGATAACTTCAAACGTCTTGGCTTTCTCATCAACAAACCCTAGCCAGTGACCAACAATAATCATATGCCCCGTAGACGATACGGGCAAAAACTCGGTCAGCCCTTCGACCACACCAAGAATGAATGCGATTAGCAGCGAATGCAGGTCAGTCATCTAAAAATCCTTGCCTCTAATAAAAACGAAAATTTAGCCCATAAAAAAGCGGCTGCGTACTTTCGCGAGCCGCTACACACCCTAAATAATTCGAGTTGCATGCAGGCGGCAAGAGAAAGAACCCCGATGAGCTTACTCAAGTAAGTGATTCGGGTGAGTGACAAATCTGCCAGAGGCAGATTTGAACGCTGCTTGCAGCGGCCCCATCGGGGCGAGATCCACGTAAGTGGGCCGAGTAGCGCGCCAACGTACATGCAGCTTGAAGTATGACGGGTATAACTGGCTTATAGACTAGTTGGGTTACGATTTAGTTGCACGTAAACCCGTATTTATTCTGTTGAATCAGATTTATCGCGTACCGCGCTCAATAATAACTCCAACCTGGCGCGCCTGCGCCACGGCGCCTGGCTTGCTAAGCTTGATGCGCAGCCAGGGAATAGCGAAGCGCTGCATCAGCAACTGCGCGACTTCTTCAGCAACACGTTCCACCAGAGCAAAACGCTGGTTCGCCACATGGGCAATCACCGCATCGCTAACATCGGCATAGCTCAGGCAGTCATTCACATCGTCACTGGCTGCTGCCTGACGGTTATCCCAGCCCATTTCGATATCGAACACCAGCTTCTGCTGGATCGTCTGTTCCCAATCGTAAACACCAATGGTAGTGATTACAGTAAGCTCTTCAATAAATACGATATCCATCACGCCGTTCTCTGTTTTTGTCGCTGTCGGATACCACTTCCGACGGAATGTGCGTATTATCCACAGATGAGAAGAGTAAAACGACCCTTATTAAACGGAATGGCGTTATGAGTGTTACCGCGCTTGGTATGATGTTAATCGCGTATCTGTGTGGCTCTATTTCCAGTGCGATTTTGTTTTGCAGAATTGCTGGGCTGCCCGACCCGCGTCAACATGGTTCTGGCAATCCCGGAGCCACTAACGTATTGCGTATTGGCGGCAAAGCTGCCGCAGCAACCGTGTTGGTTTTTGACGTTCTGAAAGGCATGTTGCCCGTCTGGGCTGCTTACGCACTGGGCGTTGCCCCGCTGTATCTCGGGTTAACCGCCATCGCCGCCTGCCTCGGCCATATCTATCCCGTATTTTTCCACTTTCGCGGGGGTAAAGGTGTGGCAACGGCTTTTGGTGCCATCGCCCCTATCGGTTGGGATTTGACAGGCCTGATGACCGGCACCTGGCTACTGACCGTTCTGTTAAGCGGCTATTCCTCACTCGGTGCTATCGTCAGTGCGCTCATCGCACCATTTTATGTCTGGTGGTTCAAACCCCAGTTTACTTTCCCCGTCGCAATGCTCTCTTGCCTGATATTGATGCGTCACCACGACAATATCCAACGCCTATGGCGCGGACAGGAAAGTAAAATCTGGGATAAACTGCGCAAGAAGAAGAAATCGGAAGACGAGAAGACGTCTCTCGAAAAGTGAGGCAAAAAATTCCCGCTTTCACGGGAATTTTTTATGAAGTATGAAAGGGGTATTAGAATCGGCCGATAGCGGCAAACTCCTGCGACTGCACTTTAAACTGTGCCATGCTTTCCGCCAGCAAATGTGCCTGATCCTCTAATGAACGCGTGGCAGCGGCGGATTCTTCAACCAGAGACGCATTTTGCTGCGCGACCTCATCCATCTGCGATACCGCCAAATTCACCTGCCCAATTCCATTGCTCTGCTCACGCGTTGCCGTTGAGATCTCACGCATCAGGGACGTCACACGCCCGACTGCGTCAGAGACGTCATCCATCGTTTCGCCAGCCATTTTTGCCATCACTGTGCCTTCACTGACGCGGCTCTGGGATTCTTCCACCAATGTTTTGATCTCTTTCGCTGATTGCGCGCTGCGCTGCGCCAAATTACGGACTTCCCCCGCAACCACAGCAAACCCCCGCCCCTGCTCTCCCGCCCGCGCGGCTTCAACCGCCGCATTCAGCGCCAGAATATTGGTCTGAAACGCGATACCGTCAATCACCGCCAAAATATCGCCAATACGTGTGGAACTGCTGGAGATCATCTGCATCTTCTCAATCATGTTCCCCACCATATCACTACCTTTACTGGCAATATCTGACACATTTTGTGCCAGCGTATGGGCTTGTTCCGCACTCTCGGCGTTGAGCGTCACCGTGGCGGTCAACTGTTCCATACTGGCGGCAGTTTCTTCCAACGACGATGCGGACTCTTCTGTGCGGGCGGCCAGATGCGTATTGCCGGAAGATAGCTCGCGCGTACCGACATCGATTTGCATACCCGCATCGCGGACACGCCCTACAGCGGTGGCTAACGAATGTTGCATTGCCTTCATCGCCTGAGTCAGGCGACCAATTTCATTATTGCCGCCATCGGCAATAGGCTGGGTTAAATCGCCACGGGCAATAAACTCCAACTGTTCGACCGTTTGTTCAAGCGGGGACAAAATAGAACGTTTCAGGGCAGCCCAGGCAGCCACCACCAGCAGCAGAACGAATAGACAGGCAATACCGATGATCGTCAGACGCTCGAACGCAAAACTTTCTGCTTCAGTGAGCATGTTTTCTCCCACTTCCAGCCCAAAGTCGCGGAATTCATTCGCTACCTTATCCATCTCAACGCTAAGCGGTGGTAGCACGTCCTGCAACAGCGCGTAATAAGCAGCAACGTCACCACGTTTCAGCGCATCGACCATTGGCTGAACGCCAAGGTTCATATATTGCTCGTAGTTGCTTTTCACCTCTGCCGCCATTTTGGCGCCGCGTTCCGTTACGGTGCCATAGGAAAGAAAACGCATCATTTCTTGGTGGGAAAGTGCCGTGTAGGCTTCTGCTCGCGCCACTGACGCATTCGCGAGATCGGTCAGTCCATTTTCCATCTGACGAGCAGCCAATGCTGCCCCCGTTCTGGCACGCAGCGAGGCCGTGTAGCTCCCTGCAAGCGCCGTCACTTCTTTGCCCTGAATCTTGTCGATAGTCGTGAGTGACGTGATCCCCTGATTGATGGAGGTGATGCCAATTCCGCATACCAGTAATAAGAGCAGCACCATCATGCTCAACAAAGCAATCAAGCTCGTCTTGATTGTGATGTTTTTTAACATTTCCATTTCCCTGACATTACAAATGATAAATAAATGCGGAGAAATGCTCCGCATAACGTGATCTTGATCATGTTCCTATCGGTAGCAAGCCTGCTTTCTTTAAAGAAACTTTAGTAACGAAAGTATTTTTACTTAAACGACTCACGTTAATGCATAGCGCGTCGACACGCTAAAAATCGGCGACATGAAACGCTTTTTGGCTATAATGACGGCCACGCTATTTCAGGTTTTAAGAGAAGGAAACTGACATGAGTCTGAACGATGTTCCGGCAGGTAAAGATCTGCCAGAAGATATCTATGTAGTGATTGAAATTCCCGCGAATGCCGATCCGATCAAATATGAGATTGATAAAGATACTGGCGCGCTGTTTGTAGACCGTTTCATGTCTACCGCCATGTTCTACCCATGCAACTATGGCTACATCAACCACACGCTGTCTCTGGATGGCGACCCGGTTGACGTGCTGGTACCGACCCCGTATCCGTTACAGCCTGGCTCTGTGATCCGTTGCCGTCCTGTTGGCGTGCTGAAAATGAGCGATGAAGCAGGTGAAGATGCCAAGCTGGTTGCCGTTCCACACAGCAAGCTGACCAAAGAATACGATCACATTAAAGACGTTAACGACCTGCCTGAACTGCTGCGCGCACAGATCGGCCACTTCTTTGAACATTACAAAGATCTGGAAAAAGGCAAGTGGGTGAAAGTTGACGGTTGGGATAACGCTGCTGCGGCAAAAGCCGAAATCGTTGCTTCCTTCGAGCGCGCAAAAAACAAATAAGCGCCGCTCCATACGCCATCAAAAGCATTGCGTATGCAAAAGCATGACGTGCTCAAAAAATAGCACGATCAAAAACACCGCGTTACGCGGTGTTTTTATTTATGGCGACCATGACTTGATGGGTTACTCGACCTCAAGCCTCTTCATCACGCTTCAACCAGTCACCGCTGGCAATACGCGTTAACCCTTCAGTCGGGTGTTTATACAGATAGATCCAGGCACTGCCCAGAGGAGTGGAAATCAGCTCACGCTGGTATTCGTGGCCGTCCCGCTTTAAGGCATCCAGCTCCGTCAGAATCGACGAACTAATGCGATAAACCTCACAATGAATTTCTCCATCGCCGGGGACGACAGCCGGATAATGGCCGAGATCGTACAGCTCGAAACCGGCGAGCTGACAATCCCCTAACCATTGCGCATTCGTCATCCAATGACTATTTCCCTGTTTGCGTCGTAAACTGCCGTAAACAATAATTCGCATCGCTAGAACTCAAACTGATAGAGCACATCTAGTGCCTGACTAATTCCAGACACCGCTTCCAAGTATAGCTTTGGCATCAAGCGGTAACGCAGCGTTAACGTTGCCAAAGAATCGAATATGCCAACTCCATATTTCACTTGCAGACCCGGAAGGACGTAGCCGCTGACGACAACCTGAGAATTATCGCCAACACCCTGTGTATCCAGAGCTAAATTACTTACGCCAAAGGCCTCGCCGATTTTACCCACAACTTGCCCACTTTGTGCAACCCCTAAACCTACTAACATTGAGGTCATCGCCGAGCTATCTGCTCCACCGCTGTCCAAACCTTGCCCACGCAGCAGATAAGAGAGTGCTTCCTGCTGTGACATCGCCGGATCGGAGAAGACTTCCAGCTTCGGTGTGGCGGCCATACCGGTGACACGCACGCCAGCGATAACATCATTAGCGGTGTTGTCTGGGTTACGAATGGCTTCGATATTCAGGATCGGCTGATCCGGCGGTCCAGAGAACAAAATCAGTCCTTTACGAACGATCAGATCCTGCCCATAGGCTTTAAAACGACCGGACGGAATATCGATTTGGCCGTTCAGCCCTAATCCGCGCTCGTCCTGAACCATTTTCAGGTCACCCTGCAAGCGCGCGGCCAACCCAAATGCATCCAGTCGAACATCATTGCCAACGCGGATCGTCAAATTGCTGTTAATCGGAATCGCGGCGCTGGCTTTCTTCAACGGCTGGCGCTGAGCATCCAGCATCACTTCATCCGACGACACCGCCACCGCACTTTCCGGCATGTCTTTAACCACGATCCGCGCCCACGGGATACTGACAGAGCCGTTTAGCGCAAACAGTTGCGGCGTGGCTTCAAAAACAATATCCGGCGAAACATCCAACCGCGCCATCGGTGGAATCGTCACCCGCAGCTTCTGGCCCTTCGCAGCAATCCGCGCACGCCAGGCATCAGGCCTCGACCAGTCGGCATTCCCACCGAGGTTCAATTGCCCATTGTCCGTTTTCAAAAAACCTTGCAGCGTTGACGACATCCCGCTGAAGTTCACCGCCAGCCGCCCGTTAGTTAGATCGATAGGCATCCAGTTGCCATCAATATCCAACCGTTCCAGCACCATTTGGCCGAATAGCTGCGGGCGAGCGACATCGCCCGCCAGACGCAGGTTTGCATTCAGCATGCCTGCCGCCTTTTCTCCTTTGCTCAATGCCGGGTTGAGCAATGCCAGCGAAATATTATTTATCGTGACGCTGCCGCCGAGATTGCGTCGGCCTTGTGGATCGGTCACCTGAATATCACCGCTAAAGCGTCCGTTTTCCCGGATCGCCATCAGCCAGCCAAGCTGTGCCCGCCCGCGATCGAGCCCAGCATTCAGCGTAAAGGTATCGAAATCAATTGGCAGCGTGTTGCCCTGCATCTGCTGGCGCACGCTCACGCCGTTACCCACCAGCGAGACTTTCGCCTGCGGTAAACCTTGTCCCGCCTGCCAACTGATATCGGCACCACCGGTGAACGTCCCGGCCAGCACCGTATCTTCCGTCAGGAACGGTTTTAACATAGCAAGATCGAAACGGTTCAGTCGAATACTTGCCTGTCCGCTCGGCCCGGCTTCAATCGCTTTCGGTACACAAAGCTCGGCGTTCGGATTACGCCAACAGTGCGTACCAATCGTGATCTTCTGTTGCGTATTCAGATAATCCAACGCCATATCCTGCGTCAGACGCCATTCTCCCACCGGCGTGTCGAAACGGGTATTGTTTAGCGTGCCGCGCCAGCGCTGTTCCTGACGATCGAAGCTGCCTGAAAGCGCTAGTTGTCCCGCAACCGGTTCTCCCTGCATATTCAACCGAAGCTGATGCTGTTTCTCATTGCCACTGGCATCCAGCGTCAACAGGGCAATATTCAGGCCGTCCTGCTTCAGCGCTTCAAGACGCACCGCGAGTTTACCTTGAATCTGCTGTTCAGAACGCACATCGCCTTCCACCCTCACTTGGTTAATGGTGATCGCCTGCCAGCGTAGACCCGAAGCCGTGATATCTGCCAACATCTGCGGTTCACGCAGATTGCCACGTAGCTTAAGCGTGCCGAGGGCGCGTCCCGCCAGACCGGGCAACATGCCGTCCAGCGATGGCGCATTGATGTCCGCATCCAACTGCCACTTGTCGCTCAAGTCGCCTTTGACGTTCAGTTGGTTACGGCCTAATGCCAGATTCAGCTCCGGTATTGTCCACTGCCCCGCCGCGTTACCGCGCAGTTCACCTCTGGCCGTAAGCTTATTCGCTTTTACATTGCCATCCAGACGCAGTTCTGGCACCTGCAACTGCCAGCTACCGCCATAGACGCTGCCGCGCGTCGTAATCTTTCCATCTATTTTTGCGGGCCATTCAGGCCACTGTTTCGCCGTATTGATTCCGTTCAGCAGGAGTTCACTGCGCCAACTGATTGCTTTACTCCAGTCGATAAGCGCACTCAGATCGGCATTGCCCTGCAACGCCGCCAGCCGTAGGCGACTCAGCGTAAACTGCTGCTCATTGCCTTTACCATCCAGCAGCAGCGTCGCGGGGGGAATATCTGCCCCGCTCAGGTCGCCGCGCAGCGACAGCGCGTAGTCGGTCGCTTTGCCGTTAAAACGCAGCCTGACATTATTGGCCTGATACTGTGTTACGCCCGTCAACGGCCAGCGCACGCGTTCGGTTTGCAGCGTCAACGCCAGCGGCAACCCGGCTTCCGCCAGTTTGGTTTGCAGCTCCAATTGCGCACGCTGCGGCCCCGAGAGATTCAGAGCCACATTCAACTGCTCGCGCAGGCCGCCGTCGACCGTCAGCTTCAGCGTTTCCCCCTTGAGCGGATCGACGTTCAACACGCCGTTCGCCGCCAGCGAAACGGGCCAGTTATCACTGAGCGTTGCCTCGCCGCGCACATTCAATCCACCCTGCGGCGATTGCACAATCAGTTTGTCCAGACGCAAATGCTGCTGTTGGGTCGACGCCTGCACGAACAGGTTATTAATCAAAATGTCCTGATCGCCCGTCAGCCGCAGTTGTTCACCGTGAATCTCGACGATGTTCAAATCCAGCGGTAGCGTGAACTGCGGTAAATCCGCCAGCAGCGGTTTGGAGAACAGTTCGCGGAGGCGTTCGCCCAGCGGCGGTTCAGGCGCTGCGGGTTGATCCGAGGCATTATCCGTTTTCGCCGTTGGTATCGGTGTCGTCGTCGTGGCAGCCGCTACCGTGTTATTTGCTTCTAGCACTTTATCGATTTGAAGCGTTTGTGAGGTGCCTTGTTCAGCAGCCTCACGAACATTCGCTGCCGTTTCTTTGATGACGGACGCCATTTCCGCCGCCGTCACTTTGCCATCTTCCAGCACACTAACCGGTGTCTTTGGCAAGGCCACCAGCAGCGCACTAATTTTGGTCGGCAGCAGCGTCAGCGCGCGCCCTTCCCACTGCATTCCGGTGCGGAATTCGCCCAGAGAAATCGCCGTATCATCGACGGTAACCTGAACGCCGTTGAGCACCAGTTGGCGTAGAGAAATCGGGAAAGGCGCTGAGATTTCTGTGACCGGTTCTGAAGAAGGAGGCGGCTCTTCTGATGCGGGCAACGCTTTGGTATCGACGACAACGTCAATGCGGTTAGCCGAGAGATCATTGATGCACAGTTGGCTTTTACGCAGACAACCCAGCACCAGCGACAGGTGAAATTCTTCACTCTTTACCGTCACGCCCGGCATCTGGTAGCTGACGTTTTTCAGCGTTAAATCACGCCAACCCCCGCTCACACTGGCGATCTCCAGCCCCGGCACCACGCGCGCGGCGGTATTCAGCAGTAGGTGCAGACCCGGCGTGGTTCCTACCAGCAGGCCCACTCCAACAACCAGCAGCAATAAGAAGGCGACGATGCCAATGCCGATGCGTTTCCACCAGCGTCCTTTGCGTGCTGGCGTCGTCGGTACATTATCCTGCGCGACCTTTTCTTCCGTCACCGCGACCGGTGCGTTGTTGTCGTTTTTATCATCCATCATAATTCAGGCCCCAGTGCGATATAGAACTGAACATCATTCTTCTTCTCCGCATCGCCGATCGGCATGGCGACATCGAGTTTCACCGGGCCAATCGGCGAGGCCCAGCGTACACCGACCCCCGTGCCGGTCTTGAAGTTACTCCGTTTGATGTCATTCACCGCTTCACCTGAATCAACAAAAACCGCGCCCCACCATTTTCCCGTCACGTTGTATTGGTATTCGAGCGAGCCGGTCGCCAGCTTGGACGCACCGGTCAGTTTGCCGTCGCTGTCACGCGGCGAAATAGATTTGTATTTATACCCACGGATGCTGCGATCGCCACCGGCAAAGAAACGCAGTGAGGGCGGAACACGGGAGAAATTATTGGTTTCAATCCAGCCCAGATTGCCGCGCGCGACAAAACGGTGTTTATCCGCCAGCGTGCGAATCCAGACGTTTTGTGCCTGAACCACGGCAAAATCGATATCCGATCCCCACGCGGTGTCGGAAATGTCGATAGAGTAGCGCTGCGTATCGCCCCATACCGGCATCAGCCCGCCGCGTTGGCGGGTTCGGTTAATGCTGACACCAGGATAGATCAGCATCGTGGTATCCGTTACGCTCGCCTGCGTAAAGTGGTCGAGACTCCAGCGCAGATTAATCGCCCGTTGCCAACCGCTGGAGAGATCCCAGTAGCGAGCCACGTTCAGCGTGGTGCCATCAGATTGGGTATCGTTGAGGTCTTCGCGCTTGAAGCCGCCTTGCAGCAGGTAATACTGCTCAAGTGGATTCTTCAATAAGGGAATTTTGTAGCTAAAATCAAGCGATTGCTCCGGCGCGGAGACGCTCAGGCTGCTTTCCAGGCTGTGACCCCGTGAATTCACCCAAGGCTTATTCCAGGTAGTTTTAAAACGTGGGCCAACATCCGTGGCATAACCCACCCCGGTTTCGATGCGGTTACGGGTTCGCGGCGTCACCACTGCGTCCAGCGGCAGAATTTTGGTACTTTTTGACTGATCAAAATTGGGCGACACCACGACAGAATTGAACCACCCCGTCGCGGAAAGACGGCGGTTTAACTCACCGAGGTCTTCGCTGGTATACATATCACCGTCATGAAACGGCACCAGATTTTGCAGATAATCCTCGCGGATTTGTGCGCCCTGAAAGCGTACAGCGCCAAAGCGATAGCGTTCCCCACTATCAAAATCGATATCCCAAAAGGCTTCTTTCTCTTCGCGCATCACGCCAAGCTGGCTTTGCTGGAAACGCGCATCGAAATAGCCTTTGCGTAGCGACAAACCGTTCAGCCCGCTTTTAAAACGATCGTAATCGCTATGATTCAGCACCGAGCCAATGTCGGGGCGATCGTCTTTAACCAACTGTTGGTAGTCTTTATCATCGTGCGCACCGCCGCGCAGCGTGATGTTCACTCCAGCAATTTTTACCGGTTCGCCGGGGGTGACAGTGGCAATCAATACCGGTCGTCCGCCATTTACGGCAGGTCGAAATTCAAAACCTATCTGTGGATCGTAATAGCCGAGTGCACGCAACCCCTGCCGGATCGCTTCATCAACGCGGGAGCGGAAACGCCCGTCAGCATTAACCTCATCGCCCGCAATAGTGGATAAACGCGCTCTCACATTCTTTTGCAACTGCCCTTCCAGCCCCGTGACTTGCAGACGCACATTCGCCGCCTGACTTTCAGGCACCAACATGAGCAACGCGCACATCAGGCCAAATATCCGGTATCGCGGAACACCGCCGCAGCGAGCAAGGCCGGTTTTTCTTCCCGCTATGCCTTTTTTCCCGGTGGCACTTTTTTGCCCAATGAAACGGTTTTTTAAAGTAAAACGTCTTTTTGCAATGAAAATAGTCACTGAGCTCCCTGATCAATCGGTCTGTCGCCTAAAATCTATAGCATGGCTTTTATCAATTCGCCCGCCGCGCTGACGGCCATAGAGGTTCATGCTTCCAAACAAAACATCGTGTAAAGCAGAAACAGGCGAGTAACCTTGCATTAAATTAGTGATAAATACTAATTTTTTACCTTAGTAGTAGATATTAACCTGAGATTGTCACTTTTTCGCGTTATGGACACGTATTACCTTAACATTAAACACGTTTAAGATATAAAGACAGGTCAATACTTCTTGGTTATGCTCTCAGTGAAAGAGGGTCGTTCACCCAGTTCTGTTGGAGTCAGCAACGTGATGAGTTCGATTGATAAGACACAGCGGATTACACAATCCGATGCTTTACCGGGGCGTTCAACCCCGATGCCCGTGGCAAGGCTGCATGTCGTCAATGAACATTCGATGACGCATGTGCCAGACCACATGTCCGTGGCCATTTTTGCCATGGGCTGTTTCTGGGGTGCGGAGCGTTTGTTCTGGCAACTGCCGGGGATCTACAGCACAGCGGCGGGGTATATTGGCGGTTACACCCCCAATCCAACCTACCGTGAAGTGTGCAGCGGCCAGACCGATCACGCTGAAGCGGTACGTGTCGTTTTCGATCCTGCGGTCATCAGCTACAGTCAGTTGCTGCAACAGTTCTGGGAAAATCACGATCCCGCGCAAGGTATGCGCCAGGGCGGAGATATCGGCAGCCAGTACCGTTCCGCTATCTATACACTCACGCCTGAGCAGAAACAGGCCGCGCAGGAAAGCCTTCAGCGTTTTCAGCAGGCGATGAGAGAGAACGGCGATGGCCGCGCTATCAGCACAGAAATCGAGTCTGCGGGTCCGTTTTATTATGCAGAAGATGATCACCAGCAATACCTGCACAAGAACCCGAACGGCTACTGTGGATTGGGCGGTATCGGCGTCTGTCTGCCGCCACCGCGTTGATCGCTGGCGGTAATTTCGCCGCTCCTGCTATAATGCGCCCGGACCGAGCCCATCCTCGCCCGGTTCAAGCCTTCAATAACGATCATAATGTGTTCACTTTTATGTGTTCATCTTTCTGAGGATCGCTGCGTCAATCTCGGCTCATGCGAAAACTTACCTAAAGTAAAAACTATGTTAAACAGTCTATTACTGATTCTTTTTCTTATTGCCATCAGTGCATTTTTCTCGCTATCCGAGATTTCGCTGGCGGCGTCTCGTAAAATTAAACTCAAACTGATGGCCGATGAGGGAAACCTCAACGCCGATCTGGTGCTCAAATTTCAGGAAACGCCGGGCATCTTCTTTACCGTAATTCAAATTGGCGTCAACGCCGTCGCCATTCTGGCTGGTATCATCGGCGATGCGGCATTTTCTCCTACCTTTTCCATGCTATTTGAACGCTTTATGTCACCCGAAGCTGCAGATAAAGTCAGCTTCATCTGCTCATTCGTGCTTGTCACCAGCCTGTTCATCCTGTTTGGCGATCTCACCCCGAAACGCATCGGTATGATTGCGCCGGAAACCGTAGCGGTCCGCATAATCAACCCCATGCGCTTCTGCCTGTTCCTTTTCCGCCCGCTGGTCTGGATATTTAACGGTCTGGCTAACGTCATTTTCCGTCTGCTTAAGCTGCCGATGGTACGTAAGGATGACATCACGTCCGATGATATCTATGCCGTGGTGGAAGCTGGTGCGTTGGCCGGTGTACTGCGTAAGCAGGAACACGAACTCATCGAGAACGTGTTTGAACTGGAGTCCCGCACCGTACCGTCCTCAATGACCTCGCGCGAAAGCGTGGTTTACTTCGATCTACGCGAGCAGGAAGACAGTATTAAGGAAAAAATCGCCCAGCAACCGCATTCCAAGTTTCTGGTCTGCGATGGCACAATCGATCAGATCGTCGGCTACGTGGATTCCAAAGACCTGCTGATCCGGGTGCTGGGAAACCAAAGCCTGACACTGAGCAGCGGCGTGCAGATTCGTCCAGCGCTGATCGTACCGGATACGCTGACGCTGTCCGAAGCATTAGAAAGCTTCAAAACGGCGGGCGAAGATTTCGCGGTCATTCTGAATGAATACGCACTGATCGTCGGCATCATCACGCTTAATGATGTGATGACCACCCTGATGGGCGATCTCGTCGGTCAGGGCATGGAAGAGCAGATTGTGGCGCGCGATGAGAATTCCTGGCTGGTCGAAGGCGGTACACCGATAGAAGACGTGATGCGGGCACTGAATATTGATGACTTCCCGCACTCCGGTAACTATGAAACCATTGGTGGCTTCATGATGTATACGCTGCGGAAAATCCCCAAACGTACCGATGCAGTACGCTTCTCAGGCTATAAGTTTGAAGTCGTGGATATCGATAGCTATAAGATCGATCAGCTATTGGTCACTCGTCTGGAAGACCGTCCTGTTGTCTCATCCAGCGCGCGGGCTGATAGCGCGGACTAACTGTTATCAATAGTGACATACCAGAACGGCCCGCTACGGGCCGTTTCTTTATCATTCATCCCATCTCGGCCTGAAGCCGGATGACCTGGCGATTCACTTCGGACATCACCAGAAGATGCTGCTTATCCTGTTTCTTTGGCAAAAGAATTTTGCCGTAGTCGAACTCAAAAGCACCAACCCCTTTTATGTACAGCCGCCCGCGAAACAGGGTTTTCACATACTTGGCGACTTTCAAAGGATTGTAACGTTCGAAGATCCTCATCGTTTTACTCTCCCGTTTTATTTTTCTACGCTCTCCCTGTCGCCAACATGGCTGAGGTTCTGGAGCGCTAATGAGATAACGGATACTGCTAATTAGTACTGTAAAACGGCTTTTAGTTCCCCACTATTCAGTATTCTTAACTGTTTTTACAGATTTTTACAGAACAGTGTTTAAATAAACCCCTAGCCATCAGTATAAACCTTCAAAAATAAGGGTTTTGTGCACTAAACCACAAACCGTTTTTGCGCGAAGCAAGACAGACCCATTTCCTGAATCTACGCTTATACCATCGCTCGACGTTTTCCATCATTGACATCGCATCGGGCCCCCCACAGAAGGAAATACCATGATAAAAATACGCCACCTGCTTCTTGCGCTATTTATCACGCCCTTATTGGGATTTGTTCCACTCACAGCCTCAGCGCATACGCTGATACTCAACCAATTCGTTCCTCCCGTCGGCATTGCAGACAGGGGAGAACTTCAGTACCAGAATAATCAGTTTAGTTATAAAAACTGGAACAGCGCGCAATTGCCCGGAAAAGTACGGGTGATACAACATATCGCTGGCCGAACCGCTGCCAAAGAGATGAACGATCCGCTCATCTCCGCACTGAAGGCAGCTAACCTACCGCATGATTATTACCAAACGACGACAATCGTGAATACCGACGATGCCATCATCGGCACCAGCATGTTTGTGCGTAGTAGCCTTGAGGACAACAAAAAAGCGTTTCCGTGGTCGCAATTTATTGTCGATAGCAACGGCAATGTGCGCAAAACCTGGCAGCTACAGCCACAGAGTTCAGCTATCGCGGTGCTAGATAAACAAGGGAAAATTCGGTTCGTGAAGGATGGGGCGTTAAGCGAGCAGGACGTGCAGCAGGTGATGTCCCTGCTGCGTCAGTTGCTGGAAGAGAAATAGCGCTAAAACGCTTAGTAAATTAAAATAAAGAGACGCGAAAACCGGGGTTGAGGAAGGATTCACGCGGCGTGTAGGACAGCGGTTGCCCCTGCCAATCGTGAATCTGCGCCCCGGCAGCCACCGCCACCGCATGGCCCGCCGCCGTATCCCAAATGTTAGTCGGCCCGAAACGGGGGTAAAGCTGCGCGTCGCCTTCGGCCACCAGACAAAATTTTAGCGATGAGCCAATCGCCACCGTCTGGTGCTCACCCAATTGGCTGAGATAGTCCTTTAGCTCACTATCAGCATGAGAGCGGCTGACCACCACCAGTGGCGGATGCGCCTGCTTCACCGAAATTTGCCAACGCTGACCGTTTTCTTCTTTCCAGGCTTTACCTTCCGCTGCGGAATACATCACGCCCGTAACTGGCACGTAAACCACGCCCAGCACCGCCTGCCCGTTCTCGATCAGCGCAATGTTTACCGTGAATTCACCGTTGCGACTGAGGAACTCTTTAGTGCCGTCCAGCGGGTCGACCAACCAATAGCGCTGCCAGTGCCGACGGGTTTCCCATTCAGGCGGATCTTCTTCTGACAGCAAAGGAATATCAGGAAACGCCGCGGCCAGCCCGTCTTTAATCACCCGATGCGCCGCAAGATCGGCGGCGGTCACTGGCGAATCATCTTTCTTATGCGCGACATCTACGGGATGCTGCCCGTCGTAAACCTGCATAATGGCAGCACCAGCATCACGGGCCAGTTGGCAAATAGGTTCTAACATGCTCTACCTCATCGTTATCGGTTGCGCGTAACGCAGACTTCATCTCTACCATTCATTATACATCTGTGAGGCAATCTACGATTATTGCCATTATTGATGTCATCCTCAGGATTTAGAGACGATAATCACTTTAACTTCATCATGATATGAAAAACACCCCCCGATCGCCTTACGCATCGACAATCACCGCACAAGGAGTTACCCAATGAAGCATTCACTGGCACTCAGCCTGCTTGCTACGCTGGTCGCCACGACCGTTCATGCCGCCACCGTTGATTTACGGGTATTGGAAACCACCGATCTGCACAGCAATATGATGGATTTCGATTACTACAAAGATACCCCAACCGATAAATTTGGTCTGGTGCGCACCGCCAGCCTGATTCACGCCGCGCGCGAACAGGCAACCAACAGCGTGTTAGTCGATAATGGCGACCTGATTCAGGGCAGCCCGTTAGGCGACTACATGGCGGCAAAAGGGTTGAAGGCTGGCGATGTACACCCGGTTTATCAGGCGATGAACACGCTGGATTATTCCGTCGGCAATATCGGTAACCACGAATTCAACTATGGATTGGACTACCTGCGCAAGGCGCTATCAGGCGCAAAATTTCCCTATGTGAATGCTAACGTACTGGATGCAAAAACCGGTAAGCCACTGTTTACGCCATACCATATTGAAAACAAGTCGGTTAAAGATCGCGATGGCAAACAGCATACTCTGCGCATCGGCTATATTGGCTTCGTCCCGCCACAGGTGATGGTGTGGGATAAAGCCAACCTGACAGGTAAAGTCACCGTGGAAGACATCACGGAAAGTGCCAAAAAATGGGTGCCAGAAATGCGCAAGCAAGGTGCCGACCTGGTGATTGTTATCCCCCACTCTGGCCTGTCCGCCGAGCCGTATAAAGCCATGGCGGAAAACTCCGTTTACTACCTCAGCCAAATTCCCGGGGTTGACGCAATCATGTTTGGCCACGCTCACGCGGTTTTCCCCAGCAGTGACTTTGCCAACATCAAAGGCGCGGATATCAAACAGGGAACGCTTAACGGCGTGCCTGCCGTAATGCCGGGGCAATGGGGTGACCATCTCGGCGTCGTCGATTTCACATTGAATAACGACAGCGGCACATGGAAGGTGGAAAAGGCAAAAGCAGAAGCCAGACCGATCTATGACAAAGCGCAGAAGAAATCACTGGCGGCGGAAGACGACAAACTCGTGAAAGTACTCGCCGATGCGCACAAAGACACGCGTGAGTTCGTTAGCAAGCCCATCGGCAAATCCGCAGACAACATGTACAGCTACCTGTCGTTGGTTCAGGACGATCCGACCGTGCAGATCGTCAACAATGCCCAACGCGCCTACGTCGAACACTTTATTCAGGGCGATCCCGATCTGGCCGATCTGCCAGTGCTTTCCGCCGCCGCACCGTTTAAAGCCGGTGGACGTAAAAACGATCCGGCCAGCTATGTTGAAGTGGAAAAAGGCCAGCTCACTTTCCGTAACGCTGCCGATTTGTATCTCTACCCGAATACGCTGGTGGTGGTGAAAGTCAACGGACAGCAGGTGCAAGAATGGCTGGAGTGCTCTGCGGGACAGTTCAAACAAATCGATACGAGCAAGCGTGAACCGCAATCCCTGCTCAACTGGGATGGCTTCCGCACGTATAACTTCGACGTGATCGATGGCGTCAATTATCAGATTGATGTGACGCAGCCAGCCCGCTATGACAGCGAGTGCGCGTTAATCAACGAGAAATCACACCGTATCAAAGCGCTGACGTTTAACGGCAAACCGATCGATCCTAAAGCAACCTTCCTGATCGCCACCAATAACTACCGCGCCTACGGCGAGAAATTTGCCGGCACGGGTGAGAAATCTGTGGCCTTCGCATCACCGGATGAAAACCGTTCCGTGCTGGCGGCTTACATCAGTGCGGAAACCCAAAAATCAGGAGAAGTGAAGCCACAGGCGGATAACAACTGGCGTCTGGCACCTATCGTCAGCGATACGCCGCTGGATATCCGTTTTGAAACGTCACCGTCAGAGAAAGCCACCGCGTTTATCAAAGAGAAAGCGCAGTACCCGATGATATCCGTCGGTAATGATGAAACGGGTTTTGCGGTTTATCGTATTGACCTGCAACACGCGAAATAAACACCGACAGCCTTGTCAGGCTCCTGCGGCGGTAGGAGCCTGAGCACCCCGTGATTCAAACCAGGCTCTCTCCTATTTTCACTCCAGTATCATAATGTTACAGAGTAATGAAACAGAGATAATCTTTTCTCGGTGTAAAGTAGGTTATCTACGTACCGAGACAACATAGAAAAAACGGGAACAATCATGTCAAAAAACGTCGTTATTTATCATTCCGGCTATGGCCACACACAACGTCTGGCACAGTCCGTGGCAGAAGGCGCGCAAGCCACGCTGATCGCGATTGATGCAGAAGGAAATATTACCGATGCCGAGTGGGAGCAACTCGCCGCTGCCGACGCGATTATTTTCGGTGCACCGACTTACATGGGCGGCGTTCCCTGGCAGTTCAAGAAATTTGCGGATGCCAGCTCTAAAGTTTGGATGTCCCGCAGTTGGAGCAATAAAGTGTTTGGCGGCTTTACTAACAGTGCCAGCCTGAATGGGGATAAACAGGTTACGCTGATTTATCTGCAAACGCTGGCTTCACAGCACGGCGGGATTTGGGTCAGTCTGAACCAACTGCCTTCCAATGCTAAAGCGGCAAAACGTGACGATCTGAACAACTTGGGTGGTTCCGTGGGCCTGCTGGCACAAACGCCTTCTGATGCCAGCGCAGATGAAGTGGTAGCCGGCGATCTGGCGACCGGTAAGCTGTATGGTCAGCGCATCGCAGACATCGCAGCGAAACTGGCAAGCTAAGCCTCTTCGCTGACGAACACGCGCCGCCCTTTCGCGGCGCTTTTTTATTTAGCTAATCGCGGAACGACCCTCGCCCATTGCGGTAATAGCCATTTCCTCGCTCATGTCCACGCCTATCCCACTCGCCGCGACGCGGGCCGCGTTCATCAACGTAGCGCGGTGGATCAAAGCGACGATTGTCGTAATCGCGTCTGTCGTGCTGACTCGCGCGCCACCAGCGGGCATCCCGCCAGCGCCAGCCATCCCAATAATAGCCGTGACGATTACGCTCACCACGATTGTAACCCCGGTGTTCCTGCCACCAGCGCTCGCTGCGCCAGTCGTAGCCATCCCAGTAGTTACCACGTCTGTCACGTTCACCGATATTCAACGTGACGCCGGGCATCAGATCGATGCTGGCCCCCTTAGCCTCTGGCGCAGGCATAACCGCAAACATTCCCATAAACAGGGCACTGATAACGAGTGGCTTAAACATAGGGGGTACTCCTTGCTCACCGCGACTGCGGCCTGGCAAAGATATACGGGGAATTCCCCTACACCACTATCAGATAAATACGTATTTACCTGATTTTACCGTTCTTAACATTTCGCTCACGTTATTCATCGGTGGGCTATCCATCCACTATAAATTCTGTCATTTCCGATCGGTATCCAATTTCTCTTTCTTCTGGGCTACCATAACTCGCCATCGCTGAGATCCGGTCATAGGTGACATTAATCACGCCATGCATTTTACCGCCTACCTCGTAAGCGGTATATTCAACACATAAAGATGCATTTAAAATGCAATTTATAAACTGCATTTGTTGAGAGGCATCATCATGGCATATCGCGATCAATCCCTGGGTGAGCTGGCTATCGCTATTCCGCGCGCTACCAAGCTCTTTCGTGAACTCAATCTGGACTTCTGCTGCGGCGGAAAGCAAACGCTAAGCCGCGCGGCTGGCAAAAAAGATCTCAATATCGATGAGCTAGAAGCCCAGTTAAATGAGCTGGCCGCACAACCTTCTGATGCACGAGACTGGCGTGAAGCACCGCTGGCTGACATTATCGCGTACATCATTCCTCGCTTTCATGACCGCCACCGTGAACAACTGCCTGAGCTGATTCTGATGGCAGAAAAAGTCGAACGCGTGCATCACGATAAAGCTGACTGCCCACACGGCCTCGCCGCACAGTTGACCGCCATCTATAACGAGCTATCTCAACATATGATGAAAGAAGAGCGCATCCTGTTCCCGATGATCAGTCAGGGAATGGGGGCGAATGCTGCCGCACCGATTTCAGTGATGGAGCATGAGCATGATGACGCCGGGCGTGATGTGGAAGTGGTAAAAGAGCTAACCAATGGCGTCGTACCGCCGGAAGGTGCCTGCAACACCTGGCGTGCCCTGTACTCTGGTATTAACGAGTTTATTACCGATCTGATGGAACACATCCATCTGGAAAATAATTTGCTGTTCCCACGCGCACTGCGCGGTGAGTAATGTCGCTTCAATAAAAAATAAAAAAGTCAGTAAAGACCAGAAAGGCGCTCAGTGAGCGCCTTTCTTTTGTCTGGAATTTACAGAATTTCCAGCAGTTCCACTTCAAAAATCAGCGCGCTGAACGGCGGAATGGAAGCACCCGCACCACGTTCACCATACGCCAGATTGTGCGGAATATAGAGTTCCCACTTAGAACCAACTGGCATCAGCGTCAGCGCCTCAATCCAGCCAGGGATCACGCCACTTACGGGGAACTCAGCAGGTTGACCACGCTCAACAGAGCTATCGAACACGCTGCCGTCAATCAGGCGACCGGTGTAATGCACACGAACACGATCCTGACGAGCAGGAATCGCCCCTTCACCCTGTGTTAACACGCGGAATTGCAAACCAGATTCCGTGCTATCTACGCCTTCTTTCTGCGCGTTTTCCGCCAGGAATTGTTGGCCTTCTACCGCCAGCACCTGTTGGCGATCGCGGCGTACTGCGTCAGCACGCTCATGAATTTCACGCAGCGCACGATGAACCACATCCACAGGCACCGCTGGCGCATTACCTTCCAGCGCATCGCGTAGACCAGCAAGCAGAGCTTCTGGGATCAGGCCTTCAAGACCTGATTCCTGTAACTGTTGACCAACCTGTAAGCCGATGCCGTAACTTGCCTGCGCTTCGACGCTATCAAAAGAAGGAGTTGTCATGGATGTTCCTTTTAATCTGTAAAAAACTGAAAGCGCAGCATAACAGCGACGGGGATTGGGGTAAAATCTTGTGTGCAGATAATCACGTTAACCGAATACCAGCTAAACCATTGCCGGAAGCTGGCCTATACTGGTAGTTCTGCTCTTGCTAACGCGTCGGCGGTCTTGATCATCAACGCGTTAACTAGTCACCTAAGGAAAATTATCGGTATACTGAACGCATTCTTATCCTGATACTGTTTTTATACTGAATGGTAGTAAGAGAGGTCACCATGGGCAGAATTGCGCCCAGGAAGCGGAAAACCACCTGGGATTATCAAACGCTAGTACGCTTCTGCCAGCGAATCATCCAGCGGCAGCCCTCAGATGCTGTAGCCGTAGAGAACGATGAGGTTAATGAAGAGCAGACGCGTCTGTCTCTCCCTTCCCTGCGCGAGCGTATGGGCGCCACACTGCAAAAAGTCTGGCATCTGCCCGACGGTTACCACTGGATGGAGCCATTGCCGCTCCTCCATCGTCGCTGGATTTTAATCGCTATCGCACTGCTGCTGCTGGTGTTGCTGTGGCCTTACAGCTCACAGCACCCACAGCCTCTCCATTCTACGCCCGTTCCCCTAACTCAGGCGGATAATCAGGCTGCGATGCAGGCCGTAATTATTGAAAACCAGCCTTCCACGTCACAGCAACAGTATGCGACGACACCGCCGCCGGATCAGCAGTCAGCGCCGTGGCGGAATTATGAAATATCATCAGGGCAAACGCTGGCCCAGCTCTTTCGCGATAACAATTTGCCCGTCAGCGATGTGTTCGCTATGGCGCAGGTGGAAGGCCGGGATAAGCCGCTCAGCAATTTACGGGCAGGTCAGGCAGTCAAATTACAACTGAATGCACAAGGCATGGTGGCAGAGCTGGAAATCGAAACTACAGCGAACCAAACGATTCGGTTCACGCGCGGTGCGGACGGCGCATTCACCCGCACACGCTAGTGAGCCAGCCGTTCCAATAGAAAATCGCGCAGGACGATAGCATGGTTGTGCTGCGCGTCTTTACTGCCATAAAGCAGCGTGATGGTCTTCTTCTGCTCAAGTAACGCCAACAGCTTGTTGCACGCCGTTCCCTGCGCCAACTCATTACGATAATAATCCACAAACTCCGCCCAGCGTTCAGGTTCAGCGTGGAACCATTTCCGCAACTCACTGCTCGGCGCAATGTCTTTAAACCACTCAACCCTTTCCAGACGCGTTTTACTGATGCCACGCGGCCACAGGCGGTCAATAAGAAAAACGGGGGAAGAGAAAGGGGCATGCGCGTCATACACGCGGGTGAGGTGAATCAAGTCAGACATGTGACCTCCCTCTTTGCTAGGTATCGATAATGATAGATCATTTTCTAATCCCTAAAATGCAAAACGCTGGCACAAGGCCAGCGTTTCACATGTTAACTAAAGTGTTAATTCAGCGACGAACGCGAATTATGCTTCAGCAACAACAACAACATTCAGTTCAGCAAATACATCGCTGTGTACCTGGAAGCTCACTTCGTGCTCACCCAGAGTACGCAGAACGCCGTTCGGCAAACGAACTTCGCTCTTAGCAATGTCAACACCGGCAGCCGTTACCGCATCAGCGATATCGCGAGTACCGATGGAACCGAACAGTTTACCTTCGTCGCCTGCTTTAGACGCGATAGTAACACTACCCAGTTCTTTGATCTTAGTGGCGCGAGCTTCAGCAGCAGCCAGAACGTCAGCCAGTTTGGCTTCCAGTTCAGCACGGCGTACTTCGAAGAACTCAACGTTTTTCTTCGTTGCCGGCACAGCTTTGCCCTGCGGAACCAAGAAGTTACGAGCATAGCCCGCTTTAACGTTTACCTGATCACCCAGGCTGCCCAGGTTTGCTACTTTATCAAGCAGAATAACTTGCATTACTTTATCCTCTCAAAGTCTCGTTAATGGACAGTGGCCGATTACTGATGACGGTCAGTGTACGGCAACAAAGACAAGTAACGCGCACGCTTGATAGCGCGAGCCAGCTGACGCTGGTATTTTGCACGAGTACCGGTGATACGGCTCGGAACAATCTTGCCGCTTTCAGTGATATAGTTTTTCAGCGTAGCGATATCTTTATAATCAATCTCTACAACGCCTTCCGCGGTGAAACGGCAGAATTTGCGACGACGGAAATAACGTGCCATGTGGCTAGTCTCCAGAATCTATCAATTCAATCTGCTCGGCATGTAACACTATCTTGCTCAGACCATTGCGCCCTTGATGGCAACTAATGAATCCGTGCACGGTAAGTTGCGTGCCGACCGTTATACTGTGGGTAACTGCTTGTGACGAAAGTCCGCTGACAATCACGGGCATACGACACCATGCTTGTCGCTTCAATCCGGCTTCCTCTTGCGTCGAGCGGTGCTCAAGCACGAACTGACAGTGAGGAATACCTGACGGGCTGACCTTACGAATGGGCGTCTTGCACACAGTGCCAGACAACACCAGACGGTTCATCGTCACCACAACAATTACTCTTCAGAATCCCCTGCATCCACATCATCGCCAGCTTCAGCGAAATCTTCACGACGCTCACGGCGTTCGTCTTTCGCTTTCACCATTGGAGATGCTTCAGTTACCGCGTGCTTAACGCGCATAACCATGCTGCGGATAACGGCATCGTTAAAGCGGAAGTTTGTTTCCAGCTCATCGATCGCTTCCTGCGGCGCTTCAACGTTCAGCAGAACGTAGTGAGCTTTGTGCAGTTTGTTGATCGGATAAGCCAGTTGACGGCGGCCCCAGTCTTCCAGACGGTGGATCGTGCCCTGCGCACCAGTGATGGTAGCAGTGTAGCGCTCGATCATACCCGGAACCTGTTCGCTCTGGTCAGGATGAACCATAAATACGATTTCGTAATGACGCATCGAATTGCTCCTTACGGATTATTCAGCCTCCTGTCTGGGTCAACCGCGGCCCGTGGAGGCAAGGAACGTGTATGTGTGCGGCTGAAAAAATGACGCGTAAGTATAGTGCTCGACATTAAAGAACACAAGGAAGAAACACATGCATTTTCTACATTGTGATATTTACAGGATCGGCGGGGAATTACAGCGTCCGCTGGAAGAAATCAGCTCCCGCCTGCAGCGCCGTCGGCGTAATGCGATGCGCCACACCCGGCTCGGTCAGATACGTTAGATTATCCAGCTTATTGCGCGCCTGTAATGCCTGATGGAGGCGTGCGCTTTCTGCTGCTGGCACGACATCATCCGCCTCGCCATGCCACACCAGCAGCGGTCGATTGGACAGCGCCTCCAGACGGGTGGTGACATCATAGTCAGCGAGTTGGGTCGCTAACGCCTGCAACACCGCCTGATTTTCGCCGCTGCCGGACGGAACCGGAGGAAATAGCGTTGAAGATAACGTGGAGAAATAGCCAGAGCCCATAAATGCCGCCACCGCCGTAATCCAGGAATAGCGAGCCATGCATCCCAGTGCACTCATTCCACCAAGTGACGCGCCGCAAACGCCAACACGTTCCCCGTCGATCAGGCCACGCTGCCGATATTCCGCGACATAATCAGGAAGTTCTTCAATGTTCGATTGCAGGATATCCCAAAAATGACGCAACCGATGCGCGTCATCGCCGTCATAGCGGGCACCGTGCATGGCGGCATCGGGTAGAATCACTCTGAATCCAGCCTGAGCCAGCGCATAGCCAAAATACGAGTACACCTCTTTTGACGAGCAGTAACCGTGGAAGAAAAAAATCGTCGGCAACCGTTGATCTCTTCTTCCCGCAGGCACCGCGTGAATTGCTTCGATACCGCTGCCGAGCTTATCCAGTGACATTTCGACCATATTTCCCTCGCTTTCAGTTCTGTCAGCACGTTTTTATGTAGCGAAATCGTATTTAGCGGCAGAGCCACTACCTTTTACGATAAATCCGCACACAGCACTCTTCCTATTCTCAGCACCGCCATTAATTCCGTGCTGATTTAATAAGCGTATTTATGTAAATAAAAAAAATGCATTGACCGGAATCAATTACTGAAATGGACATTTACACTCCGTGAGTAAATTTTTTTTATTTACTGCCGTTAACGCATATGAAGTAAGACTAAAAAATAACCTTTTTATTATAAGAGACACACATATGTTGGGACTTTCCTTTAAGCACTGGGGTTTGGGTATCAAGTTATCAATTATCGCCTCCCTGAGCGTGGCGATATTGTTCATTGCCTTCACCCTCACTCTTACCCGCTCCGCAGGCAATCAACTAAAATCGTTGACCCTCAATGACATGCAGAGCCAGGTGAATGGAGTCACCGACATGATCAACATGTACGATACCAGCCTACAAGCCGAAGTTAGCAATTATACGCGGCTGCTGGCGAGCTTTCTGCCGACGCGGTTTTCACTGGATACCGTTAACCGTACCCCTTTCGGCAACACACCTCAGCCGACACTAAAGGCTGGCGATACGGTATTGAACCTCAACACCGAGGTGACGGATGACTTTCTGAGCCGTACTCACGCAATCTCAACGATTTTTGTCCGCGATGGAGAGGATTTTACGCGCATCACCACCTCACTGAAGAAAGAAGATGGATCGCGCGCAATGGGCACCCAACTCGATCGTGAAAGCCCAGCCTATGCACTTGTGATGAAAGGTGAAACCTACAGTGGGCTAGCAACCCTGTTCGGCAAACAGTACATCACCCAGTATCAGCCAATACGCGATAGTGAGAACAAGGTCATCGGTATTCTGTTCGTCGGCGTCGACATCACAAAGCAATTTACCGAGATGCAACAAACTATTCTGAACAAGAAAATGGGTGAGACAGGCCATTTCTTTGTCCTTAGCACGAAAAAAGGAAAGGATGCAGGTAACTATCTTTACCACCAAAGCAATGCCAACCAACGCCCTGACTGGTCAGAAGGTGCGCTAGAGAAAGTGCTGACAACCGGTAATGGCACGATCGAATACGACAACAACACGATGGCGGGCGAAGAAAAAACCCGGATCATGGTGTACCGCAGCATTCCACAGTGGAACTGGATTGTGGCGGGAACCATCAGTAAGGAAAGCCTGATGGCGGAGGTTAACCGCACCCGTAACCTATTTTTGGGCGGTGGCATTATTCTGGTCCTGCTTTTCGCTGCATTCTTTGTCGTGCTGACGCGCAAATGGCTGAGCCAGCCGCTGGTCGAAATCGTCAAAGTGGCGGAACAATTTTCTGCCGGTAACCTGACGGCCACGCTTTCCAGCAACCGTGGCGATGAAGTCGGCCGTCTGATCGATGCGATTAACGGCATCGGACAGGGGCTAACGACTATCGTATCGCAGGTAAGAAGCTCATCTGAGGAAATCAGCGCCAGCACCGATGCGCTGGCTGCTGATAGCGAGAACATCAGTGAGCAGATTGCCCGTCAGGCCAGCAGCGTCGAAGAAACCTCTGCCAGCATGGAACAGCTCTCAGCCAGCGTGAAACAAAACGCCGATAATGTCTCTGCGGCCAAAGATCTGGCAGAGCAAAGCGCAGCGCAGCGGCAGCACGCAACGGTAGTCAGACCGTTACTGACTCGGTTTCTACAATGAGCGACATTAAAAACTCATCGCAGCGGATCGCCGATATAACGACAGTGATCGAATCTATCGCTTTCCAGACCAATATTCTGGCGCTTAATGCTGCGGTAGAAGCCGCTCGCGCGGGCGAACACGGCAGAGGCTTCGCTGTGGTTGCTGCTGAAGTGCGAGCACTGGCACAGCGCAGTTCTACTGCGGTGAAAGAGATCGAAACCTTGATTGATGAATCGCTGGAAAAAATCGAAGCGGGCTACCATTTCTCAGAAAAAACGCAGGCGGTAATGGACGACTTGCGCAACCGCATCCTACAGGTCAGCACCATCGTGAACGATATTGATATCGCCTCACGCGAGCAGTCCGCAGGGATCAGCCAGGTAAATATCGCCATTGTACAGATTGGTCAGGCAACACAGGAAAACGCCATTCTGGTCAATAACTCGGAAGATACCGCGCAGAGTTTGCGTCAGAAAGGCCACCACCTCAGCGAACTGGTCAGCGTCTTCCGTATTTAACCCTAAATCATTCGAGTTTCAGGAAGGCGGCCATCGCGGGTATTGCGCGATGGCCGTTACTTGAGTATTATGCCGACGTTTTTTTCACCCATCCCCACTGACAAAGGAGACGACATCATGACAACACTTACTCTGATTCTTTGCAGGACATCTCGGGTCTAATTACCGCATTCTTTTCCGCTTTGCGTTATCCCCCTAGCTGTAGCCTGCCTTACCCTATTTTTAAATTGATCAGCAGGATGATCTATGGGCAATGCTATTCGCTCTATTTCGGCGCGCGTCAGTGTGATCGCGACGGAAAATACCTGGATTGAAGATAAAGCAATCCAACAGCTTCAAATTACATCACAACTTCCCGATATGGTACGCGTGGCCGGTATGCCAGATTTGCATCCAGGCCGCGGTTACCCGATTGGGGCTGCATTTTTTTCACAACGGCGCTTCTACCCCGCTCTGGTCGGAAACGATATCGGCTGCGGCATGGCGCTATGGCGCACTGGCCTGAACGCCAACAAAATTTCGCTGGATAAGCTGGAAAAACGGCTTGGCAATATCGATGGGCCACTGGAAGACGATATCGATATTCCACCCGAACTGGCAGATTTCCGCTATTCGCTGGGCACCATCGGCGGCGGTAACCACTTTGCAGAATTGCAGCAGCTTGATGAAATTTATCAGCCCGATACGCTGCACGCTCTGCACATTGATCCTAAACAGTTGCTGTTGCTCGTGCATAGCGGCTCACGCGGCTTAGGGCAAACCATATTAGAAGCCCACGTGCGGGAGTTCGGTCATCAGGGTCTTGAAGCCAATACGCCTGCCGCAGAGTCTTATCTGGAACAGCATCAGTTTGCACTGACGTTTGCCACCAACAACCGGCGGCTGATCGCGCAACGAATGCTGGAACGTTGGCATACGGAAGGCGATGCCGCACTGGACGTGAACCACAATCTGGTGACATCGACGACGATTGAGGGCATTTCCGGCTGGCTGCACCGCAAAGGCGCGACACCCGCCGACTGCGGCCCGGTTATCATCCCCGGTTCACGCGGCGACTACAGCTATATCGTGCAACCTATATCTCATGCCGACAGCCTGTATTCACTGGCTCATGGCGCAGGCAGAAAGTGGATGCGCACGGAGTGTAAGGATCGACTGTCTTCACGTTATAGCGTCCAGCAACTGGCGCGTACGCGTTTCGGCAGCCGTGTGATTTGTCAGGACAGGCAACTTATTTTTCAGGAAGCACCAGAAGCCTACAAACCGATAGACAGCGTGATCGGTGCGATGCAGCAGGCAGGATTAATTACACTGATTGCTCGCCTGAAACCGGTGCTCACCTACAAAACGCGCGGGGAGGATAAATGATATTGCTTCAACTTTCCGCCGCACAGGGACCGGACGAATGCATGCTGGCAACGGCAAAAGCGTTGCAAGCTCTGATTCGCGATGCCGCACGACAAGGCATCGAATCTGAAATCATCGAAACCGAAGCAGGGAAACGTTCCGGCACGCTACGTTCCGCACTGGTTCTGCTAAACGGTGAGCAGGCAGAACCGCTGGCTGCCAGTTGGTGCGGTACGCTTCAATGGACGTGCAATAGTCCGTGGCGTAAAGGTGGCGGACGCAAGAACTGGTTTATCGGCGTCGCACGCTTTCATCAGGAACAGGCATTTGCCGATAACGAGATTCGTTTTGAAACCACCAAATCCTCCGGCCCCGGCGGACAACATGTGAATAAAACTGAGTCTGCCGTCCGCGCCACCCATGTTGCCAGCGGTATCACGGTAAAGGTGCAGAGTGAACGCAGTCAGCACGCTAACAAGCGTCTGGCCTGTTATCTCATCGCCTATCGCCTGGAGACGTTACAGCAACAACAGCACGCTGAACTACGCGCACAGCGGCGTCTGTTCCACCATCAGATAGAACGCGGCAATCCGGTAAAAGTCTTCAAAGGTGAAGATTTCACGCTGGTCACCGCCTCGCGCTAACCTCAACTCACGGGCGGGCATCGATTGCCTGCCCGTTATTTTTTCTCGGAAATGGCCTTAAAGTATTGGGATAAGCTAAACGGCACCTGTAAAGCCGGCTGTTTGCCGAGTCGATTAAGTTCATCGCGATGCGAGGCTATCCATTGCTGCTGCAAGGGCTTCAACGTCGTTGTCCGCGCCGCAATGAGCGAATCCAGGAAATTCCGCTCGCCTTCCACCGCCAAATGGAATGCTTTTATCGCCAGTTTATCCACCTCACTGCCGGTACAACTATTCATCGCCTGTTCATTCAAATAAACAAGCGCGGTGGCTTTATCATCGTTGTTTAACGTCCAGAACCAGTCGTTTTCAGACGGCAGCGCGACAGGCCTATCCTTCCCCCGCTCACGGCACTGCTGATAGATCGAATCTAATTCGTGTAGTGAAGGTTCGGCAGCATGTATATAGCCAGCAATAAAGAAGAAAAAGATAAACCTACTTATTGTACGATGCATAGACACACTTCCAGAACTCTGACTCTCCTCCTACGGAAGACCACGCCATTGGCTCTACTACCTGATCCAATTTATGCCTGAGAATATTCGGTATACCAGCCATCGCTTGACCGTAAAGTTCCCAATCATAATCGCTAACATTATAAGTGACATCTTTAGCACTACGTGGATCGCTGAAAATACTGTAAGGAGGGGTTGTTGAAACAGCGAATGCTAGTCGGTTTGCACTATCAACTAGTGTGTTGATTTGTTCGATTGCCTCTACCGAACGAGCACTTAAGGTGAGTTCCTTGATCTGACAAGTGGCAATTCCCATGCCC
This sequence comes from Pectobacterium wasabiae CFBP 3304, assembly GCF_001742185.1. Taxonomy (NCBI): domain Bacteria; kingdom Pseudomonadati; phylum Pseudomonadota; class Gammaproteobacteria; order Enterobacterales; family Pectobacteriaceae; genus Pectobacterium; species Pectobacterium wasabiae. The sequence continues at coordinate 678,635 of NZ_CP015750.1, forward strand.
TACTCCATCCAAGTAAATGATTACAAAAATCTGATCGTTTATTCCCGTTCTCATGCCCATGAACAAATTAAAATAAGCAATTAATAATAATCTGGTCAACCAAAATTAAGCCTTTATCGTAGATTTTGTAACGGTGCTACACTCCCGCTATCTATTCCTGTCAGGCTGAAGCGATGAACATCGTACGGATACTTTTTTTACCCTTAATACTGATACTGTCCGGTTGCCAGCTCATACAAGGAAAACCAGTCGCAGCACCACCGCCTGCAGAGAAAGCGCTCGAAATTCGCTACGCGCAAACCAACCAGTTAGAAAAAGTGGGGGCGATCTCCGCGACCGTACGCGGGAACGCAGACGATGCCGATCGTGCCATTCAGCAAAAAGCCGATGCCTCCGGTGCACATTATTATGTGATTGTACTGAAATCCGAGGCCGCCACGCTCCCCGGTTTGTGGTCTGTACGCGCCGTGCTGTATCGCTGAATCGTCGGGACATGCTGTAAAAAAATACCGGGAAGATTCCCGGTATCATCATGCAGAAACAGATTAATACGACATACACGCCGCATTCAGAATGCCCCCGCTGAGCGAAGCGGCGCAGAGAAAGGCACCGGACGCAGTATCGTTATTCTGGATATGTTGGCTGAGGCGCGGCATATACAGGCGCACAGCGAAATAAATCAATAGTTGCACCACCAGCGCGACCACACCCCAGGTGATGTAATCCACCAGACTCACCGAATTAATCGCCGCACTGGAAAGTGGAATCACATAGCCAATCAACGCCCCACCAAACCCAATAGCGGCTGTACCGTTGTTCTCTTTAATCAGCGCCCATTCATCATGCGGCGTAACGCGGGTGTAAATAAACAAAAAGGCCAGCACCATGGCAAACCCGATAAAGAAATAGGACGCGAAAGCGAGTAGCGACGTAACAATAGGCATAGCGATATTCCTTTTAAATAAGACACGTTGGCGCGTCACAATAGGTAAGGGAAAGGATGGAGAATTATAGATGATTCATGCATAGCAAAGCGTTTATACATGACTTTCCGTGATAAGCAATGCCGGGATCCCCTGCGTGGCGCTTTACCCCCTAGCCGTTGTATCTACACGAATATCCTCACATTGTTTGAGAAAATGAATAAGTATTGCGCCTGAAATGCCGATAACGGATAAGGTATTTTTATCAATAATATAGGAGCCTTTTTCACTTTCATCACCTGCCCTTTTTACACAACACACAACGACAACTAATCCGTTATTGGCCTGCTATGACGGTAATAATTAATGAAAAAAAGGAAGAAGTTTATGCTGCGCTGGATGTCATTTCAAAATCTGTCAGTAACACGCAAGTTATTGGTAGGGTTTGGTTTATTGCTCATCATGGGAGTGATTCTTTCCATGGTTGGCTTTTATGGATTATACAATAGCGACCAATCGTTAAAACGCATTAGCCGCCTTGGTGCCATTTATGACAAGACCGTTGTCGCCCGAGAAGGCAACTTTGGCTATGCGCTGGAGCGTAAAGCACAGTATCTGGAACAACATGACAGCGCTATCGGTAATATCAGCGGAGAGCTATCAGCACTGTTGAAGGAAATTGATACGGGGCACTGGCCAGCAGAAGATAAAAGCGCTATTCAGGATATCAGCACGTCACTCAATGCCTATCTAACCCAGCGCCAGCAAGTCATGAGCCCGGATGTCAGCCAACAACGGCTTAGTGAATTGAACGATCAGATGGCGCTGTTGCAGGAAAATATCAATAAGCTTTACTTCACAGAAGAGAGTCGCGCTGGCCGTAACGTCATCAGCAGCGATATCCAACTGGGTGTAATTACGCTGATTGCCATCATACTCGGTCTGACGACGGCGATTGTTATTTCACGGCAGATCGTTCGCCCACTACACCAGGCGCTACATGCCACTCGCGCGATTGCAGAAGGCGATCTCACGGTACAACTTCACAATGAGCGCCGCGATGAATTAGGCCAGTTGATTTCAGCCATGGGGCAGATGAACAGCAACCTGCACGGCATGATTGATAAAATTCGCCTCAGCGCGAATCAAATTTCCTCTGCCGCAGGGGAGATTACCGCCGGTAATTCCGATCTTTCCGTCCGAACCACGCAGCAAGCCGCTGCACTGGAAGAAACTGCCGCCAGTATGGAACAACTGACGTCAACGGTGAAACAAAATGCTGATAACGCCCATCACGCCAACCGGCTGGTTATGGATGCCTCTGATACCGCGAATCAGGGGGAGAGCAGGTTTCTAAAGCCGTGAATACCATGCACGGCATTGCACAGAGTTCCCACCGTATTGCTGAAATCACCTCAATGATTAACAGCATCGCGTTCCAAACTAACATCCTGGCGCTCAATGCTGCGGTAGAGGCTGCAAGAGCGGGTGAACAAGGTCGTGGTTTTGCCGTCGTCGCCAGTGAGGTGCGCAATCTGGCACAGCGCAGCGCGCAGGCCGCCAAAGAGATCGATACGCTCATTGGCGAATCGGTTTCGCAGATTAATAACGGTGCGGCACTCGTTAACAGCGCAGGAAAAACGATGGAGGGGATTGTAGAGTCCGTGACGCAGGTTCACGCCATCATGAAAGACATTACTACCGCTTCTGACGAGCAGCATCGCGGTATTTCTCAGGTCGGTCAGGCAATCATAGAAATGGATCAGAACACACAGCAAAACACCGTGCTGGTCGAGCAATCCTCTTCTGCCGCTCACTCGCTGGAACAACAGGCACTCATGCTTTCCGATGCCGTTTCCGTCTTCCGGCTTTTACATCCTTCACAGCAAGACGTTCGCAGGCTGACATCGGCAGCATAATCCCAACGACAGAGAGGTGCCCTAGGGCACCTCTCTGCTATCATCCACCGCTCCGATTAGACGCGTTGGCGAACTGCTTCAAACAAACACACACCAGTAGCAACAGACACATTCAGTGAAGACACGCTGCCTGCCATCGGGATGCTGATCAACTCATCACAGTGCTCACGGGTCAGACGACGCATGCCTTCCCCTTCCGCGCCCATCACCAGCGCCAACGGCCCGGTCAGTTTACTTTGGTACAGCGTATGATCCGCTTCACCCGCCGTGCCAACGATCCAGATATTGCGCTCTTGCAGCAGGCGCATCGTTCGAGCCAGATTAGTCACGCTGATGACTGGCACCGTTTCCGCCGCACCACAGGCTACCTTCTTCACCGTCGCATTCAACTGCGCAGAACGATCGCGCGGGACAATCACCGCATGTACACCAGCACCATCTGCATTACGCAGGCACGCACCCAGGTTATGTGGATCGGTTACGCCATCCAATATCAGCAGGAAAGGCGTTTCCAGATGGTCTAACATCGCAGGCAGATCGTTTTCCTGATATTTCCGCCCTTCTTTGACCTTCGCTACGATCCCCTGATGCACCGCGTCTTCAGCCTGTTTATCCAGCCATTGACGACTCGCCACTTGAATGACGATACCTTGCGCTTCCAGCTCGGCAATCACGGGCTGAAGACGGCGATCGTCGCGCCCTTTCAGAACAAAGACTTCCAGAAAACGCTGTGGATCGCGCTCAAGCAGTGCCTTAACTGCGTGGATACCGTAAATAATTTCGCTCATTAATACTCTTCAAATTAACCATAACAGGCAGAACCTGTTCATTAGAGATAGAGGTTTCCCCTGCTCCTCTTCATCGAGGAGGAGCAGGTTAACTAACCTTACTCCGCAGACTTTTTCTTCGCGCGTTTAGCCTTGGTCGCGGCGGCAATTTTACGCGTTTTTTCTGCGTTCTTTTTCGCTTTATCGCGGTTCTTCTTCGGCTTCACTTTGGGTTTATCCGCCGTCGCGCTGCGATCGCCTTCTTTGCGGAATGCAGCATCCGGTTCAAAGTTTGCGGCGGCTTTGCTTGGGCTACGACGACGTCGACTTGGCTTCGCCTCACGCGACTCTGGTTTCTTCGTCCGGTCACGTGCGGTTTTACCTTCGCCGCGCACCTTGCGAGTACTGGAAACCAAGGCGAAATCAATGTTGCGTTCGTCCATATGCACAGCTTCAACGCGGATTTCTACTTCATCACCCAGACGATAAACCTGCCCGCGCGATTCACCGATCAGTCGCTGACCGATATTATCGTAACGGTAGTAGTCATTATCCAGCGTAGAAACGTGTACCAGCCCATCGATAAACAGATCTTTCAGGCGCACAAAGAAGCCAAAACCGGTCACACTGGCGATAATCCCCGTAAAGACTTCACCCACATGATCCTGCATAAAGTCGCATTTCAGCCAGTCCGCAACGTCGCGAGTGGCTTCATCCGCACGGCGCTCTGTCATCGAGCAGTGCATGCCCAACTGTAGCATCTCATTAATATCGCTATGCCAACCGCCCGTTGACGTCCAACGCTCATGACGATCGCTCAACAGATACTTAATCGCACGGTGCAACGACAGATCAGGATAACGACGAATTGGCGACGTGAAGTGGCCGTAAGACGTCAAGGCCAGCCCGAAGTGACCGCGGTTTTCCGGATCATAAATCGCCTGTTTCATTGAACGCAGCAGCATGGTTTGCAGCATTTCCCGATCGGGACGCTCCGCCACTTCGTTCATCAATTCCGCGTAGTCTTTCGGCTGTGGCTTCATTCCGCCTTTCAGCGTCAGCCCCAGTTCGCCCAGCACGCTACGCAGGGCTAATACATGGTCTTCGCTCGGCTGATCGTGTACGCGGAACAACGCAGGCTCTTCGTTTTTCTCCACAAATCTTGCGGCGGAGATATTCGCCAGAATCATGCATTCTTCGATTAGCTTGTGTGCGTCATTACGCACTACGGCTTCCACACGGTCGATACGGCGTTCGGCGTTGAAAATAAACTTCGCTTCTTCGGTCTCAAACGCGATGCCACCACGTACTTCACGCGCGTGTTCCAACGCTTTATACATGTGGTGTAGCTCTTCCAGCCCACCAACCAAAGGTTTGTAGTGCTCACGCAGCTCGGCATCGCCTTGCAGAATGTTCCACACTTTGGTGTAGGTCAGACGCGCGTGTGAACTCATCACCGCTTCATAGAATTTGTAGGACGACAGCTTGCCCTGCGCCGAGACAGTCATTTCACAGACCATACACAGGCGATCAACCTGTGGGTTAAGCGAACACAGCCCGTTCGACAGCACTTCCGGCAGCATCGGCACGACCTGCGACGGGAAGTACACCGATGTACCACGCGCCCGCGCTTCATGGTCAAGCGCCGTATTCGGCCGCACGTAATAGCTCACGTCCGCAATTGCGACCCACAAACGCCAGCCGCCGCCACGTTTCTGTTCACAGTATACGGCGTCATCAAAATCGCGGGCATCTTCGCCGTCAATCGTGACCAGCGGCAGCTTACGCAGATCCACACGACCTTTCTTCGCCGCTTCCGGCACGTCTTCGGAAAGATCCTTCACCTGCTCCTCGACTTTAGGCGGCCAGGTGTGCGGAATATCATGGGTACGCAGGGCAATATCCACCGCCAGCCCGGTGCCCATGTTGTCACCGAGGATCTCAACGATCTTACCGACCGCTTTCGTGCGGCGCGTTGCGCGTTGCGTCAGCTCAACTACAACCACGAAGCCCATGCGAGCGCCGTTAATTTCTTCTTTCGGGATCAGAATATCGAAGCTCAGCCGGCTATCATCCGGTACGACGAACCCGACACCGGCATCGACAAAATAGCGGCCGACAATTTGTCCGGTACGCGGCTCTAGCACACGTACAATACGCCCTTCGCGGCGTCCTTTACGATCCGCACCCAGCGGCTGCGCCAGCACAACATCGCCGTGAATCGCCCGTTTCATCTCTTCAGCCGACAGATAAAGATCGTCTTTGCGGCCTTCCACACGCAGGAAGCCGAAGCCATCGCGGTGGCCGATCACCGTACCACGCAAGAGATCGAGCTTTTCCGGCAACGCATAGCATTGGCGGCGGGTAAAAATAAGCTGACCATCGCGCTCCATGGCACGCAAACGGCGGCGCAGCGCTTCGAGGGCTTCTTCTCCGGTTAATTGCAGGTCGGCGGCCAATTCTTCCCGACCGATCGGGGTATCGCGCTTGGCGATGTGCGCCAAAATATATTCACGGCTAGGGATAGGGGATTCGTATTTTTCTGCTTCTCGTTCCAAGAATGGATCTTGTGACATTGCGGTTCCTCCGTTGTCATCAGCAGGAGGCTGAACAAAATTCATTCAACCAACAATAATTTATAAAGCGGCGGGTTTTCTTTGACCATATCAGCCAGCGTGTATTGATCCAGCTCATGCAGAAAATTTTGTACCGCCTGTTGGAGCACCTGTTTCAAGCGACAGGCTGGCGTAATGTGGCAAAACTCATGGCTACAGTTAACCAACGTGAGCGGCTCCAACTCGCGCACAACATCGCCAATTCGGATTGTTTCTGCCGGTTTTCCAAGGCGGATACCGCCGTTTTTACCGCGCACGGCCATCACCAACCCAGCACGGCTAAGTTGATTGATAATTTTGACCATATGATTACGAGACACGCCATACACTTCCGTTACCTCCGAAATGCTGGTCATTTTCCCACTCGGCAGTGACGCCATATAAATCAGCGCCCGCAAACCATAATCCGTGAAACTTGTTAACTGCACATAAACCTCGGATACCTCTGGGTATCATTGACAGGCGTATTGGGTACGCCCCTGAAAAACCAATGCTATTGATAGATAATAAACCAGGCACAAACACTACAGCTAATTATTTATACCCTTTGGGTTACAAGAGATTGGTTGGTGGTGCTCTGCTTACCCAACCTTTTTACGTCAGCCATATCTTTTTACTTTTATCTCACTGCAACACAGATAACGTATTCTCTTTTGTTACACACCATATCTAGCGTGGGCTATCACCCACGAGGGCGGAGTAAGGAAAAAGACACCATGGGGTTGAAAAATATTTCTATTCGCACCGGCTTATTAACGTTATTGCTGTTAACAACCCTGTTGCTGCTTATCGTCAGTAGTATGGGCGTGGTCGCCATTAAGAAAGACAGGGAAACCCTGGCTGCACAAAATCAAATTCAGGGGATTGAGTTAGGCAACCTGATGAGCGGTTATAACCAAACGCTCAGCGCCCGCGCTTCGGCAACGCTCGCCGTCAGAAAAATTGAAATCGGGCTGCTGGATGACGGAGCACGGGAAACCGCCAGCGTAGAGAAGCATCTCCGTCAATCCCAGGAAGACATTGAACGTGCGATCAAATCGGTCGATGCCGATCCAAAACGGCAAGCACTGGCACAGGAGGTGTTGAAAACCTATCAAGCCTATTTTCAGCAGGGTATGACCCCGATGCTGAGCGCGCTGCAAAAGCAGTATACCGACGAATATTATGACGTACTGGAAAAACAGCTCGGCCCACTGAGTGAAGCCTTTGATGTGTCGATCCAAAATTTCCGTTAGTATGCCCAACAGCTTTCCGAACAGGGTTTGACGCAGTCTGAATATAATGAACGCATGATGCTGTTGCTCATTGCGATTGCTAGCCTGTTATCCATCACGCTGGTCGCATTAGCCTGGGTCACGCTGCGGCACATGCTGCTCAAACCGCTGGATTACGCCATTGCGCAGTTGGAGCGGGTCGCCGCCGGCAACTTGACGCACCGCCTGATGCAAGGGGGAAACAACGAGCTGGGTCGGCTCAACGACGCCATCGGCCGCATGCAGAGTGCGCTGCTGGAATCGGTTAGCCAGGTGCGCGATGCCAGCACGCAAATCGACTTGGGCAGCCGCGAACTGTTTGAAGAAAATGCCCAGCTTTCCCAGCGCACCGAAGAGTCCGTTGCCGCACTGGAGCAAACAGCGGCGAGCATGGAGCAGTTGAGTGCCACAGTGAAGCTCAATGCCGATCATGCCGAGCTTGCGCATCAACTCGCCAATAATGTCTCAAACACCAGCAGCCGCAGCAATGAATCGGTCTGTTATGTTATTGAAAAAATGCAGGAGATCGCCACCAGCGCCAAGCGCATCAATGACATCCTCAGCGTCATTGACGGCATCGCGTTCCAAACCAACATTCTGGCGCTGAACGCCTCCGTCGAATCCGCCCGCGCAGGCGAACAAGGCAGAGGCTTTGCCGTTGTCGCCGGAGAAGTGCGTAATCTGGCACAGCACAGCGCACAGGCCGCGAAAGAGATCCGTTCGCTGATTGTAGATTCACAAACTCGCGTGTCCGAAGGGCTTGAATTAGCCTCTAAAGCAGGCGAAACCATGGATGAAGTGACCGACGAAATCATCCGTATTACGCAACTGATGCGAGACATTTCTACCGCCACGCAAGAACAACATCGCGGTATTGAGCAAGTGAATGTTGCCTTTACGCAGATCGACAAGGTTGCTCAGCACAACGCACAGCTCGTCAAAGCCTCATCCGCCACCACGCAGTCGTTGGAACAACAGTCGCAACAGCTCATGCGGTCTATGGCACTGTTTCAGGTAGAACCTCGACTTTCCTAATCTACTGATGCATTTACACCACCCGTGGTCAGCCCCACGCTGACCACCAGCATTCTAAGAATTGGTGCCGCGCTCTACTGACGCCGTACAGCACCGAATAAATAATGAGAAGCGGCAGGAACCCTCTTCCTGCACATACTTCATATATATACTTTCAGATAATTTGAGTATTATTTTTTTGCCGCTATTCTCTGTTTTTACACATAAGCGTATAAATAGGGTTTCAGCGTAAAAACGACTAGAACAATCGCGTCAATGCATTGAATAAAAAGACAATGAGATAAACACCTTATTGGTGATAGATGTCGTGCGTTTCAGGCCATTAATTATATTCCAATAAAATATTTATTAATATAATTAATAGCACGCTATTTTATTAATTCGACCCATTGCTTTTCGCGTAAAAAAAGGACTTCCGATAACACCGCAGGCGGCATTGTGATAAACGAATGCCTCTGGCAACAGCGAATCAAGGGTAAAGACAGAAAGAACATAGGCAAATATAAACATGAATAATCAGTCAGTTGATGTTGATTTGATTACCAGGTTTGACAATGAAGCCAAACTGCATGCGCTCAATTCCGTTTATGCCATCGCCGAGTTTGATCTGGCTGGGAAACTGGTTGAAGCCAATCCTCTTTTTTGTAAAATACTGGGCTATAAAAAAGAAGATATTATTCAGAAAAATCACACATTTTTCCTGCCAGAAGGATTGCGCCAAAAACACGATCATTTCTGGCACGATGTGATTAAAGGAAATATTAATGCGGGAGAATTCCAACGGAAAAATCAAAAAGGGGACATTATTTGGCTACACGCCGCTTATACCCCCATTATGGATCATTCCGGCCGCCGTATTGGCGTAATAAAACTGGCGCTTGATATTACTCAGGAAAAGCGTCTGATGTCAGAACATCGGGCACAGTTGGATGCGATTGAAAATGCGCAAGGCGTAATCGAATTTGATAAAGACGGCTATATCACCCACGTCAATAAACACTATCTGATGCTGACAGGCTATGAAGAAAAGGAAATTCTCGGCCTGCACCACAAATCACTCTGCGAACCCCTTTATACCGAACAAGCCGACTATCAGACATTCTGGGAGACCTTGCATCGAGGCCACCCCATTAGCGGACGCTTCCACCGATTGGGTAAGGACAATCATTCATTCTGGATACAGGCAACCTACAGTCCAATCATGGATAGTGAAGGCAATGTGAGAAAAATCATTAAGTATGCTCACAACATCACGCAAAACGTCGAAACCGAAAAAAAAACCCATCAGCAAGGTATCATTCTCGATATTCTGCTGTCAGTCCATGACAGTTTTCTGCTCGACCATAATCTGCCTTCAGCCTGCGATAAAGTCTTTGAGCGACTGCTTGACGTGACGAACAGCAGCTTCGGTTTTATCGCCACATTGCAGGAAGATGAAAACGGCCAATCGCTCTACCTGCCTGCGATTTCCAACCTTGCCTGGGATGAAGAAACTCTGACCTGGTACAGACACCAGCGTAGAACCCACGGCGGCCTGAGGCTGCGTAAACTTGATAACCTGTTTGGCCATGTTGTAACCCACAACACGGTGGTTTGTGCCAATAACCTATTGAGGCAAAAGGCTGGCCGGGACCTTCCGCCCATCCATCCAGCGCTGTATTCCCTACTTGGCATTCCTATCACCCACGACGGCAAAGCGATCGGAATGATCGCACTGGCTAACCGTCGGAACGGTTACGATCAAACGATGATCGAACTACTGGCTCCGTTGGTGAAAACGCTCGGTATCATTATTCACGCCCGTTCGCTGGAAGATGAGCGCGCACAGGTAGAAGCCTCTCTCCGCTTTAACGCGGGGCATGATTTTCTTACCGGCTTGCCCAATCGCAGCAGTTTCTTCGAGCAGGCCAGTGCTTTTTTCCAACTCATACAGCAAAATCAGCACGCAGATAAAAGTTGCCTGGCCATTATTGATATCGATTCCTTCAAAAACATTAATGACAAATATGGCCATCTGGCTGGCGATGCCGTCCTCAAAGAACTGGCGATGTTGATGCGTATGTCATTACGTCAGGAGGATCTGGTCGCCCGCCTTGGTGGTGAGGAGTTCATCATTCTGTTAAAAGATGTCTCCTACCAAACGGCGGTGATGACGATCGAGCGTATTCGTAAAGCGATCGAGCAACATACGCTGGAATACGATCGCCAGAGCCTGCATTTTACGATCAGCGCAGGGATTGCTGCCTACCGACCTGAGTTTGCCTCCGTTGAGGGCTGGATTCAGCTAGCCGATGAAAACCTTTATTCCGCTAAACGGCAAGGGCGCAACTGTGTGAAATAAGCCCATCCCGGCGGCGCTGCTGGTCGCTTTGCTCGAATGTTTGCATTCCCGCAGCAGCTCCGGTTTGCATCAGGCCGGGAAGCTGGTGCGTTTTCCCCTCACGAATCAGGTTGCTGACTGCCGCGGTGGCCGTCAGCACTTCATACAGCGCGATTCGGCCACCTTGCGCTGCAGGCAACAGTTTTTGCGTCACCACGGCCTGCAAACAGGTGGCTAACTGGCTGCGAACATACGCTTTCTCTTCACCGGGGAAGACATCAATCAACCGATCAACAGCCTGCGATGCACGACGTGTATGCAGCGTTGACAGTACCAGATGGCCGGTTTCCGCCGCGGTCAACGCCAACCGAATCGTCTCCGTATCGCGCAGTTCGCCCAGCAGAATCACATCGGGATCCTCCCTTAATGCCGCCCGTAGCGCCTGCGCAAAAGACACGCTGTGTGCACCGATCTCGCGCTGTTGGATCAGGCAGCGTCGGCTGGTATGAATAAATTCGATCGGATCTTCCAACGTGATCACGTGGCGATCGCTGCTGTCATTTAACGCCCCGACCATTGCCGCCAGCGTCGTAGATTTACCGCTGCCCGTCGCACCGGTAATCAAGATCAGCCCATTTGGTTTCTCCAGCAGCGTCGCAAGGACGGGTGGGGCCTGTAATTCATCCAATGAAGGTTGAACAAACGGGATAATACGCAGCGCGACAGACAGCCCTTCCCGCTGGTGAAACACATTTACCCGCAGGCGTTGCCCATCAGGCAACATTAACGCGCCGTCCACTTGCCCAATCTGCCGCAATTGCTCTCTCTGAACCGGTTCAAGCCAGGCATCACACCATTGTGCCACCTGTTCCGGCGTTAAACGTGGTAAGGTATTTTCAGGCTGTAGCCGCCCGTCCACACGTAACACTGGAGGGTGCCCGCTACAAAGGTGCAGATCAGAGGCATTATGTTTTACACTACGCGCCACCCACTCATCCAATTCCATAGATTAACCTCCTGAATAACCATGACGACAATCCAGCAGAATCTACAGGACATCCGGCAACAAATCGCCACCGCCGCACAGCATTGCGCGCGGTCACCAGAAGACATTACGCTACTTGCAGTCAGTAAAACCAAACCTGTGAGCGCGATCGAAGAAGCCATTGCGGCAGGACAACGCGCGTTTGGCGAGAACTACGTTCAGGAAGGCGTGGAGAAGGTTCATTATTTCCAGGAAAATCATCCGGACACGCCGTTGGAATGGCACTTTATCGGCCCGTTACAGTCAAACAAGAGTCGGCTAGTGGCCGAGAATTTTGACTGGTTCCACACGGTGGATCGCCTGCGTATCGCGCAGCGCCTGAGTGAACAACGCCCGACCACCTTGCCACCGCTAAATATTCTGTTGCAGATTAATATCAGCAGTGAACCGAGTAAATCCGGCATTATGGTGGCTGAACTCGCAGATCTGGCCGCCAGCGTCGCGGTTTTGCCTAACCTGCGTCTGCGCGGTCTGATGGCGATTCCGGCACCGGAAACCGATTATGAACAGCAGCTTGCTGTTTTCAAACAAATGGCCGCGCTGCTCCAAACATTGTCAGTAAATTATCCGCATATTGATACACTCTCTATGGGGATGACGGATGACATGCGCGCCGCGATTACTGCCGGCAGCACGCTGGTGCGTATCGGTACGGCAATCTTTGGCGCACGGGACTATTCAGCAAAAAGCGCATAAATAAACAGTCAGCCAAAAGCGTATAAGCCGCAGAGGCACGTCATCTTTGACAAATAGGTGAGCAACGAGGATGCAGATGCAGCAACGTAAAATAGCGTTTATTGGTGCCGGGAACATGGCACAGGCCATTATCGCCGGATTGGTCAACGGCGGTTACCCCGCTCAACATATCAGCGTCTGCGCACCTTCGGGTAAAAACCGCGATGCGCTGGCTGCACAATATGGCGTCATCAGCAGCGCGGATAACGTGCGCTGTGCACAGGAAGCGGACGTCATTGTTCTTGCCGTCAAACCACAGATGATGGCGACAGTGTGTGAACCACTGGGTAAGCAAGTCAACTTCACCGGTAAGCTGGTGCTCTCAATCGCGGCAGGAATCAGCATCACCCGTTTTCAGGCGCTGTTGGGTGAGCCACTGAATATCGTGCGAATAATGCCAAATACGCCGTCTCTGGTCGGGAAAGGGATGAGCGGAATGTATGCCCCCGCTTCTGTCAGCCAGGCAGATAAAGATTTCACCGCACAACTGATGCAGAGCGTCGGTAAAATTTGCTGGGTGGATAGCGAAGCCGGCATTAACGGTGTGATCGCCGCGGCGGGCAGCGCACCAGCCTATTTCTTCCTGTTTATGGAAGCGATGCAGCAGGAAGCTATTCGTCAGGGGTTCGATCAAGAAACCGCTCGCCTGCTGGTGCAACAGGCTGCGTCGGGCGCTGCGGCATTGGTTGAAGCCAATCCCGATACGCCGCTGTCGACCCTGCGGGAAAATGTCACCTCCAAAGGGGGCACCACGGCAGAAGCGCTACGGGTATTTAACGAACAGCAGTTGACGCAAACCGTGGCTGAGGCCATGCAGGCGGCGATTGCTCGCGCACAAGAAATGGAAACGCTTTTTTAATCAAAAGCGTGCCCGCGATTCTTTATCTTATTAAGGAAAAGACGTACTTATGCTCACCCTGACTTTTCTGATTACCCTGCTTGATATCCCCGTTATGGTGTTATTACTTCGCATCTGGATGCAGTGGTCACGCAGTGATTTCTATAACCCGTTGTCGCAGTTTGTCGTCAAGATCACTCAGCCGGCTGTCGGCCCGCTGCGTCGTATTCTGCCGTCGCTGGGGCCAATTGACAGCGCCTCACTGGTACTCGCCTTTGTGGTGATAGCCTTTAAATTATTCATACTGGTTTATCTTGGCGCAATCCCAGTAAATTTGACTCTTATTTTAATCTCTGTATTTGCGCTAGCAAAATCTATCGGCCATCTCATTTTCTGGGTGATAATCATTCGTTCCATTATGAGCTGGGTCAGCCAGGGTCGTAGCCCGGTCGAATATCTGTTGCACCAATTAACCGAACCACTGATGGCGCCGATCCGCCGGATACTCCCCGCCATGGGGGGGATTGATTTCTCAGCAATGGTTGTCATTCTGATCCTTTATTTGCTGAAAAGTCTCACTATTGATCTCTTTACCTCCCTGAATTTGGCGTTGTTTCCTGGGCTGTGGTCTTTACTGTGAGTGCGATTACCCGCCACGGTGACGCGCTGGTGATTCGGCTGTATATTCAGCCGAAAGCCAGCCGCGATCAGATCGTGGGTTTGCATGGCGACGAACTGAAAGTCGCCATCACCGCCCCGCCGGTTGATGGACAGGCCAATGCCCATCTGACCAAATTCCTCGCCAAACAGTTTCGGGTCGCCAAGAGTCTGGTCGTGATTGAAAAAGGCGAACTTGGGCGGCATAAACAGATTAGAATTACTCATCCGCAACACATCCCGGCTGACGTCGCGGAATTCATTGAATAAATACGCAGGACAAGACGATGCAAAAAGTGGTTTTGGCTACCGGAAACCCCGGTAAAGTGCGCGAGCTCGCCAGCTTGCTGGTCGATTTTGGTCTGGACATCGTGGCTCAAACCGAGCTGGGCGTGGATTCTGCCGAAGAAACCGGCCTGACCTTCATCGAAAACGCCATCCTGAAAGCACGTCATGCGGCGAAAATCACAGGGCTACCGGCCATTGCCGATGATTCAGGGCTAGCTGTCGATGCACTGGGCGGTGCTCCGGGGATTTACTCGGCACGCTACGCGGGCGCGGAGGCCAGCGACCAGCAAAATCTGGATAAACTGCTGCTGACATTAAAAGACGTGCCGGATGAGCAGCGTCGCGCCAGTTTCCACTGCGTGCTGGTGTATCTGCGCCACGCTGACGACCCGACACCGATTGTCTGCCACGGCAGTTGGCAAGGTGTGCTGACGCATGAAGCAGTGGGCGGCGGTGGCTTTGGCTATGATCCCATCTTCTTCGTGCCAGAGCTGGGTAAAACGGCGGCAGAATTAACGCGTGAAGAGAAAAACGCGCAGTCCCATCGTGGTCAGGCATTACGCCTGCTGTTGGATACGCTACGCAATGCTTAAGCTTCCTCCGCTCAGCCTGTACATTCATATTCCGTGGTGCGTACAGAAATGCCCGTATTGCGACTTCAACTCGCATGCACTAAAAGGCGATGTGCCGCATCAGGAATATGTCGATCACCTGCTGGCGGATCTAGATGCTGATTTGCCACTGGCGGGCGGCCGCGCACTGCACTCGATTTTTATCGGCGGCGGCACGCCTAGTCTGCTAAGCGCGGAAGCGATGCAGGCACTGCTCGACGGCGTTCGGGCAAGAATGCCGTTAACACCGGATGCCGAAATTACGATGGAAGCCAACCCCGGTACGGTTGAAGCCGATCGCTTCAGCGGTTATCAGCGCGCGGGGATTAATCGTATCTCCATCGGCGTGCAGAGTTTCGATGCACAAAAGTTGACGCGCCTTGGTCGTATTCACGGCCCCGACGAGGCCAAACGCGCGGCACAGCTAGCGACAGGTCTGGGATTACGCAGCTTTAATCTGGACCTGATGCACGGCCTGCCGGATCAGTCGTTGGACGAAGCGCTGGACGACCTGCGTCAGGCCATTGCGCTCAACCCGCCGCATTTATCGTGGTATCAGTTGACCATCGAACCCAATACGCTGTTTAGCTCACGCCCGCCAACGCTACCGGACGACGATGCGCTGTGGGACATCTACGAGCAGGGTCACGCACTACTGAGCGCCGCCGGTTACCAGCAGTATGAAACCTCCGCCTATGCCAAACCGGGCTACCAGTGCCAGCACAACCTGAACTACTGGCGCTTCGGTGATTATTTGGGGATTGGCTGCGGAGCGCACGGCAAGCTGACCTTCAGCGACGGTCGCATTCTGCGCACGGTAAAAGTCCGCCATCCGCGTGGCTACATGCAGGGCACGTATCTGGATAAACAACACGATGTTGCCAACGACGATCGGCCTTTTGAATTTTTCATGAACCGCTTTCGCCTGCTGGAAGCCGCCCCACGCACGGATTTCACGGCCTATACCGGTCTGGAAGAGCGCAGCATTCGTCCGCAATTGGATCAGGCATTGGCACAAGGCTACCTGACGGAAACCGCCACGCACTGGCAAATCACCGAACACGGCAAACTGTTTCTAAATTCCCTGCTGGAGCTGTTTCTGGCGGAAGAGTAGTGATAATTCAGTGGGCTTGTTTTCCTTGAAAACCTGCCCACCGCTTTCCCTTCCTATTTTTCGTCTTGCAATGCTTATTGCGAGCCGCCTCCCTTTTATATCAAGTAGACGCAACAAGATAGGCATCGAACGCAAAGAGCTTGGACAAGGCCTGTACTCATTTCCGTCGTCAGACATACGCTATTTTTTCCATACGAAACAGATAGCGTCATTGTTGTCAGAATACTTCATCAGTCGCAGGATATTGTGTGACATCCTCTGATGCTCTCGCAACCTGCATGGTCAATTCAAAAAATGGTGGTATAACATCATCGCTTCAACGCATTAATCTGTAAGACCGATAAACAATAAACAAGAAGCAATATATGGAAATTATTTTGATGCGCCATGGAAAGCCCACTTACACTGGCTATCCGAAAGTGACTTGCGATGAAATGGCTGACTGGATTGCACAATACAATCTTTCTGGTACGGGCAGCGATATACCTCCGGAATCATGTCAATCAATAGTATCCAAAGCATCGCTGATAATAAGTAGCCCTCTGCCAAGAGCACTTTCTTCTTTAAGTGCGCTCGGATGTGAACCGGACATCATTGACGACGTATTCAGAGAGGCGGACCTACCTTTAATTAGGATACATGGCGTTAAGTTACCACCTACATACTGGGTCGTTTTTTTTCGAGTCATGTGGCTCTGTGGCATTTCAAATAGGGCTGAGAGTTTAGGGATGGCAAAAAAACGTGCTTTTAAGGCAGCAGAAATACTGGTAAATCATGCTAAAAAATCAAACCGTCCCGTGTTGCTGATGGGACACGGCGTTATGAATCGGCTTATTGCAAAAGAACTTATATCGTTGGGTTGTATAGAAGATTGTCGCCAGGGAAGAGAGTACTGGAACACAGGCGTTTACAAACTTCCGCAAGTAAAATCTTAAGTGCATATAACAATGTATCGCCACTACTACCACAGATCGACCTGCCAGATTAGCTTTAGCCCTGTGTAGTAAACAGTACCAAATCAGGTCTGAGCGAATCCCCATAGGTAGCAACATAATTTCAAACGATATCAGCCGGTTCAGGCCATATGAGGATTGAATTTTCACCTGCGGTTATGACACAGTAGGAACCTATCACGCACGACTTATCGCACCCTGTTTATCAACCACCTACTGGTAACGATGATGAAACGTATAACAACTATCGTAGTAGCGCTGCTGGTCACAGCAACATTGAGTGGCTGCAATACCACACGCGGATTTGGCCAAGATGTGCAGAAACTGGGTAGTAAAATTTCACACGCTGCTAGCTAACCTACCGTAAAATCACAAAAAACCGGCAATACCGTAGTCTAATGCCAATCGTTTAAGCATCGAGATACACGGGGCGTGAGGCATCCCTACGGGAACCTCCCCCTGTGTTTCCCCTAAAACGGGCTTAAGTGAGCAGTATGACAATACGCTATGCCGGTTTTTTCTTTACGCTGCGCCCCCCGGTTCCTTTCGCCGCAGCGTTATATCCCTCAGAACGCCGACCGCATATCAATATGCGGAATGCCGTCTTCATCGTACACCTCGCCAGTCGCCACAAAGCCAAACGCACCGTAGAACGTTTGCAGATGAGCCTGTGCGGACAGGAAAAGAGGCTTTTGCGGCCAGTGGCGTGCGCAGGCAATCAGCGCGTGCTCCATGAGCTGATGCCCCAGATGTTGCCCGCGCGCATGCGGCGCGACAATCACTCGCCCAATCGTCACCACATCATTGTTCGGATGGGAGGCAAGCAGTCGGGCATAGGCGGCCAGCTTGCCGTCACGGTATGCTGCAATATGGCGATTGCCTTCCACCAGATCGCGACCATCAATATCCAGATAGGGGCAGGTTTGCTCAACCACGAATACCTGACTGCGCAGCGCCAATATGTCATGCAGTGCATACACGTTAAGGTCTGTCACATCCCAGTCATGCCATATCAGACTCATTGTCACCCTTCCTATTCTGTGCCGGCGGAACGAGCACGGCGCTTAGTCACAATTAGCCATGTACACAGCAGCGCAATCGCCAGCGCAAACAAGACGCCAAAGCCTACCCCGATCGCGATAACCGAGACGCCCAGTTTCACCACCAGAGAATAGAGCCCCAGCATTAGCAGCATTGCGCCGTTCTCACCTAGATTCTGTACCGCGATCGCATTTCCCGCGCCGACGCTGGCCTTCCCACGCTCCTGCAACAGCGCATTGAGCGGCACAATGAAGAACCCGCCGAGCGCCCCCAGCAGAATTAGCAGAGAATAGGCACTAATCAGGTTATGCTGAAGCGTGAAAATCACCACCACCACGCCGATCAAGAACCCCGCAGGCAGGCAGCGCCGCACGTTATCGAGCGTAACCAGTCTGGCAGCACCACCAGCCCCCAGAACAATCCCAACGGCAACCATCGCATTAAGCAGCGTCGGCGTCGCGTTATCGGTAATCCCAAGCGCGTGCGGCACCCACAGTACCAATAGAAAGCGCAGCGTTACGCCCGCACCCCAGAACATACTGGTGCCAATCAGCGAAAGCCGGGCATCGCCATCACGCCACAGAACCCGACAGGCAGAAAAGAAACTGCTCGCCATCTGCACCGGATGCCACGGTTGCCCCGGTCGGGCGGCATTAAGATGCGGGATCAGCATATTCGCGCCCAGCGCCACACCGTAAGCCACCGCACAAATCGACAGCGCAGCGTAAATATTCCAGTCCGCCAGCACGCCGCCTGCTACAGAGCCAGTCAGGATCGCCGCAATGGTCGACGCCTCCATCAACCCATTGGCCTTAACCAACTGATCGCCGCGTGTGATCTCACCCAGAATGCCGTATTTCGCAGGTGAATACGCAGCAGCACCAATACCTACCAGGGTGTAGCCTATAAACGGATTACCACCCACACAAATCAGCAGCGCGCCCGCCAGCTTCAGAGTATTGGCAAACATCATCACCCGTCCTTTGGCAAAGCTATCCGCTATTTGCCCGACAAACGGGGCCAGAATAATGTACGCAGCCACAAACCCCATCTGCAAAAACGGCTGACTCCAGTCGGGATACAGCAACTGTTTGATCAGTGCTAACGTGGCAAACAGCAGCGCGTTATCACCAAACGCGGAGAAGAACTGCGCGATAATCACCGCGCTCATACTGCGCGACAGCAAAGGCGTCGCGGGTTCAGTCTGTTGACTCATGTACTCTACTCCGACGCTTGAATAATAGTTTTTTCAGCGATCGACTCTTCGGCCATGTGGCGCAGTGTGACAAAGTCAGGCTTACCGCTACCGAGTAGCGGTAACGCTTTCACATAGCGAATATCACGCGGCACTGCCAGTTCAGGAACACCGCTGCTGCGGGCTTGAGCAAGCAACGCATCACGGGTTATCTGGCTGTCCGTGGTAAACAGCACCAGCGCCTCACCTTTGCTACTGTCGCTTTTCGCACTCGCGGCATGTTGCGCTTCCGGCGATATTTTCACTGCCAACTGCTCCACGCTCTCGAGCGAAACCATCTCTCCCGCCAGCTTGGCAAAGCGCTTCACGCGGCCGATGATGGTGCAGAACCCTCTTTCGTCCAGTTCGACAATGTCGCCAGTGTCATACCAGCCCTGTTGCAATTCGCCTTCTGCATTTTCTGCCGCAGGCACTTCGAGCACGCCGGGGTTTTCCACCCGCAGATAGCCCTTCATGATATTCGGCCCGCGCAGTTGCAGACGACCACCGCGCGTGATGCCCGGCACCGTAATCAACCGCGATTCGATTTCCGGCAACAGCAGACCAACGGAATGGATTTTGGTTGCCATCGGCACGTTGATCGCCACCACTGGCGCACATTCGGTCACGCCATACCCTTCCAAGATGCGGATACCAAATTTATCCTGCCAGACCTGACGCGTCGTTTCTGATAGCTTCTCCGCACCAGCCACCACATAACGCAGACGAGCAAAATCATACGGGTGGGCAAAGCGTGCATAGTTGCCTAAAAACGTAGACGTGCCAAACAGCACGGTACAGTTCTGGTCGTAAACCAGCTCCGGCACAATGCGATAGTGCAGCGGGCTGGGGTAGAGAAACACGCGCGCGCCCGTAATGAGCGGCGTTAACAAACCCACCGTCAGGCCAAATGCATGAAACAGCGGTAGCGCGGACATAAAGCGGTCGCGCGGCGTGAAATCCGCCACGGTACGAATCTGCTCGACGTTTGCCAGCAGGCTGTCATGGGAATGCACCACGCCTTTCGGGTTCCCCTCGGAACCGGAGGTAAACAGCACGATGGCCGCATCATCCGGTTTCTGCGGTAGCATCGCACGGGCAGGAAACAGCAGATGAAACAGGATCCACAGCTTATCGGTCAGCGTTACGGTGTCTTTCAAATCTTCCAGATAGACCCAGTTGGCCTCGCTAACTTGCTTCGGTAGATCCGTCAGCTTGCCCTTTTCAAGAAACTGGCGCGACGTGACGATCGTTTTGATCCCCGCTGCTTTCATCGCGCTTTGTAGCCCTTTCGCGCCCGCGGTGTAGTTCAGCATGGCGGGAATGCGGTTACGCAGCGATGCGCCCAGAATGGATGCAGCAGTAATGGTCGCATTCGGCAACAGCATACCGACATGCTCATCGGCGCGGGTGAAGCGCTGTAAAATACGCGACACGCCTAGCGATTTTTTCAATAAGCCCTGATAGCTGTCTTCATTGAATGAGATATCCGCAATGCTGGCAGCGTTCCGTCCGTAACGAGTTCTCGCCGCCAAAAAGGCCTGATACAGCGTATGCTGCGGACGCGTGTCCATTCGCGCCTTCATCATAATCTGGTGCAAGCGTTCACCAGCCATCGCGCGGCGTGCTCTGGCGCTACTGGCTTCCGGCATCGGCAACGTGGTGGGAGGCAAATAGGTGAGGGTAATTTGCGGGAGGCAGCGGCGTTTAAATACGCCCGCCAGTCGGCCGAACGGCGTGAACTCAGCGCCATCAATACGCACAGGAATGATCGTTGCCCCAGATTTCGCCGCGACAAACGCCGCACCGCTGTAAATCTTCATCAGCGATCCGGTGACGCTAATACGCCCTTCCGGGAAAACAACGACGGGTTGGCCGCGCTCGATCACTTTGATCAGCGCTTTGATCGCCAAAGGTTTGGTGGGATCTAACGGCACAAAATCGATATAAGGCTTCAGCCAGCGCATAAACCAGCGATCGGAAATAGAGGAATACACGGCAAAGACGGGTTTTATCGGTAAGAATAACGCCAGCAGGACGCCATCAAGAAAAGAGACGTGATTGGGGGTGATGAGCAATTTGGATTGCTGAAATTGGCTACTGTCGCCCTCAATCCGGATGCGATACAGACGCTGGAACACCCAACGTAACAGGGTATGAATCATGCCTTCTCCCAATAGACAGATAAACGGATAGCTTGCTGAGGCGCAAACCACCGAGCGATACGTCAAAATACTACATACTCACTATACTTCAAGCGACGGATATACGGCTTAACGCGAAGATTGCCGTCAGCACATCATTCACATAGCATTAATCGCGCTGGAGATAACAAAAGCGGGAAATTCAGGCAAAAAAAAACCTACGCATCCGCGTAGGTTGGTGTAATCAAATGATTTCAATGTACAGAGTACATTGATATATCACCAATCAATACCTCTGGGACTTGTTACTCTAAGGATCGCCACTTATCTTCACCAGCGATGAATCGAAAGAGTTATCCTATAAGTGCAACCAACTGTAAAATTCTAGCGAATCATGTAAGGCAACCGCCCTCTTTGCGCCCTTTCACCATATAAATGCCGCTATTTTTCCCTAAAGGTTCCTTTTCACTCCGATTCACATTTTCCTCCATTTCCCCATCAATAGCCTCCCGATCACATTTCTTGGTTTTTTATGGAAAAATGACCCTCTAAACAAAGGGGTGTTAGTCCAGTTTTTCAGCAGAATCAATCAGAAAGTAAGGAGTAAAATCGCGGAGTCTGCATGGGGCAGACGCTAAATTTAACCAGGTGTGTGTAACGGATAATGAAGAACTACAAAATAGGTACCCGGCTGGCCAGCGGCTTTGGCCTGCTTATTGCGCTTTCGCTGGTCATGCTGACCAGCGGTATTTATCAACTCAACCAGGTGTCCCAGAGAACACAAGAAATGATGCAAGAACCGCTGCGCAAAGAACGGCTGGCAGCGGACTGGCATGCCACGCTCGTAGCAGGGGTTCAGCGCAGTATGGCAGTAGCACGCAGCAATGACGATTCGCTGGTTGAGCTATTTGCCGCAGAGAACACTCGCGCCAGTAAAGAAAGCGCTAAACGGCAAGAGGATTTTGCCAGCCTGATATCAACCCCCGAAGAAAAAGCCTTATTCGATAAGGTTGGCGAATATCGTCAGTCCTACATCAAAAAGCGTGATGCGATTATCACGGAAAAAGGGGCAGGCAATTTCGATCGCGCCAGAACACTGTTCGACAATGAGTTCGTTCCCGCTTCCAATGGCTATCTGACAAGCGTGGAAGCACTGCGCGACCACCAGCGCGCCAGCATCGACCAAATGGGACAAGACATTAACGCTGGCGCAAGCCGCGGCGATCTCATCCTTGCCGTCACTGGCGTACTGAGCGCCATCATCGGTGTTCTGATCGCCTGGGTGCTCACACGCAGTATCGTGCAACCGCTGTCGCGTGCCGTACAGGCTACGCAAGCCGTCGCGGCGGGCGATCTGACGCATAATATACAACCAGAAGGACGTGACGAGGCCGCCCAACTGCTACACGCTCTGCAAGATATGACCGTGCGTCTGCGTTCTATCGTTGGCGAAGTTCGCCAAGGTTCCGAGTCCATTGCCGGGGCGTCTTCACAGCTTGCCGCAGGCAACATCGACCTTTCCAGCCGCACGGAAGAACAGGCCAGTGCGCTACAGGAAAC
The DNA here is from genome assembly GCF_001742185.1 of Pectobacterium wasabiae CFBP 3304. Taxonomy (NCBI): domain Bacteria; kingdom Pseudomonadati; phylum Pseudomonadota; class Gammaproteobacteria; order Enterobacterales; family Pectobacteriaceae; genus Pectobacterium; species Pectobacterium wasabiae. The sequence goes on from NZ_CP015750.1 coordinate 701,687, forward strand.
GGCAGCCTCCATTGAGCAATTAAGCTCGACGGTCAGGCAGAATGCCGATAACGCTCGTCAGGCCAACCAACTGGCACAATCGACCACGCAGCAAGCGCAGTCAGGTGGACAATTAGTGACAGAAGTGGTGAAAACGATGGGCGCGATCGACACTTCATCGAAGAAGATTGTCGATATCATCGGCGTCATCGACAGCATCGCCTTCCAGACCAACATTCTGGCACTGAATGCCGCCGTAGAAGCCGCACGAGCGGGTGAACAAGGACGTGGTTTCGCCGTGGTCGCTAGTGAAGTGCGCAGCCTGGCACAGCGTAGCGCCTCTGCGGCTAAAGAGATTAAGGAGTTGATCGATCGCTCCGTTCAGACCGTGGAAGCGGGCAACCGACTGGTGGTACAGGCCGGCGCATCGATACAGGATATCGTCAGCGGCGTGCGCAAGGTCAGCGATCTGGTTGGAGAGATCAGCTCCGCCAGCAATGAACAGACGATGGGAATCGAGCAGGTGAATGTTGCCGTGAACCAGATGGAAGTCACCACCCAGCAGAATGCGTCGCTGGTGAACGAAGCCTCAGCCGCCACGCAGTCTCTACAACAGCAGGCTGCACAGTTGACCGAGACGGTCAGCCAGTTCCGCCTAGACAACAGCCACCAGATCGCCCGTACACCAGCGGCAGCACCAGCATTAGCCCTTCAACCTGCGCTGGCCGCACCAAGTAAAAGCAACGCCGCAACCGGTGAAGGAGACTGGACATCATTTTGATGCCCTCGATACTTCTCGGATCTGCTGTCTCTGAGTCATTTTTCTATGCAAACTCAGAGGCAGCCTACAGCGGCTGGTGATACAGCCGCACGGCCTTGTCCGGGTAGTCCAACCCATCGCCGATGTAATGCCAGCCGTGCTTTTCATAATAGCCGCTAAACGTGGCGTACAGGTACAGATCGTCAAAGCCTGCACGGCGGCAAAACGCCAATACGTGCCGTTGCAGCGCCACGCCCAGCCCTTTATCACGATAACTTTCTTCCACATACAGCGACGCCAGCCAAGGCGTCAGATCCTGTCGGCTAATTAAATCGCAGCGCCAGAGCCCCACAGTCCCGACTAAACGCTCCCCCTCCAGCGCGATAAACGTCAGCGGCAGCGCCGCAGGGTTCAGGCTATTGCGCACCACGCTGGCAAAGAATTCACGGCTGTTCTGGCTACCGAATGCCTGCCATATCCAGTCGATCACCTGTTCTTGATGCTGGGGATGATCCGCCAGATAAACAATCTCAGCCATAGTGATACCAAACCTGTAAAATAGTTATAGAATCAAAAAGATTACCATCGAATCACGGATCCCTATCAGCAGTACCTTCTCGTCCACGCATCTGTAAATACTTCGCCTAGCTAACGCCATACGTTTCCACATGTTATTCAGGAGGAAAATGCGAAATGGCGACATCACAAAACTGACAAAAATTTGGTTAAGAAACGAACATCAACCGTTAAATCCAACAATATGCCTGTGATATCATGCCATATGAACAAGGATGGATAGGCATTTCAGCCCGTCATCATACTCAATTAAGGTACAGCTATGAAAACCATGCTTGAGGTGGCGAAACGCGCAGGGGTGTCTAAAGCCACCGTGTCCAGGGTGCTAAATGGCACCGGGCAGGTCAAACAATCTACGCGCGATGCGGTATTTCAAGCCATGAATGAACTTGGCTACCGCCCTAATTTTCTCGCGCGCTCGCTGGCTCGTCGCACCTCAAACAGCATTGGGCTTGTTATCTCCAATTTTGACGGCCCCTACTTTGGCCGCCTGCTGCGCCGCGCCGCAGAAATGGCGGAAAGCAGTGGTAAACATCTGATCGTGACCGATGGGCATGATACGCCGGAAGACGAAAAGCGCGCGGTACAGTTGCTGTCTGACAGACAATGCGACGCCATTATTCTCTACACCCGTTATATGTCCGAAGCCGACCTCATGGCGCTGCTCGATACGTTAACCATTCCGATGATGGTGATGAATCGCGATCTGCCGCAGGCACGAGAACGCTGTATTTTCTTCCGCCAGCAGCAGGCGGCGTTTGACGTGGTGAATTACCTGATAGAACAGGGGCACCGCGAGATTGCCTGCATCACCGCACCGATGAAAACACCGACGGCACAGGCGCGGCTCGCGGGCTATCAGCAAGCCTTACTTGCTCATCAGATCGAGGTTGACCCACGTCGGGTGGCACACGGAACCAGCATGGTTGCCAGCGGCTATCAAGCCGCACGTCAGTTGCTGAATAACGGCGTTAACTTTAGCGCGCTGTTCGTCAGCAACGATGACATGGCAATTGGCGCGATGAAAGCGCTGTACGAGGCGGGGAAAAAATTACCGCAGGATGTCTCCATTTTTGGTTTTGACGACGAACCCTGCGCGACCTACCTGCACCCTTCACTTTCTACCGTTTACATGCCGATTGAAGAGATGGCCGCCACCGCGATTGCGCAAGTGCTGGATCTGATTGCGGGCAAAGACGTTAAACCGCTGCAACCTTTTACTGGCGAACTGAAGCTGCGTGAGTCGGTACAGAAAGGGCCATACTTTGCCGTGTAATACTACCGATTCAGACACTTCAGCACGTCATTACCATAATAAACGTTCCCGTTTCACGCTTCAGTCATCGTCCAACTGTACCGCGACATAAAGCAAGAAACGATCGTCAAAATTTGCCAGATTGAGTCCTGTCAGTTCAGAAATACGCCGCAATCGGTATTCCAGCGTATTCTTATGAATATAGAGTGCATTGGCGGTGACGGCGGCCTGTAAATTATGCCTAAACCAGGTATGCAGCGTTTTTCTGAATACCCCATTGCTGTCCATCGCTTTTAAACGACGCAGTGGACGCACCAGTTCGTTAGCCTGCCATCCTCCACGTAGGCTATCGAGCAGGACAGGTAACTCCATGTCCTGATAGCAGTAGCATGGTGTTTCTGGCATGCGCTGCTTACCCACTTTCATGGTGGTTTTGGCTGTATGGTAGGAACGTTCAACGCCGCCGTCACCGGGGAAAAAGTTGCCTAATGCCAGACGCACACGCAGAGAACTTCCTTCTTGCAGCCGATGATATAATTTTTCCATCCGCCGTTTATGTTCTTCAGGCTCCCACCGTTCCGCATGGATAAACGCAGGCTTAAGTACCACCATCTCAGTCAGAGAGACTATCGCCATCAGATCGTCTTTATCGGTTTCCATCAACAGTGACTGTAACTGCTGGAGTTCTGTCATCGCAGTGCTGACTCCCAGTTGCCCGCTGTCCAATTCAACAACCATCGCAATACGAGGCTTTTGCAGATCGACCCCTAATCGCTGCGCCCATTCGCACTGCGTGGCTGAATAGGCAGAACTGCGCACCAGACTGAGTACCAACTCTTCTCGCAAACGGCTATTTTGTGCCAGTAGTTGGAGTAATCGCGCCTGTTCCAGCATCATTTCCGCTGTCATACAGACCAATTCGCCATATTGACGCAACCCCGCAGGCGTACCCGTTAGCCCAATTACGCCGACAATATTCCCATTTAAACGTAGCGGCAAATTAACACCCGGCCTGACCCCCTGTAGCATATGCACGGATGCGTCATCAATATTAACAATACGTTCCTGCGTGAGCGCTAACAGTGCGCCTTCATGTATTTCGCCAACACGTTCCTTATCACCACTGCCGATAATCCGCCCTCGTGCGTCCATGACATTCACATTGCAATCAATAATCTGCATTGTCCTTGTCACAATAGAGCACGCCAATTTATCATCAAAATCATAGTCAGCCATAAATTATCCCCGGCGTAGGTGGCATAAAATATAACGTGAATGTTAAGCTCTCACTTAATATCTATTTATCGTCATCATGTTTCACGTTAATAAAACTACGCCAATCATTATTATAAAAAAGAAAAAACCCCTCATTGTTTCCCGACGAGAATGAAAATCAACTTTAATTAGTTAAATTAGCTGTTAAAAATTATTTACTATCGTCAACAGTGCTATCTAAATAAAGCATCAATGAAAATGAATAAAATGAGAATTTGTACCCAAAATAATTCACACTTCAGGTACATAACCAATGTATACCCAATTTAACGAATAACGATATATTAGGAGACCCGCATGATACGACAGGTATTTGAACTGCCAATCAGACTCATTTGATCGCCCTGTGTCAGTAACACTAAATCTCCAGAAGCCAGATAGCCCTTTTCACGCAGTAGCGTAATGGCATCATGCGCAGCCGCAACGCCTTCGGCTTTGCTAGCAAAAAATAGCGGCGTTACGCCACGATAGAGTGCCGCGAGATTCAGCGTCTTATCATGACGGGACAGCGCAAAAATCGGTAAGCCCGACGTAATACGCGAAGTCATCCGTGCCGTGCGACCTGATTCGGTCATAGTGACAATCGCTTTTACACCTTTGAGGTGGTTTGCTGCATACATGGCCGACATGGCGATCGTTTCTTCAACATTATCGAACTCAACGTCAAGTCGGTGCTTAGACACGGTGACCTGAGGCTCTTTTTCTGCCCCCAAACAGACTTTCGCCATGGCGATAACCGTTTCTTCCGGGTAGCTCCCTGCGGCGGTTTCGGCTGATAGCATGACGGCATCAGTGCCATCCAGCACGGCATTCGCGACATCCATTACTTCAGCACGCGTTGGCATCGGGCTGGCAATCATCGACTCCATCATTTGCGTCGCCGTAATCACAACGCGATTGAGACGACGAGCGCGTTGGATCAGCGCTTTCTGCACACCAACCAGCGCAGCATCGCCAATCTCTACTCCCAGATCGCCACGCGCTACCATCACCACATCAGATGCTAAAATGATGTCATCCATACATTCTGGTGTGGCGACCGCCTCAGCCCGTTCAACCTTGGCTACAATCGCAGCCTGACAGCCCGCCTCACGCGCTAACTGGCGGGCATAACGGAGATCGTCACCATTACGTGGGAATGACACGGCCAGAAAATCGACGTTAATCTTCGCGGCAACCAAAATATCGGCTTTGTCTTTCTCGGTCAGTGCATCAGCAGATAACCCTCCGCCCAGTTTGTTAACCCCTTTATTATTGGATAAAACGCCGCCGACGGTAACGAGAGTGGTAATTTTTTCGTCTACCACACCCATCACTTTTAACTGAACGCGACCATCATCCAGCAGCAAAATATCGCCGGGTACAACATCGTTTGGCAGATTTTTATAATCGATACCAACCTGATGATTATCACCTAGCCCTCTTTCCAGACGGGCATCCAGAATAAACGTATCACCAACATTCAAAAAAACCTTACCCTCTTTGAACGTTGACACCCTGATTTTAGGCCCCTGTAAATCCCCCAAAATCGCCACATGTTTATTAAGCTTACGTGCAATATTACGAATTTTATCGGCACGAATAATATGATCGTCCGATGTGCCATGAGAGAAATTAAATCGAACAACATTCACGCCTGCTCTAATAATTTTTTCCAAATTATCATCACGATCGGTGGCTGGCCCCAGTGTTGCAACAATTTTGGTTCTTCTTAAAAACGCCGTCATTTTTCTTCCTGTTTTTATTCTAAAAAACGATACCAGGTATCCATTTTGTATAAAAAATGGAAAGCAATCCGCTGCAAAAATCGTTACAGAAATAGGGACTAATGATGGATAGACGTCGCCTTAATTAAACGTCCAATATTTTCACAGGCGCGTTCCATATTTAACGCCCCTTCTTTTAATAAACCATCAATACTTTTTGCATGGGGAATAATACCGAAGATAGCGTCAATACCTTCCTGATAGAGGTCTTCAACTCCGCTTCCTACACAGCCAGATACCGCAATCACCGGGACGCTATTTTCCTTCGCCGTTCTCGCCACACCATAGGGGGTTTTACCAAATTTGGTCTGGCTATCAATGCGCCCTTCCCCGGTAAAACAGAAATCGGCTTCAGACAACTTTTCCCTCAACCCGCTGTATTCAATGACAATCTCAATCCCTTTTTGCAGCGTGCAATCAGTAAACGCCATCAGGCCAGCCCCCAATCCCCCGCGGCTCCCGCGCCGGGCTGGCTGGCAATATCTTTACCCAACTGTGCCTTAATAAGGTTGGCATAGTGAGACAGATTGCCGTCGAGCATGCTGACCATTTCAGGCGTTGCTCCCTTTTGCGGCCCAAAAATATGTGAAGCACCATTTTCACCACATAATGGATTAGTCACATCACACGCCACCAGAATATCGATGTCAGCAAGACGCTTATCAATACTTGAAATATCAATATGATGTAGTCTCCCTAATGCACCACCACCACGGTTTAACCGTTCGCCGGTTTCATCATAGAATTTCACCCCGAGCGCTTCTGCCATCCCTGCGCCACCATCATTGGTTGCGCTACCACCGATACCCAGGATGATCTTTTTGATCCCCTTATCCAGGCAGGCACGAATCAACTGGCCAGTGCCGTAAGTCGTCGTGATTAACGGGTTTTTAGTGTCCTGATTCACATGGTGAATACCACTGGCAGAAGCCATTTCAATCACGGCAATGTCGCCGTCGCCCATTACACCATAGGTTGCTTCAACCGGTTCGCCCAGTGGGCCAACCACCGTTTGTTGGAAAATATGGCCCTGTGTCGCATCAATCAATGATTGCACGGTGCCTTCACCGCCATCAGCCATAGGTACGTGAATATACGTCGCTTCAGGGAATATCTTTTTCAGACCTTTTTCCATGGCAATACACACTTCTTTTGCCGTCATACTTTCCTTGAAGGAGTCCGGTGCCAAAACAAACGTTTCATTTTTCATACTCATCATCTCGCTACCTTATAAAACAAAACCGTACAAAACCGTTGAGACAATGGCCATTGTCCCCCCCACCAGCGCCTCATAGGGAATTAAGGCCATACGTTGCCGAATACTCATATTCATGCTTTGTGCTGTGACGTGGAAATAATTACCCTGCGGCAGAGAGTCAATAACGGTAGCGCCTGTATGAACCATGACGGCAGAAGAAATAGGGGGAGCGCCAACATGTGAAATAGCATCACCAAATGTTCCTGTCGCTAAAATAACGCCAGTGGATGTTGATGCCGTAGCAGCAGCCATCAAAATACCTGATATCGGTGCCAGGAAGGTGCCAGAAATACCAAGAACATTAATTAATGCGACAACCTGTATCGATAAATTTGAAGCGGCAATTAGCCCAGCAATCGCACCTGCGCCAATTAAAATCAGCACGGTAGCGGTCATTTTCTCCAAACCAGATGCCGTATAAGCCAACATTTTGTGTTGCTGCCCCATCGCGACCAAACCAATAAACCCCGCCAGCGGCAATACATACATCGCATCAAGTTTAAAGGAAGAGAGCAGGTTGATATGCAAAATAGAACCAATGGGATTAAGCATCAGCAGAACAACGGCAACCAACGGTGCCACAATCGCTTTGCCAAGCGTCGGATAGGCCTTGTCAATGGTTGTCGCCGACAACGCATTCGCTTCCTGTTCGCTGACCTTGACGCCTTTGTTTTTCAGTAGCGTGGCGACGACCACAGCCATTATCATGCCGCAAACCGCAGGAATAAAACCGGCAATCATCACATCACTCAAGCTCAGGTGAAACCCATTCGCGGCGGCAATCGTATTCGGATTCGGTGAAATAATATTGCCCGCTTTTCCGCCGCCAGACAGTGCCAATAATAATGCCAGCTTTGACACGCCCATTTTATTCCCAACAGATAGCGCGATCGGTGCAACAATTAACACGGCAACGGGAATAAATACGCCAACGGACGTAATAATCATCGTCGCTAACGTCAGGGCTAAAATGGCTTTTCCTTCCCCCATTTTTCTTACGATTGCCTGAGCAATCGTTTCTGCGGCCCCAGACTCCATCATCACCCCCGCTAAAACACCCGCCGCCAATACACGGATAACGGTGCCCATCACACTTTGTGTGCCGGAAGTTAATAATGAAATGGTTTGTTCTAAATTGGCTCCACCAATCACAGCGCCAATGATGGCACCAAAAAACAAAGAATAGACGGGGTTAACCTTTCTGAGAATAAGAAGTATAGCAATAAACAAACCTATTAAAGCCCCATACCAACCAAGGGGTTCCATTGCATGCATAATTAAACCTCTTCTTGTTTTTTATAAAAAATAGACAGCAGGGTACAAATACAAATCTTTTTCCTGGTCGATTTGTATTAAATGATGTTTTAAATTTTATTAACACTTAATGAATAATAATGTTCAAACCTCGTCCTATTAATATTCCACGATGGTTATTCTATGCTTTCCTAATAAATCGACCTATGTGTCCAGACACGAAAAAAATGGGCATTTGAATAAAAAAAACTGTGTCAGAGAACAAGATAGCGAGAGGTTTATCACATTGTGATTTGACTACATCAGAAACGAAGGTTGGTCAGGCAGGGGTAAAAAGGCACAGAAGACCAGCGCAAAAAAGAGGCCGCGAGCTAATCCACACTCGCGGCCCCTTGGTCTTATTGGTACACGTTACGCGCCATAAAGCGCTGCGCATTCAGTGCGTTGACAACACGAGGGGTATACGGGCTGATTAAAGCGCTTCCAGCGCCAGCAACTCGTCCAACGTTTGGCGACGGCGGATCAGGCGCGGTTCGCCATTTTCAAACAGCACTTCCGGCAGCAATGGACGACTGTTGTAGTTAGAGGACATCGATGCGCCGTATGCGCCGGTATCATGGAATACCAGATAGTCGCCAACCTGCACATCCGGTAGCGGGAAGGTTTCCACACCGCCGCCAGCCTGCTGGGTAAACACATCGCCGGATTCACACAGCGGCCCTGCAATCACGCTATCGTGCAACGTGGACTGGCTGATATCACGGCCATCGCCCGACAACAGAGAGACGTGGTGATAGCTGCCGTACATCGCCGGGCGCATCAGATCGTTAAACCCGGCATCGACCAGCACAAAGTGGCGGCTACCCATGGATTTTATCGCGCGGACTTCCGCTACCAACACGCCGGATTCCGCCACCAGAAAACGCCCAGGTTCAATTTCCAGCGTGATAGGATGGCCGAGATGTGCGGCAATTTTCTCCCGCGCCGCGTTCCACAGCCCATAATAGTGTTCAGTATCAATCGCTTCTTCGCCGTGGCGATAAGGAATCGACAGCCCGCCGCCCGCTGAAATCGCCTCAATATCCTGACCCAGTTCAACAACCTGCTGAACCATGGCCTCGCACACCTGTTCCAGATGGCCGTAATCGACGCCGGAACCAATGTGCATGTGGATCCCCACCAGCTTCAACTGATAGCGCTGAATGTGTGCCAGCGCCAATGGCAAATCACCGTACCAGATGCCGTGCTTGCTGTTCTCGCCGCCGGTATTGGTTTTCTGACTATGACCATGACCAAAACCTGGATTCACGCGCAGCCATACCGGATGCCCCGGCGACTGTTGCCCAAGCTGTTCCAGCATATCGACCGAACCAGCATTCACCGGAATGTTCAGTTCAGAAACGCGTTGCAGCGTCGGACGATCCAGCAGGTCGGCAGTAAAGACGATCTCGTGAGCATCAGTACCCGGCACAAACCCGGCCACCAGCGCACGCTCAATTTCCCCCAGCGAGACTGAATCGACTTTCACCCCTTGTTCACGCATCAGGCGCAAAATATGCGTGTTGGAACACGCCTTCTGCGCGAAGCGAATCGTATCAAACTGACGCAGTTGGGCGATGCGATTAACGATAGTCTGCGCATCGTAGGCCCACACCGGGCAACCAAAACGGGCAGGCAGTTCACGCAGGTTTTGCGCATCGAGGGCGTGTGTTACGTCATTCAGATCGTGAGGCATAAATAATTACCGGTGTAGAGGGTTAAACATGGTTGAGAATCACTATAAAAATAACCCCAGAGGTAAACAAATATCCTTTTAGGTAAACTCTATTCATTTTTGATATGGTTGATTGCAATGAAAAGAGGAGGCGATATGGCAGCAATATCCTTACGGCACATCGAAATGTGATTATTCTATAGTAACACTTACAGTTTCTTGTTTGGGTTAATACCAGCCGCTGTAGCCCAATCATTAGGTATGTACTTCTCTGCCTGAGCGCTCCCATTTCCCCATGTAACCTTCCCTGTATGAGGGTCAACGGTCTTTTTAATCTGGCAGTTGGCAAATGCCTTCTTAGCATTGTCGGGGAGAGAGCCATCAGCGTCTGCTGAGGCTAACTTGTCACATAGTCCGGCTGGTGGTTTAGCTATCACCTCAGTACCAGTCTTCCCTTTATCCTTCTTCTGGGTGACAGCACCATCTTTAGTGGTCTTCTTCCCATCACCCCCGTTTGCAGGGGCTTCTGTACGTCCAACCTGAACAACAAAGTTTGCATTCTGGAAGGTTAAGGATACGTTCAGACCATTGGCAATTTTACTGTCTTTCTTGGCCTCAAACTGGGTACAGAGAGCATTGTCAAGAGTGATGCCATCTTTGCAGAGCACCCTCAGAATCTGACGCTGTGAACGCCAACGTTGTAGAGTAGATACGAAATCTTCCACTTCAGAGTTGTTCCTTGAAACGAAAAATGTTCCTTCATAGTCCACTACAACGACACCATTCACAGTAATCGTCTGAGGCTTCTCCTGAATGTTATCCGTAATGACCTGCCCAGATTGGACAGGCTGTGTGGTAACATCCATCGGTGCAGAAAACTGCATATCTGTGGTTGCAGACATTGTGAGAAAGACAGACATATCATTGCGTAGATGGAAAATGATACCGTCCTTCCCTTTATAGTTCATTGGGCTGATATTGTAGCCCGATAGACCGATAGCCATTAGTTTGGATTCCTTTTGAGATAACTTGGTGAAAACCCTGCATTGTTTCCCTGAGACTGCCAATTACCTCCAAGGCCACTCGCAGACACCAACGTAGATTCAAAGTGATTTTCAAGCTGTGCCTGTACAGTTTGCTGTGTAACAGTTCCATCAGGTTGTTTGATATTTATGGTGAAGGGGAGTAGCTGTAATGGCTTCTGATTGAGTGAGAGCTGTAAAACAGCATCCCTCGATGGGAAAGAATCTAGCGCTCGTGGCGGTAATGATGCCCCTTTCCAGTTCCCGCTGAAAAGTGGAATGTTAGGGTCATTAGCCCATGCATTGAATTTTCTGCCTAGCATCACATCGGTAGCTGAGAACCATTTTCTAAGTGAAGAGACATTCGGGTCATCTGCGATTTCTTGAGCTGTACGGGGCTTGTTGGGTTCCATGCCAAAGAGTGACCGTGTTTTGTTGGCTAAATCTGTCGCAAACTCGTTCATACCATTAGCATTTTTAGCCAGCTCTATCACCGCAGCCACGCCAAAGGCTTTACCAGCAAGTGACCAGAAGCCAGTACCAGCCAGAGCACCCGCTGTACTCCCCAGACCAAGCAAACCTTTCAGTTTACCCATCACCCCAGCGAACAGGGCAATCGTTGTCCCCATAGCCAGCCAGTCAAAGGTGGAGCTACTCAGCTTGCCCATCACCTCAGACACTTTGTCAAACCAAGGCTGTGACTTCTTCCAATCGTCAATCTGGATGCCAAACAACGTTAAATAGCCATCTAAGCGTGCACCCCACTGGTCTAGTGACCTGACATTGCGAGTCATCTGTTCCAGCACCCAGCCAAGCGCCTCACCGAGTTTAAAGGTTAATCCGCTGGTGGAATCAAGCATACTGCTACTACTATCAAACAGACTGCGTAAGCCACCCTCAAACCCTTTGAAAAAGGAAATTTGGGAATTCGCTACGGCGTTCTGGTAACGACCTTGACTAGCTGCAATAGAGTGCTGTGTCTTCTCGTATGCGTTAGCGTCCCTGTTCATTTTATCCATAGCGCGGGACATGGTCTTATCCCACTCTTGACCTGTCATGCTGTTGGCTTTGGCTCTTACGTCACCTATTTTGATATTCAGTAGCTTTGCAACCGCTGGGATAAGAGCGGGGGCGTTCTCTAACACTTGGCGGTAGTTGTTGCCCTGTCCACCTTTGTTAGCTCCAGCTTCCTGAGCCATCACATAGGCTAAACCTTGCTGCTGCTGGGTAGTCATACCGGTGTTATGAGCAAAGACACTCATGTTCTCCAATAGGGGCACTATCTCACTATCTGAGAAGGCTTGACCCATTGTCTGCTTCAGCACAGCGGCCTGTTTCATCGCATCAGTCTGATTTACACCGTATTTACGTGAGTATTCAGCAACATCACGATTCATATTCTTGGTGTTATCGCCATAAGCTGAACTCATCATTGTGCTGGCTTGAGTACGCTCAATGCCCTGTTTCAGTGATTCAGTGAAGAGTTCAAAGGCATTCCGTACACTGAAGACTACAGCCGTCAATGCCCCTAAGTTACCTGTTAACCCTGTCAGTGCGTTATTTGTTGCTGCTGCATGTAGCGCACTGTTTCTGGTAAATGATTGAGAACGTAAGAAGACCTGTTGTGATGAGATAGCCTCTCGCATAGCCATACGGAACTGTCTCATATCGCCACCAGAGTTAACCGCTGCATCCCGCATAGCCATACGGTACTGTCTCAACTGGTCGGTATGACCGCCAGCCTCTAGACGTTGAGCAATGGAACCGTTATTCAGTGCATGAATACGCTCAACCTGTCTCATACGGGCATTGGCGAAGTTATCACGTGATGGTCTGCTACTATTCCCATTACCAAGTGGGTTACCTGCTGCTGTTCTACGGACGTTTAAGGCTCTCTCAAGCGCTGACTGTACACGTGCTGCTGACGCTGTACCTTCACGCTCAAATCGTGTGAAAAGCCCAGTCTGAACGCCTCTTACCTGTAACGAGCGTGATAGCACCCTGTTGATGTTATTTCCTGACTTAGAAGCATTGGCTTCCATTCGCTTTAGGTTCTGGCTAAAGCCTTTTGTGAAGTCTTTGGAGAAAGCGCGGTTCAGTCTTGCTTCAAATTTCTGTGCAGAAGCATTAACCTTATTTTCCAGAGACCTTAAGCCACTCATTACTTTTGATGGGTCGAAACCCATCTCAATCACGAATTCTGATACTGTGAATTGACCGCTCATTTATTCTTTTCTCTCAATATATTTTTTAATATTTTCTGTGTCTTCTTCTGAGAATTTCATTCAGGCTAAGAGTCCACTCAAATAGTCACACAGTTCATTGTTAACCTGCTGCTTCATTAGGCATCGTAGACTGTCGTTAATTGTCTTCATCACTATTCCTAAAAATAGAAAAGGCACCTAATGAGAATTAACCCACCAGATGCCCTATCCGATTATTTTATTTTAAAAGCTGCTCAAGAGTAATAATACTCTCAAGCTTGGCCTTAATATCTTTTTTAACCGATGCCAGTTGAACCTGTGACTGTTTAAAACGACCCTCAGCCAGTGTTACCGCTTCAAGTGCCTTCTGCTTCCCATAGGCTACGCTGTCGTCTAACTTTGCGAAGTCAGCGATGGAACTGATACCATCAGGGAACAGGAGAACTGTTTCAGCTTTACCATCGTTAGCGGCTCCTTGCTCGAAGCCACCAATGTGATATCCCTCAACATTGAACTTACCTTGCTCAAGGTACGATTGCTTTACGTGAGAGTTGATGCAGTAAACACGCTGAATTGAAGGGTGGCGTCTTGCGAAATCGATGGTATGGCGCGCCGCTTCAATATCAACCTGTGACCGAGCCACATCAAGTGCTTCTTTTGCTGCCTCTTTTTGCTCAATGGCACGCTTCAGTACAGGCAGGCTATCACGTTCAATCTGAAGTCTCTGTTCAGTTGGTGCAAGCTGCTGGAAGGAATAATCACGCTCTAACTCATCCTGCTTTGATTGTTCAGCGAGCATTGCATTTAACACATCAGCGTCACGTTGTGATTTATCGTTAGCTTCGGTATCACATTCCAGACTCATCATGCCTTGATTAATACGCTGGTGGTTGTCACCGATTCTTGTGTGGTTCGATACGAATGCGTTCATCATTATTCGCTCACCCCACTTTGCAGAAGATTCGATAACTCTTGTTTGAGACCGTGCTGAATGTCTTTAATTACTGACGTGATAATGTAGTCATTCGCTGGATAACCACGTTGAATAAAGAGTTCACGCATTTCTTCCATTATTAACTCTGGGAACTTCAGAACTGTTACTACCTGAGGGATAGTCATTGTTTCAAAAGTAAAGTCGAGCTGACCAAGTTCATTAATTGAGATGTATTGCATTGTGAGTTACCTTGTACTGTAGATTTATTTACTTACGTGTGAGGATAAAAATTAGGGATGCAGTGACAGCGCATGTCAGAATAGAAATAATCATATAAGCTTTTCCATCGATAAAAAAATAGCCATAGAACTAAACCGTGGCGTTTAATAAACTATGGCTCTGGAGAGAACGTAAAGAGAAAGGCAGAGGTACTCTTTTGCTATTTGGTCAGATAGCCCTCTGCATTCAGTGACCAATCAGGTGAAAGACTGAACGTGACTTTCTCTTTAAGCTCTGTGGGGGAATGAGAAGAGAAGAAGGCTTCATCTGGTAGAATCCACCTTAGCAATGGCAAGTAACTTACAATGCTTTCCTCACTATTAAAGTGTCGCATATTTCTTAACATTTGTCAATGAAATGTTGCATAATTGTTAAATTAAAAATTAACAAATGGCGTTATTCTCACTGATTGATATGATGCGGGTTTCGGGTCACGGTCAACGAACTTACAGGTTGATAAGGCTCGTAGGTATTTGGGCATGTTAGAGGCTATCCCAGCCGATTCACCAAGATAGCCCCAGTTATCACGATGGTCTTTAAAGTTGAGTGAATCTCGTAGGTCATGGTGTGCCATTATCTTTTACCTCACCGATTAGATATCTTCTTCATAGCCTGCTCACCAGACGCCAGATAGTGTCTAACACGTGATAGAGGCTGGTAGAATTCTGCTTTTGGATTATCACCGTAGGGGTTCCTTACTTTGATATACGCATAGTCTCCAGATGCCTTACGCTGCTTATAGAGCCTTACAGGTTGGCCTGAAACTGCACTGTAGCAACTGGCTGGTGGTGGATTGAGCCAAAGCAGGGTTTGCTTATCATCTGATAGCTGAAAAGTGTGTTTGATATAGTCGAGGGTGTGTTGTGGAAGGAGCTTCATTGGAAATCTCATATTTACAGGAAGGGAGTGATTACAGCGGAGAGGTATTTCAATAACAAAATGATAACAATTTATTAACATAATGTCAAGGTATTTCTAACCAGATAGGTATAGTGCCTCTTTATTTTTTTCATAAAAATGTGAATAGTAATTCACCCAACACATTGATATTAAAGTTAAAAATATCTTCTGGGTATCTGGGTAGTTTCTAGAGCGACTATGTCTATGCGCTTGGTGGTCGGTAGCTGTGATTACCCTTTCTGTGCAAAATTTTAAAATATCTCAATGACTTACATATATTGATGGGTGCAGTGAACTGTATCGATACTGCTTTTCAGGTGTAAGATTGAGAGTTGGTTGTTTAGCCCTGCATCATTCAATGAAACACCCCACAAAGGCACCTAAACAGCTCTCTGTTGAGTTTTAATGATTAATCCACCAACCCTGTAGTCGTCAAGGTAAAACCCCTTATAATAGCTTACAGCGCGTTTTAGAGAGATGCTGTTGAGTTATCACCCTAAATGGTCTTACTTACCTTCGCAATCGTGGCTCTGGAGCACTCCACCGTGTCCATAATATCACTGTAGGACATACCAGCTTGTAGCAGCTTTGCTATCCTCTCGTTACGCTGCGTATCCTCTGGGCGGCCTTTAAATTTACCCTCTGACTTGGCCTTTACGATGCCCTGTGTCTGTCTTCTCTTCCTGTCTGTGTAGTCTTTACGGGCGATTGCTGCCAACATATCGAGCATCATCCCGTTTAACGCTTCTAGCATACGGTTAGTAAACTCATCACCTGATTTTATAAGCTGGTGGCTTGTTGGCAGGTCTAAGGCGACCACTCTAACGCCTTTATCATTAATCAGTGACCTCAACTTGTTCCAGTCTTCACCGCTCAGGCGTGACAGTCTATCAACCTGCTCCACTAAGAGAACATCCCCATGCTGTGCAATCTCAAGCAGCCTGAACAATTCAGGACGCTGTAAAGACGCCCCCGACTCATTCTCTGTAAAGTAGCTTGAAATAGTCATACCGTTGGCTGTAGCGAACTCATCCAACTGACCTTTGGCGCGCGTTGCATCTTGCTGAGTAGTGGAAGCCCTGAGGTAAGCATAAACACGTGAAGTCATGATAATGAACCGTGATAGTCTGTTTAGAGTGGTTTAATTATATCAGTCTGTTTTGACTGGTTCAATAAATCATTTAGAGGGGTTATTCAGTTCACTAAACCAGTATCTGTTGAGGTATACCTAAAACAGACCGATTCAAACTATCTACAGCCCTTCTGTTCAGTAAGTCCGAGCAGGCGAGGACTGATGGGCTGATAAGCGAAGAAAGCCCCACCCTTAAAGGTCACTGTCCAAACTAAAACGTTCTTCGTCATTTCATCATGACTCATGGTCGCTCGCCTACTCGCTCCACTCTGGACAATCAACCTTAAACATAACTGTCACCATAACAGCCCTTACCTCAACTGTGACCAGACTGTTCAGGACGCCATCAGGAAGGCACCTAAACAGCCCTCTGTTGAGTTTTGACTGTCAGTCTATTACCCCATAATCTTTAAGATAAAATCTCTTAGAATCGCTTACAGAGGCTCTGTGGCACTTTTTTATAACGAGAAGGGGGATGTGTGTAGCAAAAAGGAAAAACCTGTTAATTTCACCGAACCGACAAACACCAATAAATATAAATAAAATCAATGACATGAAATGAAATCATTAAGATAAATGAGCAAATTTTGTTGATAGACTCCCTGTTAATTACCCTGTTAATTGAGTCACTAAAGGTATGGGGTATTAAGTATATTTTTTTGATATTCAGATGGTTGAGGTGGTTAGCACTTCTTACTAATGACAGCTTTTGAAATGTTATGATAGGCTTGGCGAACACCTTTACAGGTTACTATATCTATCTATACAGTATTCTTTACAGTGTCTGTTAACATCTCACCTTCCCTTACGGGTTATCGGTGCATACTGTAAAGCGTGTCTGGTCAAGGAAAAGAGCTATCACATCCAAGATAGCGAAGTCTTTTAGTGTGACCAAATCCTTAACAGCCTCCCCTTGAAAGTTCTGTTAACATCTGGCTTGGCTTTTATTGCCCTGCGCCTAACTGCCCATACTGTTAAGTCACTCTTTCAAGTCTCCTTTATCTAGTTCGCTATAATCTGTTTGACGCTGCCCTGCTCGTCGCGTCTTAGTGTCTCGCTCACTCGACACAACTGAAAAGATAACTGTAACGAGTCCCTTCTATATCTTACCTACTTATAATTGAGTCACCAGCCAACCATTTCACCAGTTTCAACATCAACGTAACAGCTCAGGTCAGATAACCATTCCAGACTCTGGACAGTTATACTTTCAAGTCTCTCTTTATCTAGTTCGTTATAATATGACTCACCGTGAACAGTGACCCGACCACCATTTGATACACGATAGCGTGAGCTACCGGACTCAATCATGTGACCTGCGATATAGCGCTGTACCTCATCGAAACTTAACCCTGCCTCAAACAATTTCTGTGATAACTGCTCTTTGGTGATAGGCGCTCTTGTCAGTCTGTCCAGTTCATACCCTTTCGCATCTTCTGAAAGGTCGAACTGTTCAGACTCCAGACAGTCCACATTTTCCAGTTCTTTTATATAGTTCGCTATAATGTCATCGTAGTATGTGAAAACCTTGATGACATTACGGCAAGCATCAGCAAGAGATTGCGCGTATCGTTCCCCTACCATTTCGGTATCAACACGGCGTTGATTCAGCATCACATAAACAGCCTCAGTGCTAATGATGGGCAGTGATTTCATTAGACTGAAAACCACGTATGCGTTATGGCAATTGCCCGTGGTGTTTTGCCTGATTGCACCCATGAACAAATCTTCCACACCTGATGGTATGTTGGCGTAGCTGTTCAGACGCCTGAATAAGTCAATATAAAGATTCGGTGTTTCCTTGCCTGAGCGTGGTTTACGGGCTGGATTCTTCGCTACAGACTGTGCTTTACGCTTCTTAGCAAGGGACTCCTTCAAGGCCATAGCACTTAGCGTTATACCCTGTAGGGCGATTTGGTCAGCACCTGATAGGTGAGTTAAGGTGACTGTTTGATTCCGCCCAAGCACTCCACAATTGTTAAAAAACATTGGTGACAGTGTTCTTGAGCTAGAGCCATTACTTACGCTGAGATTGTTCATTGGGTATTCCTTGCGGTGGTTTATTACAGACGAAAAAAATCGATTGGTGATTACTTAAAAGCCATCTACCAACCAGACTGCGCCGCAAACACAGAAGATTGGCCTCATCGTAATGATGAAATCCAGTAGTACCAGTACCAGACAGACGTAAGTAATCACCAAGCGATTATTATTGGCGTAGATAAGAGGGTATATAGTGAAGGTGTATCTTTGCGGGATAGAGGATAACGGTTGGTGGTAGTTATTCTTTCTTCAACTGATAGGTTAAATTTAACATTTTCTTAACATTTTGTCAAGCTAAAAGACTGGCGGTTATATAGCCCGATAACATTAATTAATTGTTACGTGATTGTGTGGCGCATTCACTTTACAGTACACAGCTTGCAGCGATGGGAAATATGGGTGTAACTTTCAAACTCACTTTATCACTAGCATTGAGTAAGACATATGAACTTTAGAAATATTACTCCAGACAGGATAAGATACAGCCACACAGCACTGCACGATATGGCCGTATTAGGCGTAGATGTAGCATATCTTAAATCTGCACCTGAAGACTTCAAACCGCAGAGTAACCATAAATACGCATGGTTGCAAAAGGGAGTCTGGCTGGTTGGCACTTACATTAAAGAGCACAATGGTGATTATTCATTCTTCGCTGAATATGCTGAAGAAGCCACGTTATGTGTGATGACAAATTTAGGCAGAGCAATATGTATTGCACATAAAACAGAGGAAAACTATCAATCTGATGATGAACTACTCAAGAGGGAACTTGAACAAGTAGAAGATGAAAATATATATCAGATGATGTTCCGTGAATTAAAAGAACTCGCAAGTAAATAACTCTATATAACTGCCTTTGCTATCGAAGTACATAACAAAAACAGGCAGTTATACAAATCTACTCACAAATGCTATTCATCATACTCACTAGCCCAATCGGGGGGCGCTCTTTATCTTTATTTACCTAAGATAATCTTTACAGCTTCACTCTCTGATTTAAAGTCATTCAAATCTTTGAAGTCCAATGTACCTGTATCTTCCATCAGGTTAGACCATCCATCTAAATAACCACCTTCAAGTATTGGTAAAGCCTGCTCACTACCTGTGATAACTTCCACAAGGCTAAAGTTATTCACCCGTTTTCCATTATGGAAAATAACATCACATGATTTCATAGTGGTATTAAGGGTTATGTTTTTAACGTAGCTGAAAACAAGACCGCGAGCTTCTATCCGCCCCTCGTTGGTCTTGAGGTTACAATCTCTAAATAAATGTTTTTTTGTACTCGTAGACTGCTGCCTCAACAAATCCAGTTGCTTTTGTTTCTCAGTAATCAGACTGGTGATTGACTCAATACTGCTAACAATATCCTCTATAACGACCTCAGAGCGAGCATAACGCATTGCAGTGTGAAGGGCTTTCATCTCATCGCCTAATACAGAAATCTCTGTGACCAGCGTGTTAAGGCTCTTCTGTAGCGTTTTATCATATTCTTCAGTTGTCATATTAATAAGCAGACGGTTAACTATTGCAGCCTCAAAGAGTCGCATCGGTAATCGTGGTGCATCACAGCCTTTACCACTAAGTTTACGGCATGTTATAGAGCCATGATAGCCAGCCCTGCAACCCTCGATTGTCATAAGTCCATCACACTTGCTACAACGAATTAAGCCACGAAATAGATTAATTCCATGAGGGAAGCTCCGT
Organism: Pectobacterium wasabiae CFBP 3304; assembly: GCF_001742185.1. Lineage (NCBI taxonomy): Bacteria > Pseudomonadati > Pseudomonadota > Gammaproteobacteria > Enterobacterales > Pectobacteriaceae > Pectobacterium > Pectobacterium wasabiae. Next base: position 721,748 of record NZ_CP015750.1, read on the forward strand.
TCTTTGTATCCACCACCATTAACATTAAGTGATTGAACCTTATTCCATTGGTCAAGGCTTATAACTGGTAGCCCATAGTAACCAGCCACAGCAGGGTATTTAGGCTGACCATTAGAATCTTTAAGTCTGGATTCAGGTAGTGTACCCAGCACAGAAACAGCTCTTAGAATGTCCCTTACAGTAGTCTGGCTCCAGACTCTGGTCTTCTTCTGCCTTGTTAAAGGTGGGTACTGTTCAATATGTTCATTAAGGTACGCAGTGATAGCAGGTAACCCGCTATTCTTTTCCCGCATGGCATAGATGAGTTGAACAGTTTTAGCTCCTGCGTTATGTATAAAGGTCTCTTTACCGCATTTATCTTTGACAATATCCAACCATGAAGGACATTGTTTGCTCATCACAGTTAATGATTCCTTAGCTGCGATGCGCTTTGCTCTCTTAGCCTTACCCACACGTTCAGCCAGCTTTAAGCTGTAGTCATGAGCTGCGTGCATCTGGAGAAGCGAAGTAATCATGTAAGCAATATCACCACGATTGGATTCATTATGCTCTCTGCCATCCATTAATGTGACAATGCTTACACCCGCCTTGATAATCGTGACCATACGGTTACGAGCGTCATCAACATCATCACGCCCGAACCTATCAAAGGCTTCTATAAGTAAATAAGAACCTTTTTCAATATGACCTTTTTCAATAGCATCAAGGAACATTCCTAACCCAGCATCAGCAGCAAGATGCCTACCTTTGAAAGCAGATTTACCAATATCACTGAAGCTGAAACGTGTGTCTAGTACCACGTCTGGGTGAGCTGCCAACCATTTGTTGACGCTATCTTCCTGCCTATCTAACCCTTGCCCTTCAGCCTGCTTCAAAGAGCTTATTCGCTTGTAACTATATGCCTTGGTCACTGTGCTATTCTCCACGAAAGCAATCTATAAGGGATGGTAGCATGGCAAATAAGAGGTTACTACAGATGCGGCACATCGAGATTTTCCATGCGGTTATGACGACCGGGAATCTGACGGAAGCCGCAGCGCTGCTGAATACGTCGCAGCCGACCGTCAGTCGCGAGCTGGCACGCTTCGAGAAGCTGATTCAGATGACGCTGTTCGAGCGGCTGCGCGGCAGGCTTTATCCCACCGCGCAGGGGCTAGAGCTATTTGAAGAAGTACAACGCTCTTACTATGGGCTAGAGCGGATCGTCAACGCCGCCCGCGATATTCGCCGTTTTCAGCAGGCGCAGCTTTCTATTGCCTGCTTGCCCGTGTTCTCACAATCGCTACTGCCTGACGTCTGCAAGCCGCTGCTGGCACGCTATCCGCTGCTTAATCTGCATATCATTCCGCAGGAATCACCGCTGCTGGAAGAATGGCTGTCCGCGCAGCGCCATGATTTAGGGTTAACGGAAAACAGCCTCACGCCAGCCGGTACAGAGCGGCAAACGCTGATGTTATTGAATGAAGTGTGCGTGCTGCCAGCTGGACATCAACTGGCGAAAAAAGCGGCGATCACGCCACAGGATTTTGCTCATCAGCCTTTTATTAGCCTGTCGAGCGCCGACAGCTATCGCCAGTTGCTAGATAAGCTGTTTCAGGATCAGGGCGTATCTCGCCGGATGGTGCTGGAAACCCACAGCGCAGCATCGGTGTGTGCGATGGTGCGGGCAGGCATCGGGCTATCCATCGTTAACCCGTTAACCGCCTTGGATTATGCGGCCTCCGGCGTAGTCGTGCGGCCTTTCAGTATCGATGTCCCCTTTACCGTCAGCCTGATCCGCCCGCTGCACCGCCCGGCGTCGGCGCTCGTCGATACCGTCATTGAACAACTCCAGCAGTACGCCGCAAGCGTGCCTGCACGTCTGGAACAGGTCTTGCGACAGTAACCGATCTTGCAACAGTAGCGCCTAGCTCGCTACACCGCTTTCTGGGTCAGCGTCCGCCAGCGCACATCGTGAGCAAACCAGTCCACCAGAAAATCTAACAGAGTACGCAGCGCAGCAGGCATCTGGCGGCGCGAGGTGTAAATACCGTAAATGCCCATCGCCTGCGGGCGATATTCTGGCAGCAGCGCGACCAACTGTCCGCTGGCGAGATAAGGTGTTACAGAGTAGCGCGGTTGCAGTGCAATCCCCGCCCCTTCCAGCGCACCGGACAGCAGCACAAGCGATTCATTGCCGCTCAGGTTTCCGCTGACGGGAATCGTAAACTTTTCATCATCGCGGGAAAAATGCCACAGGCTTTTGCCAAAGTAGGTGTAGGTCAGGCAGTTATGCACCGAAAGATCGGTAAGCTGTCGCGGAATACCATGCTCATTCAGATAAGACGGTGACGCACACAATACCGACTCACAGCCTGCCAGCAGGCGCGCGATCAAATTGGGATCAAGTTCGTTGGTGATACGCAACGCCAGATCGATACGCTCCTCAACCAGATTCACTGACCGATTATTCATTTGCAGATCGATAGCGACCCGAGGATGGTGCCGCAGGAAAGTAGTTATTGCCATGCCGATCGCCCCCTGCGCCAGCGACTGCGAACAACTGAGTCGCAGCAAGCCGCTTAACATGGCATTGCCAGTATCGGCCTCGACGCGCATGTCCGCCGTCAACGCGAGCATCTCCCGGCAGCGCGCCAGCGTTTTTTCCCCCGCATCCGTCAGGCTCAGCTTACGCGTGGTGCGATGCAATAACCGCGCCCCCGCCCACGTCTCCATCTCAGCCAGATAGCGCGTGACCATCGCTCGGGACATATCCAGCGTCTCTGCCGCGGCGATCATGCTGCCGCGGTCTATAATAGTGACAAACACTTCAGCAGCCGTAATGCGATCCATAAATTAGTCCGTTTTATGCAACAAACAATTGCCATTTTTGCGGTTTTTCGTACGAAAAATGCAACATAACATGAACCCACTTTCTGTCATACCTGTGGAGTATCACCATGTCTAAATCTATCGCTTTTACCGTATCGTTACTCGCTGCATCTCTAGGTCTGGCTTCTGCTGCCAACGCCGCTGAGTTAAAAATCGACGTATTTAATCCAGGCGAAGCGAGTGTATTCCCGGTTTCCTCCGAGATTATCAGCGGCGATAAAGAAGTTGCCCTGATTGATGCCCAGTTCCAGCGTAACGATGCCCAAACGCTGGTTGATCGCATCAAAGCCACTGGCAAAAAACTGACTACCGTCTATATCAGCCACTCCGACCCTGACTACTACTTCGGTCTGGATGTGATTAAAGCCGCGTTCCCAGACGCTAAAATCATTGCGACCCAAGCCACTATCGATGCCATCAACGCCAGCAAAGACGGTAAAGTGGCGCACTGGGGCCCGGTTCTGAAAGAAAACGCACCGAAAGAGATCGTCGTTCCTCAACCATTGGCAGGCGATAGCTTTACCGTTGACGGCAAAAAACTGGAAGTGAAAGGACTGACAGGGCCAACGCCGGATCGCACTTACGTCTGGATCCCCTCGCTGAAAGCTGTTGTCGGTGGTATTCCTGTATCTGCCAACATCCACGTCTGGCTTGCCGATACCCAAACACCGGAATCTCGCGTTCACTGGCGTGAAACGCTGAAATCGATTGAAGCGCTGAAGCCGACCACCGTCGTACCGGGCCATTTCATCGCGCCAACGGATTACACCTTGAAGAACGTGACGTTCACGCTGCAATATCTGGATACGGTGGAAAAAGAGCTGGCGAAAAGTAAAGATTCTGCCGAGCTGATCGCAGCAATGAAAAAACACTACCCGACGCTGAAAGAAGAATCAGGTCTTGAACTGAGCGCGCAAGTTCTGAAAGGTGAGATGAAGTGGCCGCAGTAAGACTACATTACATTTACGATCCTTTGTGCGGCTGGTGCTACGGCGCCGCCCCACTCGCGCTGACCGCGCAGGAGATTGACGGGCTGGATTTGATTCTCCACGGCGGCGGCATGATGACAGGCAGCAATAGCCGAACCATCACCCCAGAGTGGCACGATTATGTCATCCCTCACGATCGCCGTATTGCGCAGTTAACCGGGCAGACCTTCGGGGAAGCGTATTACGAAGGACTGCTGCGTGATACCAGCGTCGTGCTGGATTCCGCGCCGCCGACGGCTGCGGTACTGGCTGCGGAAGCAATGGGCGACAAAGGCATGGCGATGCTGTACCAGATTGAGCAAGCACACTACGTTTCCGGGCTCAAGATCGTCGATACCGCCGTGCTGCGTCAATGTGCAGAAGCGATCGGCCTGGATGGCGATGCCTTCTGCACGGAGCTGGCGTTTGTTCGAGCAGAAACACTGTCACAGCATATCAACGCTAGCCGGGAACTGCTGGCGAAAGTGCGCGGACAGGGTTTTCCTACTTTTGCGCTAGAAGATGCCAACGGGTATTTCCAGCAAATACCCGCAGCAAACTACCTCGGTCAGGTAGACGCGTGGCGTAGCATGCTCATACAGATGGTCAACCACGCAACGGCATAATCACAGCGCCCAATCTTCCCCAAGGGAGTAGGCCAATAGCCTGCTCCCTTTCCTTTTTTATTCTCAATGCAGTTTGTATCTCATCCCTTTAAACCGCTAAAGTGTTTCCTTCGTGATAAATCCGCGCGCTCCCGCGTTTATTCATCATCTCGTTGAGAGGGAAGCAACATGAGAGCTATGCTGCCAGCGTAACTGCCGGAAAATACGTTTACTCTGATGAATACGGCGGGCTGACATCGATTGATGCGCTATAAATGCGCAAAGCAGTCAATAACGGGACTGATTAACAATGAAATTAAGCCACAGCTTTAGCAGCGCATTAAGAACCTTCGCCTATTTCATGGCTAGCGGCACCCAAAATACGCTTGAAGGCATCGATTACCTTTCACTGTACGGTGAAGAGCCCAGCGCATTTGAACAAGTCTTCGCGATCTACGCCAATGTGTTAGAGCTGGATGAAGACGGTAACGTACTGAACGCCAAATATGCCGAAAAACGGGCAACAGACTATTTACGGCAATACTGCGATCCCAGTTTTACCGTTGAACCACCTTATGAAGACTGGGAAATTGAGCTGCATTAATTTATCCACAGGACGTCTTGATCAAAAAAGCCTCGACGAAACGGTCGAGGCATAGTAAAAAATCGCGTTAATGACGGATTATAATATTTTTATATCAGTCAGCTTGACGGGTAAAAACAACATCATTCAAATGAAAAACGCTGCTGGTCACCACTAATCGTGGTGTACGAACGGCTACCGCTTAACGTAATTTGTTGAAGGGTATCCGTTGATGTTCCAACCCAATAGTCACGAATGACATAGTTGTAACCACCCATATTGGCACGATTATGTCATCCCTCACGATCGCCGTATTGCGCAGTTAACCGGGCAGACTTTCGGAGCAGCTTATTACGAAGGGCTGCTGCGCGCGTACTGGATTCCGCGCCGCCGACGGCTGCTGTACTGGCTGCGGAAGCCATGGACGACAAAGGCATGGCAATGCGGTACCAGATTGGGCAAGCACACTACGTTTCCGGTCTCAAGATCGTCGATACCGCAGTGCTGCGTCAATGTGCAGAAGCAATCGGCCTGGATGGCGATGCCTTCTGCACGGAGTTGGCGTTTGTTCGAGCAGAAACACTGTCACAGCATATCAACGCCAGCCGGGAACTTCTGGCAAAAGTGCGCGGACAAGGTTTTCCTACTTTTGCGCTAGAAGATGCCAACGGGAATTTCCAACAAATACCCGCGGCAAACTACCTCGGCCAGGTAGAAGCGTGGCGTAACATGCTCACACTGATGGTCAACCACGCAATCGCATAATCACAGCGACCAATCTTCCCCAAGGGAGTAGGCCAATAGCCTGCTCCCTTTACTTTTCGTTCTCGATACCGTCCTATATCATTTTAAATTAGCGGGTTATCCCGCTAAAATATCCCTCGGCGTGCGCGATTCATCGGTATCGAAGATATAGCAGATTGCTCATAAGCCGTTATTGTTATTCGTTGCGCCTTATCGGCGTTTTTTTATTAAAATGTGAAGGATTACACATGAAATTTATTTCGTTATTTTTTGCCACTGCACTCTCACTTTGGCTGTCTACGGCATACGCCACAGCCGACGATTTTGAGAATAAGCCTCTCGCGGAAATACAGCAGCTCGCAAATGAGGGTAATGCAGGCGCACAATTGGAACTGGGTTATAGGTACAATGAGGGGAACGACGTAGAGAAAAATGACGAGCAGGCAAAAGCCTGGTACATGAAAGCGGCGGAGCAAGGCAACGCCGATGCACAATGCGAACTTGGCTTCATGTATTTTGAAGAACAAGAGTCAGCCAAAGCGATCCCATGGTTTAAAAAAGCCGCCGCTCAAGGCAATGTTGACGCACAATTCCAACTCGGCATTATGTATACAAAGGGGTTTGGTACTGCATCAAATTACAGGACAGCATTTAAATACATGAAAGATGCCGCAGAACAAAATGAGCAAATGGCACAACTCATGATTTCAGCAATGTATACTGATGGCATGGGCGTTAAGAAGGATGATTTACAGGTTTATTTCTGGTTCTCCGTATTCAATCGAAGTGAAAAAAATCAGGAATTAATTGAAAAACCAGAAATAAAAAATCTAATTCAACTGATTGAGAAGAAATCACAAGAAATTGAAAAAAACATGTCAAAAAAAGAACTTCAGGAATCCAAACGGTTACAGGACGAGTTTATTAGTAAACATAACAATAGCGTCCAGTAACGTACTACATTACTAACCTTAAGCCTGCTGATGAGGTCGCTTAGGTGACCTTTATTTACGCTTAGTTAACAGCGTCGTGACTCAATTATTGAGCGCAGGTTGTCGCGCATACAGGACACAGGTTCCCCGATGTGAAACCAGATCGCTATCTGCCACGCCCCATTCCCTGTGCTACAATCCCGCGCCAACAGAGCTAGCCCCAGATCACACAGCCAAAAACACACGAAACGATGACTGACAAACCATGACCGACGTAAAATCAGGTAAAAACAACGCAGTATCAGCCGATTCCCGCGCCTCTCATCTTAACCGCTTCTCCATCGCGCCGATGCTCGACTGGACCGATCGCCATTGCCGTTACTTCCTTCGCCAACTAACTGGTCAGACGCTGCTGTATACCGAAATGGTGACGACAGGTGCGATTCTTCACGGCAAAGGCGACTACCTGGCCTATAGCGAAGAAGAGCATCCACTGGCGCTGCAACTCGGCGGCAGCGATCCTACGGCGTTGGCACAATGCGCCAAACTGGCGGAACAGCGCGGCTATGATGAAGTGAACCTGAACGTCGGCTGCCCGTCCGACCGTGTACAAAATGGGCGTTTCGGCGCCTGCCTGATGGGCGAAGCGGCGCTGGTAGCGGACTGCATCAAAGCGATGAAAGACAGCACCTCAATCCCGATTACGGTGAAAACCCGCATCGGCATTGACGATCAAGACAGCTATGAATTCTTGTGCGAGTTTATCCAAACCGTTGCTGGGCGCGGCGAGTGCGATACCTTCGTCATCCACGCGCGCAAAGCCTGGCTATCGGGCCTGAGTCCGAAAGAGAATCGGGAAATTCCACCACTGGATTATCCGCGCGTTTATCAGCTCAAGCGTGATTTCCCAGCGCTCACCCTCGCTATCAACGGCGGCGTCAAAACGCTGGAAGAAGCCAAAACGCATTTACAGCATCTGGACGGTGTGATGATGGGGCGTGAGGCTTACCAAAATCCCGGCATTCTGGCACAGGTTGACCGTGAACTGTTTGGTATTGATGCCGTTGCTCCGGATCTGGCTGACGTAGTGCGGGCCATGTATCCCTACATCGAACGCGAACTTTCTGGCGGTGCATCATTAGGCCACATCACGCGCCATATGCTCGGTATGTTTCAGGGCATCACCGGTGCTCGTCAGTGGCGACGCTACCTGAGCGAAAACGCCCACAAGCCCGGTGCCGACGCTGCGGTAGTAGAACGTGCGTTGGCGCTGGTTAATCTGGTTTAAAAAATACCAATAGTTAGCATTACCCACCTATACGTTCTCATTTCTCTTTCTGGCGTCGCTGATAAATCAACTACTTATCAGCGACGTATCTTGGCACGATTCTTGTAATTGCTTATGTAGCACGCAGACTCATTTTTCTGCGGTTTAACCGCTATAGGAGCGCACCATGTTGGAAATCTTCTTCGTTATTGGCTTTTTTATCATGCTGATGTTGACGGGCGTGTCACTACTGGGTGTGATTGCGGCACTGTTTGTCGCGTCCCTTTTTATGCTGATTGGTGGCCTGTTTAGCATGGCGATAAAGGTGTTGCCGTGGCTAATTTTAGCCGTCGTGGGGGTGTGGTTGTGGCGCAAATTTAGCGGGCGGCCCGTCTACAACTCGCACCGTTATACCTACCAAAAATACACCTATCGCCAGCGCAATCGGAATGAATGGTAATATCAGAAAAGGGAAAAATCTGAATTACGCGCAAAAATGACGGCCAACACGGTATTTAACACGAACTTATCTTCGTATCGCCTTGTTTTAAGAGCGTCTTATTTTAGTTCGACCAGTTTTAGTACAATCTGTTTTAGTACAAAAGTGTGCGCCAGCAGATATTTTTTCCCTGATGTGGCTGCTAGGATGACGCCACAGTTTGTTGCTCTTTCATCGTTTAAAGGGTGAGCAAACTAAACTAGGTAAATAAAACAGGGTGGCAAACAAGCCACACGATTTCATCATCGTCAGGGAAATAATAGCCACACAGTGGCACCTTCGTGACGATCACCACGCTGTACCCTACTACAGTCTGATGAAATTAGCGTAACGGCCAAGGCCTTTTCAGGCAATAATACCGACTCTCACGAGTCGGTATTATTGCTAGGCTATGTCGTTCAGTAACAAGCTTTCCTGCCCTTATCGGCCTTCCACTGACACACGCCATCACGCTTTTTTATTGCGTCTGTTCGCGCTTGTGTAGCTTCACGCGAAAACCTGATGGTGTCATCGTAAAGGCAAAACTCTCGGTGACCGCCGATGCAGGCTGCTGAGCTTCTACGCGAAACCCGCTACACAGCGCGTGAAACCCCAGTTTAATCTCCATTAATGCCAGCGACCGCCCCGGGCACATACGCGGCCCACCGCCAAAGGGCTGGAGATCGGAAAAAGCCGCCTTTCCGCGCTCAAGCCACCGCTCAGGCATAAAATCATAGGGCTGCTGAAATAGCTCGTCATCAAACCCGCTCGCATTCAGCATTAGCAGCAGAGGTGTGCCTTTTTTGATCAGGAAATCATCAATGACGGTGTCCTTAGTTGGCTCAAGGTACAGCAACGGTGCGACGGGCTTCAGCCGCATCGATTCATACATCACGGCGGTGAGCCAGGGCATACGCGGCAACGGCCACGGAAGGATCGCCCCTGCACCATCAGCAGCCTCTTTGCACTCCTGAAAAATGCACTCTTCTGCCGAAGGGGCCGAGCAAAGTAAAAAACTCATCCAGGTAAGCGTATTCGCCGTCGTGTCCTCCCCTGCAATAAGCAGCGTAATCGCATTCGCCATAATATCTTCGTCTTTCAGCGCCCCATTGTTTCTTTGCTCGGCAAGCATCACTTGCAGCATATTTTCAGGCGCGTCCATTAACTGCGGATTTAGCTGGATGCGCTGCCGCTGACGATAAATGAATCCATCAAGGTACTCACGAATCAGACTCAAGCTGACATCGAACTGCTTATCTCGCGCCCTCCTGATGTAGCGCCATACGGGTATGGGGGACTCGCAGCGCTCATTAATGATGGGAAATAAGTGGCGTAAGCTTTGTGATAGCGAGTTTTCCCCCTGTTCGAGGGTATTCACGTCTTCACCAAAAGCCAGTAATGAAGTGATATCAACCGTATAGCGCTTAAATTCATCCACCAGCGCGATTGTCTCTCCGGCTTCAGCCAGCATCGTAAAACGCTCGGATAACCGAGAAGTGACCTTCCTGAGACTGGGATAAAAATACTTCAGATGGGCGGGCTGAAACATCGGTTCCGTCAGTTTACGCTGGTTCTCCCACCGTTCCCCTTCAGATGAGAAAACGCCGTTCAGCCCGGCTTCCTGAAAAACAGACTCAATACTGCTGATGCGCCGAAACTCGTCGGGACGGGATTTCATGATGGTGCGAATCCATTCAGTATCGGCAATCACTACCGCTGACGTCAGCCCCAGCCTTAATCGGTAAAAGCGGCCGTACTGCGCTTTCCACCGCAGCATCTGTAAGTGGATGTCACTACGTTTTAAGTAATCAACATGCCCGAGAACACCTCGGGTTGGGGGCATTGGCAGGCGTTTGATGGATCTCATATTCGCATCCTTCTTTATGTATGTTCAAAAGCAGGTGAATGCATCACCTGTGAAAACAACAATCGAGATAGCGAAGAGGTAGAGAAATAATGCACGGCGCAGACAACGAACAAAACAGAGAATTTGGATAAACGTCTGAGCCTGTTTTTTCGTCAAATCCTACAGAGGCATGTTTAAAAAACAAACACGTTGATTTGGTTTTTTTGTTAATAAGTAATACTACGGGCAGCCATCTTTTCTTCTACGGAAGGGCACGGCAAATAAACCGTAACCCATCCAGCCAAGTGAAGAAAAGCAAAGGTTACCGCAACACGCACGATAACCTTCCTAAACCATTACGGAATCAACAGGCATGAACCCTGCGTGCTACGACTTTCTAACGCCCGATGGGCCGCTTGTGCATCCGCTAACGCGAATTTCTGATTCTGCGGCACGTCTACCGTCATCGCCCCGCTGGCAATCAATGAGAACAGTTCGTTACTGGCCTGCTCCAGTTCAGCACGGTTCGTCACATAGCCAAACAGTGAAGGGCGCGTCACGTACAGCGACCCTTTCTGGTTCAAAATGCCCAGATTGACGCCGGTCACCGGCCCAGAAGCGTTACCGAAACTGACCATCAATCCGCGACGGCGCAGGCTATCGAGCGAGGCTTCCCAGGTATCTTTCCCGACCGAGTCATACACGACCGCTACCTTCTTCCCATCGGTCAGTTCTGCGACACGCTGCGCGATATTCTCGGTGCGGTAATTAATGGTCGCCCAGGCCCCCGCCTGTTTTGCGCGCTCCGCTTTCTCATCGGAACCTACCGTCCCGATCAGCTTCGCCCCCAACGCCTTCGCCCACTGGCAGGCAATCAGCCCAACGCCGCCCGCAGCGGCATGGAACAAGAAGACTTCATTCGGTTTGATGTCATACGTCTGGCGCAGCAGATAGTAAACCGTTAGCCCTTTCAGGAAAGAGGCCGCCGCCTGCTCAAAGCTGATGGCATCCGGCAGCAGCGCCACCTTCTCCGCAACCACGTTATGCACCTCGCTATACGCGCCCAGCCCGGACTGCGCATACACGACGCGATCGCCGACTTTCAGCACGTTAACCCCTGCCCCCACTTTCGTCACAACGCCCGCGGCTTCGGTTCCCAGCCCGGAAGGCAAATCAGGCACAGGATACAAGCCGCTACGAATATAGGTATCGATAAAATTAATGCCGATGGCGCGGTTCTCCACCTGAACCTCTCCCACGGCGGGTTCGGTAGGCGTGAAATCCCCATATTGCAACACCTCTGGACCACCATAAGCCCGGAACTGAACGCGTTTTGCCATGTTATCTCCTTAATCGTGACAGGTTTATTGTCTTTCTATAAGACGTCTACCCTAAATAATTCGAGTTTCAGGCAGGCGGCAAGCGAGGGAGTCCCGATGAGCTTACTTGAGTAAGTGATTCGGGTGACAAATCTGCCGGGAGCAGATTTGAACGCTGCTTGCAGCGGCCCTTCAGGGCGAGGCCCACGACGGGCCGAGTATTTAAACGTAGCCAACGCACATGCAACTTGAAGTATGACGGGTATACTGTGTTATTTCGGACGTGCGGCATATACAATGCCCCCTTATCTAATGGCAAATCAACCGGTAAAGAATCCGTTTCATGGCAGAGAAAAGACCCACCAATAAATCGAATGAACCCCGTGACCGCCAAATGGAAGGACTGAAACTTCCGCCACATTCGCTGGAAGCGGAACAATCGGTATTGGGTGGCCTGATGCTCGACAATGAACGCTGGGATAACGTCGCCGAGCGCGTTGTCGCCAACGACTTCTATAACCGCGCCCATCGCCTGATCTTCACCGAAATGCATCGTTTGCTGGAAATGAGCAGACCGATCGACCTGATTACGTTATCCGAATCGCTCGAACTGCAAGGCTCATTGGAATCCGCCGGTGGCTTCGCCTATCTGGCCGAGCTGGCAAAAAACACCCCAAGCGCCGCCAACATTGGTGCCTACGCCGACATCGTGCGTGAACGCGCCGTGGTGCGTGAGATGATCTCTGTCGCCAATGAGATCGCCGATGCCGGTTACGATCCACAGGGTCGCAGCAGTGAAGAGCTGCTCGATCTGGCGGAATCCCGCGTCTTTCAGATCGCCGAAAACCGTGCTAGCAAAGACGAAGGTCCGAAAAGTATCGACCGCATTCTGGAAGACACGGTTTCCCGTATCGAACAGTTGTATCAGCGCCCACACGACGGCGTAACTGGCGTCTCTACTGGCTATCAGGATCTGGACAAAAAGACTGCTGGCCTGCAGAAATCCGATCTGATCATCGTCGCGGCGCGCCCATCGATGGGTAAAACGACCTTCGCCATGAACCTGTGTGAAAACGCGGCGATGATGCAGGACAAACCCGTACTGATCTTCAGTCTGGAGATGCCCGGCGAACAGATCATGATGCGTATGTTGGCGTCTCTGTCCCGCGTGGATCAGACCCGTATCCGTACCGGTCAGTTGGACGATGAAGACTGGGCGCGTATTTCCAGTACCATGGGGATCCTGCTGGAAAAGCGCAACATGTACATCGATGACTCTTCCGGCCTGACACCAACCGACGTCCGTTCCCGTGCTCGCCGCGTGTTCCGTGAACATGACGGCCTCAGCCTGATCATGATCGACTACCTGCAATTGATGCGTGTACCGTCATTGTCGGACAATCGAACGCTGGAAATCGCAGAAATATCTCGTTCACTCAAAGCGTTGGCAAAAGAATTACAGGTCCCGGTCGTCGCCCTGTCGCAGCTTAACCGTAGTCTGGAACAGCGCGCCGATAAGCGCCCGGTCAACTCAGATCTGCGTGAATCCGGCTCCATAGAGCAGGATGCCGACCTGATTATGTTTATCTATCGTGATGAGGTTTATCACGAAAATAGCGATCTGAAAGGCATCGCTGAAATCATTTTGGGGAAACAGCGTAACGGCCCGATTGGCTCCGTTCGTTTGACCTTTAACGGGCAGTGGTCGCGCTTTGATAACTATGCCGGCCCACAATATGACGATGAATAACGCAGCGCTCAGCAATGACAACACTGCACTAAGGACCAAGAATGAAAACGGCAACTGCCGTCATTAGTCGGCGTGCGTTACGCCACAATCTGCAACGTATCCGCCAGCTAGCGCCTGGCAGCCAGGTCGTTGCCGTCGTGAAAGCCAATGCCTACGGCCACGGCATGATCGAATCCGCCCACACCTTCTGCGATGCCGACTGTTACGGCGTCGCGCGACTCTCCGAAGCGCTGGCGCTTCGCGCGGCGGGCATCACCAAACCTATTGTCCTGCTGGAAGGCTTTTTCTCCGCTGACGATCTCCCGCTTCTGGTTGAGCACCAGCTAGAAACTGCCGTTCACAGCCCAGAACAGCTTGCCGCACTGGAGCAGGCCACGCTGCCGCAACCGGTACGCGTATGGATGAAGCTCGATACTGGCATGCACCGTCTCGGCGTTCTGCCGGAACAGGCCGACGCATTTTGGCAACGCCTGACCGAATGTCGCAATGTGGTGCAGCCAGTCAATATTATGAGCCACTTTTGCCGTGCGGATGAACCCGAAGCAGGAACCACCGAACGCCAGTTGGCCTGCTTCGATGCCTTTACACAGGGCAAACCCGGCGCACAGTCCATCGCCGCCTCCGGTGGCATTCTGCTATGGCCGCAAGCGCACCGCGATCGCGTTCGCCCCGGCATCATTCTCTACGGCGTGTCGCCGCTGGATAACGAAGACGCCACACATTTTGGCTTTCAGCCAGCCATGACCTTTACCTCCCACCTGATCGCCGTTCGCGAGCACAAAGCAGGGGAAGCCGTCGGTTATGGCAGCACCTGGACTAGCCCGCGCGATACGCGTCTGGGCGTTGTGGCCGTTGGCTATGGTGATGGCTACCCTCGCTGCGCACCAGCGGGTACGCCCGTGCTCATCAACGGGCGCGAAGTGCCACTTTCTGGCCGCGTATCGATGGATATGATCACCGTTGATTTAGGACCAAATGCACAGGATAAGGTGGGCGATGAGGCTATTCTCTGGGGGCCAGCGCTATCGGTTGAGCGTATTGCTGCACACACGGGCGTCAGCGCCTATGAGCTGATTACCCGCTTAACACAGCGCGCCACGTTGGAATACACGGATAATTAATAAAAAATCATAATAATACATATACTCCAAATAATTCGAGTTTCAGGACAAAAACGGCAAGGTGTTTTTGAACAGCGCTTGCGCTGACCCCGAAGGGGTGAGGCCATAAGGCCGAATAACGCCGCAAGAGAGGGAATCCCGATGAGCTTACACAAGTAAGTGATTCGGGTGACAAATCTGCCGGGAGCAGATTTGAACGCTGCTTGCAGCGGCTCTTCAGAGCGAGGCCCACGACGGGCCGAGTATTTGAACGCAGCCAACGCACATGCAACTTGAAGTATTACGAGTATATGATCTATTTTGTGTAAGGATGCACCAGATGCCCCAACCATCCCGTTTTTTCGGCCTGATCCTTTACTATGCGGCAAGCTGGCTTGCCGCATCCGCTATCCTGACGCTGTTTGCGCTCATTAATTTTTATACGCTGGAACCGACTGATGTTGGCGGCACACTGTTTGGCGGTATGTTCGGTGCGATATTCGATCTGATTTACTGGTCTTGCGCCGCGCTAGGGTTCTGCTTTCTGGCGCTTTTTCGACTCTCGGGATGGCGTGTTGCCTTGATATTAGCAGGGCTGGTGCAAATCGGTATCAGTGCGCTGTGGCGTATTCAATACTGGCAGGATTATGAAAACGAGGAACTGATACTTTCTCCGACGCCTGGCGAACTGCATGTTTCCATATTGGTGGGCATAGCGATGACCACTATCGGCATCGTGAAATATCGGCACGCCCAGCGCAATTCGGGACCTCATCCTCATAGCCCAGCGCAGAGCAAAATCGCGCCCCAACAAACGCTCTCCACAAACACAATCACCGCCAAAACAATCGCCGCATTCGTACTGATCGCGCTTTATCTGGTACTCCCGCTGCATCTCTATCTGCGTGAACCTTTACCCTACTGCGCCTTTAGCCCTGACGGGCAGCAGTTAAGTATCTGTCTGGGAGAGGGTGACGAACGGATCATTGTGGAGTGATGGGGGGAGATCAGACGGGATGGAGAATAGAGCCTGTCGCGTACTGCTTCTCACCCCCTTTTTTAACGCACAGTCGTAATTTACTGATTTATAATCACCTTTTTCCGCAGCCATAAAAAAGGGTTTTTCTGAGAAAACAGGATATTCTCTTTAATAATCTGGTGGTTAGCATAAAATTCTTACGGTTCACTGCCGCATAGGCAGCTTAGAAAGATTTAAAAACTCGATAATTATCTGTATTAACGTTCACTGCCGCATAGGCAGCTTAGAAAGATGAATACTATCAATTAGCAAGTAATTTCATGTTCACTGCCGCATAGGCAGCTTAGAAATGAGTCCTCGATTACTGCATAGGCTCCGATTAGTTCACTACCGAACAGGCAGTGAAGAAAATAAAACTCTCCTAAAGTCAGGAATAAAAAACTCATAGGCAACACGGCCTAAAAAACTGGTAGTCTGTTTGGCTCACCGTCTGACACTGTTTAGGGAACGCGATGTACAACATTGATGATTTCGATCTGAAAATTCTGACGCTGCTGCAAACCAACGGCCGCCTGACCAATCAGGAACTGAGTGAGTTGGTCGGGCTTTCCGCCTCACAGTGCTCCCGCCGTCGCATCGCGCTGGAACAGGCACAACTGATCCTCGGCTATCATGCCCGACTGTCACCGAATGCCGTTGGTCTGGAATGTCTGGGGTTAATTGAGGTGCGGCTGATCAACCACACCAGCGAATACGTTGAACGCTTTCACCAGATGCTGGGGGAAGTGGATGCGATTATCGATGCCTATAAGACGACGGGTGATGCCGATTATCTGTTAAAAGTCGCCGTCGCGGATCTGCCTGGGCTCAGCACGCTGATTAGCCAGATTCTGTCGCAGAACAAGAGTGTCGCGCATCTGAAAACCTCAGTCGTCTTGAACCGTCTCAAAGAGAACGGTTTGGTGACACCAGAACCCCCTGCGTTGCCCTAAATTGGGGCAACAGTGCCTATTTGGTGCATAGAGATGAATTATTTACGCAATAAAAAACAATTAACTGCACGAAAATACCAATAAATCAGAATTTAACGCACGAATCACGCATAATTTTCATCTATATAATTCAATACGTTGCTCTTATTACCGCAGGTCTTTCGCGCAAACCAGCCGCTAAGCGGTATCATCTGGTGTGATTCTTGCTTGGGTAAGCACATGTTTTTACGACCCTCTGTTGAGTGCTCACCATGGATAACGTTATTCCCACACAAAAAATATCACATACGCGGCTGGAAGATGTGCTGGCGATACTGATCGGTACGCTGATGGCATCGTTTGGCATCATCCTACTGCGTCAGGCGGGGGCTCTCACCGGTGGCACCGCAGGTATCGCTTTTCTTGTCCATTATCTGACAAACGTTTCCTTTGGCGTCGCGTTTTTCCTGCTGAACCTACCTTTCTATTATCTGGCTGTGCGTCGCATGGGGTGGGAATTTACGGTGAAAACCTTTAGCGCCGTCGGCTTAGTTTCTTTATTTTCCGATCTGCACCCGCTGTTCGTTCATTTTGATCGGCTCGATCCGTTTTACGCCACGCTGTTCGGCAACATCATCACGGGAATAGGCTTCATTGTACTATTCCGCCACAAGGCCAGCCTCGGCGGCGTTAACGTCCTGGCGCTGTACCTTCAGGACAAATACGGCCTGCGAGCGGGAAAATTCCAGATGGGCGTTGACGTTGTGATTGTGCTGACTTCCCTGTTCGTGGTAAGCATACCGATGCTGATTGTTTCGATTCTGGGAGCAACCATTCTGAATTTGATTATTGCGATGAATCATCGCCCCGGCCGTTACGCGGCCTGATTGCCCCCTCGTCGGGGTTACGATACCCATAAAATGACACACTCAGGAGAGCTACACTGTGTTTCAAAACGTTGATACCTATGCCGGAGATCCTATCCTGTCTCTGATGGAAAAATTCAAACAGGATCCAAGAGCAGATAAGATCAATTTGAGTATCGGGCTCTACTATAACGAGCAGAATATTATCCCACAGCTACGATCCGTCAGCGCGGCAGAAAGCGCCCTGCGCCAGCCAACTCAGAGCGCGAGTTCCTATCTACCGATGGAAGGGCTACAGCCTTACCGCACTGCGATCCAGCATCTGTTATTTGGTGAAAGCCACGCGGCACTGGCAGATAATCGCATCGCCACCATCCAGACGCTGGGCGGCTCCGGTGCGCTGAAAGTCGGTGCAGATTTCCTGAAACGCTACTTCCCGGATTCAGAGGTGTGGGTCAGCGACCCTACATGGGAAAACCATATTGCGATCTTTGAGGGCGCGGGCTTTAACGTTCACACCTATCCGTATTTCGATGGTGAAAGTCTGGGCGTGAAATTTGATGCCATGCTTGCCACCCTGCAAACGTTGCCAGCACGCAGCATTGCGCTGCTGCACCCATGCTGCCACAACCCGACCGGTTCTGACCTCACCACCGAACAGTGGGATCGCGTCATTGAAGTCATCATCGCACGTGAGTTGATTCCATTTATGGACATCGCCTATCAGGGCTTTGGCCTCGGGATCGAGCAGGATGCCTATGCGATTCGCGCCGTTGCCAGCGCGGGCGTCCCGGCACTGATCGCCAACTCATTCTCGAAAATTTTCTCACTGTATAGCGAGCGCGTCGGTGGCCTTTCCGTGGTGTGTGACGATGCCGACAGCGCACAGCGTGTGCTAGGTCAGTTAAAAGCAACCGTCCGCCGCAACTACTCTTCCCCACCGAATTTCGGCGCTCAGGTGGTTTCTAAAGTCCTGAACGACGCACAGTTGAACGCCGACTGGAAAGCGGAAGTCGAAGAGATGCGCACCCGTATTCTGAGCATGCGTCAGGAGTTGGTGTCAGCCTTGAAAAAGGCGCTGCCGAACCGTAATTTCGACTACCTGCTCACCCAACGCGGCATGTTCAGCTACACCGGCTTCAGCCCGGAACAGGTTGACCGCCTGCGTGAAGAATTCGGCGTCTACCTGATCGCCAGCGGACGTATGTGCATGGCGGGGCTGAACCACAGCAACGTTCAGCGCGTCGCAGCGGCTTTCGCCGCCATTCAGTAAACCGTAAAATGATAAAGCCACAGGTTTAACCGACTCACCGTTGTGAATTCGCTTAACTTGTGGCTTTTGTTTTCGCTTAGCCGCTGTTACGGTTAGGGATTCGTTTCTTTGTATTGTACTGATCAGAACGTTCATGACTACGTTACGCTACCTAAATGGTTATCCCCCTGCGATTGTCGCACAAGCTCAAACCCTCGTTGATCAAGGCAAGCTCGGCCTGTGGCTGGAAAAAAGATATCCCGATCGCCATCACATCCAGAGCGATAAGTCGCTCTATCAATTTGTCGCAGAATTGAAGCAGCGATATTTGAAGAACGCCCCTGCGATATCCAAGGTACTTTACGACAATAAACAGAACCCGATAAAAGGGACGCTGGGCACCAATACCTTTGTGGCGCGTGTACAAGGCGGAAAATTAAAGTCCAACAACGAAATTAGAATAGCGACGTTATTTCGTGACGGGCCGGAAGATTTCCTACGCATGATCGTGATACACGAACTCGCCCATCTCAAAGAAAAAGACCATAACAAGGCGTTCTACCAGCTCTGTTGCCATATGGACCCTGACTACCACCAGTTGGAATTTGATATGCGAATCTGGCTAAACTGGCGAGAAATAAATACCACTTCGGTCTAAATTCACTTTTTATGAGGGATCGCTTTGCTTTGAAACCACATTAACCGTATTATTTCCAGGCTGATGGTTGATATATATTCATCCAGCCTATTGATAATATTTCTCATAAGGATTTGATATGGCTAATTTGATTTACGCCAGCATTAATGGTCAAAAACAGGGTTTAATCTCATCCGGTTGCTCAACGCTCGACTCAATTGGCAATCGCTACCAAACCGGTCATGAAGATCAAATACAAGTACTAGGCTTAAACCATAGCATCAGTCGCGATCAAAATGTCGCCCATCACCCCATTAATTTTATTAAGCCCATTGATAAGTCATCTCCGTTATTAGGGATGGCAATCTCTTATAATGAAAAGGTGGATGTAACATTTTATTTTTACCGCGTCAATGCTGCTGGACAGTTAGAACTTTATTACGAAGTAACATTAACGGATGCGAACATTGTCGATGTCACCTGCGTCTATCCGCACGTCATCGATAACAACGACATTATGCCGTATGAAAAAGTCCAGCTAAAATATAAAACCATAGCATGGAACCATAAGATCGCAGGAACGTCGGGTTACAGTATCTGGGAGGAAATGAGCCTCTAGGAATTACTATCCTTGATAACAAGTGCACCCGAACAGGTGTACTTGTTATTTATCATTCCTTACAAAGAGAAATATCCTTCACATATTTACTGGGATCCATCCAAGATATTTTTGGACACGTTTTATAACTTTGAATGTTAAGATTATATGATACATATATTGATAAAAACAAACTAACCACCGCGCCAAAGATAGCTATCATTGCTAATACATTTGCTAATTCATTATTCATCTTTGCAGGTTCATTTTTTATTGCAGAATAAAAAGCTAGATATGAAAAATAGAACAATAGCGGTACAGCGAATATCAGAACACCAACCTTCCATGAAAAAATAATTACATCATTTGATTCAAAGAAAGCGAAGTATCCGCTTAAAGAGAACCAACATCCCCAACAAGAAGCAAGGAAAAGAAATAATGCAAACGAACCAATTAATGGCCTATTTATTTTAACCACGATTGATTCTCCCTTGGTAGGAAAATAAGAAAACATTAGACATTCGTGTTATTTACCATTCATCACAGAGAGCAATATTTTTCACATACTTATTGGGATCCATCCAAGATGTTTTAGGGCATAATTCATAACCATAAGCTCTAAAATTATAAGATATGTAGAAAGATGAGAACAAACTAATTATAGCACCAGCTATCATTACTATAAACAACCCCCCTCCAAATTTATTATTAATTTTCGCCACTTCATTATTTATTGCAGAATAAAAAAACAAATATGAAAAATAGAATAGCAAAGGAGAACCAAATACCATTAACCCGACTCTCCATGAAAAGACTATCGTATCATTTAACTGTAAAACATCCAAATATGAATTAAAAGAAAACCAACCAGTAAAGCATGTCAATAGAAAAATAAAAACTGCAAATGCGCCAGCTAATGGCCTATTAACTTTTACCTTAACCACGACTGAACCTCCCCCAAGCATGAAAAACCATACTTTCACCCCATATTCATTCTTTACAAAGAGCAATATTTTTCACATATTTATTCGGAGACATCCAGGATGTTTTTGGGCAAACATTATAGCCTTGACTTGTCAGACTATAATATATATAGGGAGATAAAAACAGATTAATTACAGCACCAACAATCATTATTATAGCCAATCCCCCTCCAAGTTTATTATTAATTCTCGCCACTTCATTATTTATTACAGAATAAAAAAATAAATATGAAAAATAGAATAGCAATGGAGAACAAAAAACCATCAACCCAACTTTCCATGAAAAAACAATTACATTATTTAGCTGTAAAAACCCCAAATATGAATTAAAAGAAAACCAACCAGTAAAGCATGTCAATAGAGAAATAAAAACTGCAAATGCGCCAGCTAATGGCCTATTAACCTTAACCACGACTATATCTACCTCGAGCTTGAAAAAAATAAAAACCTATCAGATCATTGTTTACCATTCATCACAAAGAGAAATTTCTTTCACATACTTAGTGGGAGCTACCCATGAGTTCTTAGGACAGGTTTTATAATCTTGATCATTAAGATCATATGATATATAAATTGATGAAAAAAAACTAAAAATCGCACCAAATATAGCCACAATAACTAATGAGTTAGCTGATTTATTATTCATTTTAGGTACTTCATTTTTTATAGCTGAATAAAATGCCAAATATGAAAAATAAAACAACAAAGGTGATCCAAATACCATTAAACCAAGTTTCCATGAAAAAATGATCACATCACTTTTTTGTAAAAAACTCAAATATCCATTGAAGGAAATCCAGCTAATAAAACATGAAAGAAAAAAAAGGAAAACTGCAAACGCGCCAACTAATGGCCTATTTACCTTAACCATGACTGTACCTCCCCTGGCATGAAAAACCATACTTTCTTACCATTTTTATTCTTTACAAAGAGCAATGTTTTTTACATATTTATTCGGATCCATCCAGGATATTTTTGGACACGTTTTATAATTTTTAATGTTAAGATCATATGATACATATATTGATAAACACAAACTAACCACCGCGCCAAAGATAGCTATCATTGCTAATACGTTTGCTAATTTATTATTCATCTTTGCAGGTTCATTTTTTATTGCAGAATAAAAAGCCAGGTATGAAAAATAAAACAATAGCGGCACAGCGAATATTATAACACCAACTTTCCATGAGAAGATAATTACATCATTTGATTCAAAGAAAGCGAAGTATCCGCTTAAAGAGAACCAACATCCCCAACAAGAAGCAAGGAAAAGAAATAATGCAAATGAACCAATTAACGGCCTATTTATTTTAACCACGGCTGTAGTTCCCCCAGGCATGAAAGAATTGATCGGCATGGTATGGTGTGTAGTGTGTTTTATGTGATTTTAAATTTTTTATTATCGTCTCACTTATTTTATATTTATTATCTAGCCCATATAATATTGCACTAACTAAAACACCTACAAAAAAAACACCAATAGCAATAGCGAGAACACTACCGCCAGAAACCATAAGTCCAGTAGCGACCACTTTTGCTACCCAGCCAGCTCCAATAGATACCGCTAATTTCGCGGCGTCCATCGTTAAATTAACAAAGAAATCGGTTAATGCATATTCATCTTTAAACATCAACTCAATAGTTCGATAAGCGGCTGAAAAAATAATACAGAATTTCGCTCCAGCCGCAATACCGCTTTCGATACCTTTCGTCCCTATCCCTATATCTACTATTTTATGACTAATATTTAAATATCTAGTGGCATTTAAATATTGCCTTACCCCTGGATACCCAGATAGTTTTATATATTTAT
The DNA here is from genome assembly GCF_001742185.1 of Pectobacterium wasabiae CFBP 3304. NCBI lineage: Bacteria > Pseudomonadati > Pseudomonadota > Gammaproteobacteria > Enterobacterales > Pectobacteriaceae > Pectobacterium > Pectobacterium wasabiae. The sequence continues at coordinate 744,313 of NZ_CP015750.1, forward strand.
TGCCATCTTTTCCGATATATTCAGTTGCCTTTACGCCGAATCCTTTTATCTCCATCGCGATTCTGCTTACAGACACGGCTTCTGCAATGTTACCGGCAAACGATGATACAGGGTCAGTACAACCAAATATGGCATCTTTCCACGATTGGTTAGGATTTGGCGTACACAATGTTTTTAAAAAATAGGTTGCTTCCTGCGCAGTCAATATGGCATGAATGTTATCGTCATTTATTTCATTCAGTTGCGCACGTAATTTTTGATCGTTGATATCTGCATGCTGCTTTTTAAAATCAAGATGATCCTCTAACCGATAATCATCATCAACAAGCGTTTTTAACACTGGATCGTATTTCATCGTGTTCTCACTCCCTTGAATTTTACTTAAGTCAACGAATTATTTCCCTGTAAGAGTACCTTAACGGAAAAATGACGATTTTTAAATATTAATAACGTCAAAACCGTAATTTCTCACCCAATCAAAAAATCCAGTTACATAAAAGCATTACGAAAAGAGGCAGCAATAATACGTTATTGAAAGGCCATAACGCATTGAGCACCGGTGCAGTACTACCTCGATAATAGCCAGACGCGGGTGCTTAAGACCATGAATAAGCCGCCTACCGGAAAACGGGTAGCAGCGAGCGGTTAGGTTTTTACGCTAATTGCGAGATTATTAAAAAGAATATATTTCTTTTGAGAAACTATTTTTTATTAAAGGACCAACTGCAATTAAAGATCAATAGCTTGCAGTTGGCCGTTAAAAAAGAGTTAGAACCACGGGACGGTGGCTTCCGCACTTAAACCGTAGGAAGAGAAACGGCCTGCGGCAGGGGTGTTCTGTAGCGGGCCATGTTCCACAAACACAAAAAACATCTGCCCGTTGGACAAGCTCTTGATTTGCACAAACGGCAGTGCGCTGCGTTTCTCTATTGCGTCGGGGATCCGTGCGGCAGCTTCCGTTGCTGTCAGCCAGCCTTTGCTAACGGAACGGCGACGCAGACGTTCGGCGCTGCTCTTGATCTGAACGCGGCGAACGGTACGAAACTTCACGCCATCGGGTACAGCTTTACATGCGGAAATCTGCGTGTAATCTCGCAGCCCTTTCAGCCAGGCTGTTTGTTCCAATGTAGAGAGCGCGTCTGCCGTACCGTGTAGCCGCAAACATTCTCCCAGCGTTTTACCCACTTCTGGAAAGCTGATACCAATCTTGCCATCCGCCAGTTGTCCCAACGCTCGGTGCAGTTTGGCAAACAGCGCATTCAAGAGCTGCGGCGCAGTGAACTCGGGATCGGGTTGGACGCGAATATCAATGTAGTGATCCATGCCGCCACCTTATTCGCTTTTTTCACCAAATACACCGCCGCGAATCAGCGTGGCGATGACGTAGTGCTGTTGCTCTGGCATGGGGGCGTCGCCTTTAATTACCCAGTTATCCAGCAGCGTATAAAAATCCATTTTTTCTTTGGGTTGGCGATAGGCTTTACCGCGACTGGTTACGGAGCCGTAAGGTTCGACGGCAATCGGACCCGCTTCATCAGCCGCTGGATACCAGTCGTCAATGGTGCGCAATGCGTTACCAATTTTCTGCGAGTGAATGGCCGCGACAGCATTAACCTGATAGAGGATCTTGCTCTTACCGTTACGCGCTTTTTCGTCGAGCACGAGTTCCTGAGAAGGGAAGATTTCCTGACCGTTACCGAGCTGTACATAAGCTTCCACGGTAAAAAGCGCCGAGGCGTCACCCGCCAGCCCCTCCTCAATCGCCAGTGCTAATGCTGCAAGGTCACCCGTTGGCTGGCTGAACTGGCGCAGTGAATAGTCTTCACCGTTAAATTCCCAACTCTGTTCACCTTTCTTGGTGACGACGACGCGGATCGCTTCTGCACCGACGCGGTTACGCCACAAAAAACGGCCGTTTGCGATGTTCTCTGCATAGCGTGCCGCCAGTGTGCTAAAACCTTGTTCCTGAGCATATCCGGTGATGATGTCACCCAATGCGGTTTGGTAATCCTGATCGTTACAAACCGAGGGGTGCGCCAAATTACCCAATACTCGCAGAGTGAACACGACTTTCAGGGTATCGGCACCGAAGGGAAGCGCGGCGACGTCCACTTTTTGCAGGTTGGCTTTTTGAATTTCCGCATCCAGTTTGGCCGGGTCGCTGGTGAGGGCATTTTTCAGGCGGTTAGATATCGTCCCGCGTACCGATTTCTCCTGAATGGCAATGGCCGCCCAGTTGTCCTGCTGCGCCCAGTTTCCTGCATACATCAATGCATCGGAGTTAGCTAATTTACGTTCAAAAGCCAGTACTGATGCGGTCTTTAACGTCGTTGCTGCTTTTGCCATGATATCGTCCTTTTTAGTAATCGAATTCGTAGGAAGTGTCTTCTGCTGCTGAGTCGGTATCCGCTAACTGGCGGCAGTGATAATCGCCATTCTGGTGGTCATATTCCCAGAGTATCTGGCGGATATCGCTGATGCGATGCGCCCCTTGCCATTCTCCGATGCCGTAGGCGGCTTCGGCAAAACAGAACGGCGTGTGTGGATCGCGGGTTTTATCCACCTCACCGGGTGCATAAAGCGGTGAAATGGCACGGTAGCCAATCATCAATGGCGTCAGAAAACCGCCGTCACCAGGCTTGGGAAGGTATTTCCACTGTACGGCGTTATCGCGAGGATCGCGTTCTGCCTGCATCTTCAAAGCGGCAAAATCCAGCCAGGCATCGATCATTTCTGCTTGCGGGTTGGTCTGCTGTAACGTCTGAAAATGGCGATGCAGTAGTGAGGTACGATCTCTTAGCACAAAGCCCGGTAATAGACGGCGCATGACTCCACGGTTTTCCGCTTCGTCCACCGGTAACGACTGGACGCTGACCCGCTCGATATCAATAACGGTTCCTCCCGCCAGACGTTGGCATTGCGCCTGCTGTTTCAAATGTTCACAGAGTGCCTTGGTATCCGCCGGGATCTGTCCCTCGCAGCGAATTAACAGCGAGACGGTCATATGCATGCGGCCTTCTTCATTAAAGGCGGCAGTTTTGGCTTCTTTGGTGAGCGGGTTACGGGTCAGGGCAAAACTTCGTTCCCAACTAGAACCATAAGCGTGTAGCTGATGCTGATGGCTTACCACGCCGCAGCCTTCCAGCGTCAATCCGTGGCTAGCCTGTAGCTTGCGCGATAGCGCATGGGTAAAACCGAGAAAATGCGTAATGGCAGGGAAGCCATAGGTCAGCCCGGCAATGGCGTTGGCATTTTCGACCTGGATACGACGCAGGATAATCAACGTGCTCATGCCAGCTCCTCTTTCAGTGCGCTTTCCACTTCACGCATACGACGTTTGAACAGGGCTGCAGTAGACCATTCCCGACGCTCGACCTCGCCGAAAATCAGGTTCTCATGCTTGAGGCGACGGTTCAGCCAGCGGCCAAAATCGTAGGCCACTGCCTGTTGCCAGTCCCCTGCTTCGCGTTCACGGCGGAAAACCGTATCCGTATCTGCACGATAAGGATCGAGCCACAACTGCTGGGCGCGTTTCAGTTCGGACTCAGCGCTCCAACCGACAGGCAGATTTTGCACGCTGGCGACATAGAAGAAGAGCTGATCGATTAGCTGATCGAGGTAACGCAGGCGCTGTTGACGAATGTCGCGATTGTTTTCCACGTCTTTGACGCTAAGTAAAAAGCGCTGCATCTGCGCTAACGTCGCTCGGGTGTGATAATCCACCTCGCCGCGTGGCCGGAAAATGGATTCATGCTGCTGCGGTGGTTTTTCAATATGGTTCCACTGCGGTGGTGCGCTGCTGAGCAAATAGGAACGACCGCTGCGGCTGCTGTTTAGCGCAGAAATATTTTGCGGCTTGGTGCCACCCATATTTTGTACTGCCAGATTGGGATAGCTGATAGAAAGTTGATCGTGCCACTGGCTTACTTTTTGCGCCCGACGAATCGCTTTTGCCTCATCGCCAAAACGCACGGCAGTGATCCGCTGATAGAGAGCCTGTGCCAGTGAAGAGGAGTAAAGCGGGCTGAGCAGATGGTATTCTCCATTTGCTAGCGGGAAATAGATCTGTTTGGACAGCTTATGTGAACTGGGTTGGCGATCGGTAAACACCTGCTGAAACCCTGCCAACCACTGTGCGAGCTGTTCCGGACTTTCGGCCAATGCTTCCAGTGCGCGGTGGTCGCCACGCTGTAAGGCAGCGACCAGCGAATCCCCTTCGTATTCGGTCTGTAGCAGCTTGGCGACATCTAATGCCGCTGCGTTGCCGACGGCATCGATGGCGGGTTGTACCAGCGTCGCGGTGGAGAGTGTTTTGGCATCCGCCACGGTGTTAGCACTAAAGATACTGCTGCCTCTGGCATCGCTGTGGGTAAATTTCAGCGCGTGGGTGACCAGGCTGATTTGCCCAGCGCGGCTGGCGGCATCGGTTAACCAGTTGCGCACCTCATATTTTCTCTCGATCTCTCTGCGCTTCTCGGCCAGTGTTAATTCGGCATCTGCCAAGGCATCGCTACTTAATTCGGTGCGTGCTGTTTTTACCTTTTTATCGTGTTCGTCTAGTTTATCCTGCCGTCGTTCTTCGATATAAGAGACTATGAACTTGGTTAATCTGTTATCTTCCATTCATCCTCCTGTTATTATTCTTATCATTGTCCAAACACCCCTAACAGCGGGTGCCAGTACCAGTCTTTTTCTTCCCGCAGGCGAATTTCGCCGAAGCGGGCGCTCACCCAGCTCAGTTCCCACTGCTTTTCTTCTGCCAGCCGTTGGTATAAGGCGTGATAATCCGGCTCGATCCAGGCACTGACGCCTTCTGCCATGTTCAGCGTAACGGGGCGAGCAATATCGTTTTGCTTCCAGCCGCTGGGGCCATCGTCCTGCACCATGAAAACGGGCTCTTCATCGTCATCGGCGATCCACAGGATGTACGCTTCATCTTTCGCCGATTGACGAAAGGGTGTTCGCCGCTGTAGTTCGCCATTCCAGTGAGGATGTGCCCGCCACCAGAACGCAGCGGGAGGGCGTTTTAGGTCATCGAGTTTTTGATTTTTGAGGCCAAGCAGCGTTTTCCCCAATACGGCATGCTCTAGCGCTACCAGTGAAAGCGGTTTGGTAAATGATGCTGGCTGCACGATACGCGGTGCAGCGCTGAGGTGGCGGTACTCTTTTTCCTGTAATAGCTGATGGAGATCGTGCGTATCCAGACTGTCATCCTGCGACTCAAAGCCCGGTTTACAGTACGCGATGTCTTTTCCTCTAAGCGCTCGAATATTGTGGCTAAACAGATAGATATTGGGCGTTTTAGGCACATGCTGTTTATCCTGCCGATGACGCAATATGCGTCCGGCAAGCTGGATCAGCGAACGCATCGAGCTAGGCTCGACAATCGCCCAATCATAGTCATGATCGCGCCCCACTTCAGCGACTGAGGTTGCCAGAACAACAAAGACATGATGCTGTTGCGGCGCGTGTTCTATTGCCTGACGAATTTCTTCCACCTGCCACAGGGCACTGATGTCGTTGCGCATCAATGCGGCGTCAAGTCGCTGTTCAATGTGGGAGCGCATCGCCAATGGATGTTGGCTGTGATAAATGCAGTAATGAACACAGATGTCCGGCGGCGAGGGCATCGCAAGTAGCTGGCGGGCAACGGCAACCAGCGGATCGATATTTGCCATTCTGACCAATCCCAGCGAGACGGTTTTCCCGTTTTCATGCTGTTGGTGATGCTGAGAATGTAAATCGAACATCCGTGGATGGATCGCCTGTGCGACAGCCAGATGAACCTCGTCCGCCTTTTTGCTGGGGCTGCTGACCGGTACGATAGTGGCGAAGCGTAGCGGGAGTTCATCCTTCGTCAGATTTTTCAGCCGCTGATGAACAAACGCATCGTGCTTGATCATGAAGTCTTTCACGTCGCCATATTGTGCATACTGACAGTCAAATTCATCAAACCAGCCGCAGCACACGTTCAGTGGCGTATTGGGCGTACCGTAAGCCTGTTGCCAGGCGGCGCGGCCATCAAGATAGGCATCGAACAGCGCACGAATTAACGCAGGCGGCAGCGTGGCTGACGACAGCAGCACGCGTGAGCCCAACATTCCCGCCCAGTTAACCAGTCGACAAAGGGCAGGAAGATCCTCCAGACCAAAATCATCTGGTTCATCAAGTACCAGATCGGAAGTTAATAGTCGTAGCATTGGGGCTATCTGATGGCCGCCGCGTAGCCCTTCCGTTGCGGGCATCAGGTGATCGATGGTGGTGATCAGCACTGGCGCACTCAGTAATTGATGCAGAGTGGGGCTGCGTTCCAGCCAGGCTTTTAGTCGACCATCATCCAGCGAACCATCGTAACGAACATATTGATGTTCAGAGAACAGCGGATCGGCGGATTCACTACCGGTCTGTGGCGTATTCTGCTGGCGTTGTTGATTCTCCTTCCGCATTTCATGGAGATCTTGCACCGCCTGCGAACCAATCAGCACCGCTAAATCGTCTTCTTCTAGCTTCAAACGCTGCCGTAGCGCATCGCCGGTTTGCAGCGTCAGCGTGCGTAACCCTAACGCGACGGAGAAGCGGCAGCCGATGGCTTCACCCGACAAGCCATACATAATTCGTGCGTTAGCGAACGTTTTTCCCCTGCCTGTCGATGCCATGTTGACGCCGAAGAAGCCGTGCTGCTTGCTGGTTTCACGGATGGAACAGACTAGGTCGAACGCGCGATCTTGCCAGCGAAAGCGCGGGTGCGTGCTACGTTGCCGGAACCCTTTATGACGGGTAATTGCGGGGAGGGTGTCACGCAGGTGCGGCAGGCTGCGCCCCAATAGCAAAGCATTCTGCCCAACGCCGACGCAGTGTTCGTCCAGCCTCTGTTTGTATTCCCCTGTCTTGCGATCGGTGTTAGCCCACACCGGATAAGCGATGTCCTGCCAGCCAAGCGTCGCCGCTCCTGCCGAGTAGTGGTGATCTGCCAGCATTAGCGCAAGACGTGCCAGATGCACGGTCAACCGCTGGTCTAACTGGCTGAAATACATAAATGAGGGCAGCTTCAGTGCGCGCCCCGCAAATTTCCGCGCCTTCTCTCGCCAAACCGCGCTGCGCAGCGGTGTTCCGTTAGGAAACTGCCAGTTTTGCTCCCGCTCGGACGATGCCCAATCGGTCTTGCAATGATTGAGTGCATTCCATTGCGGAGAAAGATGGTCGATTAACCATGTTTCTGCATAGTCGAGCTGTGGGGGACTGCTGTTTGGTGCAAGCTCTGTCGATTTGTTAAACACCGGCAGGCGATGGTGAGACACAATGAGCCAGGCGACGGTTTGTGCCAATGGCGGCAAGGTGCGAAATGGGCTATCGCTGAACGTCGGCTTATCCTGTTGCAGCGTTGCCAGCAGTGCGACCTCTGCTTCTGGGGTAATGGTGCTGAGTGTGGTTAGCCAGGTTTTGTCGTCCTGCTCACCGACAAAGGCCTGAAATAGTCGCAGCGATACCCATTCATGTCGATACGGTTGGCTGTGCGGGCCTGTGCCGCTAAGCCCAGCCTGAAATAGCGCATTGGCTTTGCCAATATCGTGAAATAACCCAGCAATGGCGGCCAGCAGGCTGAATACCTCTGCGCTGTGCCACGGATTTTCATCTTTCGTGCGCAGAACATCCCGTCTGGTGGTATTGGTGGGGACACTTCCCTGCGCATTAAAACGTCGCAGATTGCCAACGACCCACAGCAGTTCGGTGTGGTTTGTACTACGAACCCAGTGGCAGGCAACAGCCGTATTGCGACGTGCCGTTTTACGCAGCAGTTTGCGTAGTGTGTTCAGCCCTTCCAGCGTGATGGCAGTTTGCCAACTGCGTTCGCCCTTGCGCTCGGCAAACTGATCCAGTATTCGGCGCGTTTCGACCAGCGCACGCTTATTGCATTCTGAAATCAGTAGAATATTCATCGCGCTACCTGACTCAACTTACTGGCGACATCCTGCAAACTGCCGATCATCACATCCAGCGCTTCGGATTGTTGAAACGCGGCCAGACAGCGTTGACGAAATTCTTGCTCATCCTCGCCCTCCATCGCAGCAATAAAAGCCTGCGGTAGCACGAGCGCATCTTTAATTAAATCGGCGACGTCAAATACCAACCCGCCACGGCGAGTCTTACCGTGCAACACAGCTAACCCGTGCGGCAGACCCAAGACCCACGTTGAGACGGCGGCCAACCCATAAGCCAGGTAGTTGCCGTGATCGAGAAAGCGGTTAGCGAGATCGGTGCCGCCGCCGCGTTTGGCGCGGGTAAAGTCACCATAGCTCACGGCATTAGCGGCCAGTTTGTACAAGGCTTTGGTCATCATCGCTTCCTGTACCAACACGTCAGTGCTGGTGCGACAGTCGGCTAGCCCTTTTTCATAACGATCCAAAAGCGCCTGAAGGTGATCGGCCTTAAAGGTAAAGCGGGATTCGCGGGACAGACGAGAGCCTAGCCAGTGCTGACGAATTTGTGTTATTCGCACTTGCTGAAAGGCGATGGCGGCGGCCAGCCTTTTCTCATCATCGAACCAAAAGCTCACCCAGTCCTGCAAATACTCGGTTGGTCGATATTCGCTCTGTGGCGATAGCCAGGATACCGCGACTTCCGCCTCATTAGCCGCAAACAGCGGTGTACCACCACCGCCGCAAAAACCGACCATCACACCGGCTCTGGCAAACTCTCGCATGGCGGCCTGCGTGACGGAGGTGCCGATTCCCAACATCACAACGCTGGTATTGGCGATGGGAATATTCCAGTACAGCGACTGACTTCCCTCTTCCGTGACATATTCGACACGGCCACCGTTGACGAGAATGCGGCAATGTTGGAGGTAATAAACATTGGCGCGTTTGGAATGCAGAATGGTTTTTAAATCCGAAGGGCTAAAGACGTTATCCATAATGTATTTTCTGCCGCTATAGATAATAGGCGCTGATGTCAGCGAAATTAATCGCTGGCTAACTATTTAATAAATAAAAATATAATTTTCAGAAAACTAACGAAAATCAGCCTATCACAGATATCTTAGGAAAATGATGGCTGCAAAAAATATTACCCAGATGCAGACCCTTTTTATTTGGTCTATTTCACAGGATTAAAAATCAATGAGTTACAGTTAGGCTGAAAAAAAGGGTTTTTGCGGCGAAAACGGTGATTGCTGCTAATAAAACAAATCGTTAGAGTGATCGGGCTACAGTTCACTGCCGTACAGGCAGCTTAGAAAAGACTGATTTTTTCCGGCAGTTGAGTGTTACCGTTCACTGCCGTACAGGCAGCTTAGAAAAATAGCACCCCGCCACCAACTTAATTTATTGATGTTCACTGCCGTACAGGCAGCTTAGAAAAGACTGATTTTTTCCGGCAGTTGAGTGTTACCGTTCACTGCCGTACAGGCAGCTTAGAAAAATAGCACCCCGCCACCAACTTAATTTATTGATGTTCACTGCCGTACAGGCAGCTTAGAAAAACAACAACGAGCGAACCGCGTAAAACCTGTTGTTCACTGCCGTACAGGCAGCTTAGAAACCAATCGCGCCAATACCAACGGCAATTAGAACGTTCACTGCCGTACAGGCAGCTTAGAAATGCAAATTTTCAAGCGCAAGCATTAGCGAACCGTTCACTGCCGTACAGGCAGCTTAGAAAGCATAGATATTGTCGATTTGGTTATTGCCGGGGTTCACTGCCGTACAGGCAGCTTAGAAAGCTACCGTCTGACAGTAAAGACACCGGGCAGAGTTCACTGCCGTACAGGCAGCTTAGAAAGCATCCTGACGCTATTTCATTTGCTCGCAATGGTTCACTGCCGTACAGGCAGCTTAGAAACACCACCGGCAGGAGATCAACAGCTAGTCCATGTTCACTGCCGTACAGGCAGCTTAGAAAGGGACAAGCAGTCCGTTCTCTGTAATCGTCACGTTCACTGCCGTACAGGCAGCTTAGAAAATGAACGCAATTTCATCGGCCTCTGTTCCGACGTTCACTGCCGTACAGGCAGCTTAGAAATGCTGCTTACCGTGCTGTGCTGACGACGCAAAGTTCACTGCCGTACAGGCAGCTTAGAAAAGTTCTGACATTCAGTGAATGACATAACGCGCGTTCACTGCCGTACAGGCAGCTTAGAAAAGTAGGGTGTTCGCGCTCTTCCTGCGTGACTCGTTCACTGCCGTACAGGCAGCTTAGAAAAGTAGGGTGTTCGCGCTCTTCCTGCGTGACTCGTTCACTGCCGTACAGGCAGCTTAGAAAAAGTTTTAGTTGATTGCAATAGATCCGCATCAGTTCACTGCCGTACAGGCAGTTTAGTGCTTATCGAAATAAATCACTGGCGCAGCATATTGTGGCGTTATTCCCCATTCAGCGTGACAATCAGCGAGCGGCTACCGCCGTGGTTGCGGTGTTCACACAGGTAAATGCCCTGCCAGGTGCCGATGTTTAGGCATCCGTTGGTGATGGGGATCGTGAGGCTGTTTCCCAGCAGGCTGCCTTTCAGGTGCGCAGGCATGTCGTCACTGCCTTCATACGTATGGCGGTAATATGGTTCATCCTCCGGCACTAAACGATTAAAGAAGCTCTCGAAATCCTGCCGCACCGTGGGGTCGGCATTCTCGTTAATCGTTAGCGCCGCTGAGGTATGTTTGATGAACACATGCATCAGCCCGACTTTTATCTGGCGCAGCGCAGTAACCTGCACCAGTATTTCGTCAGTTACCAGATGGAAGCCTCTGGCTTTCGGCTTCAGGCGGATTTCATATTGCATCCACATCGTCGTATTCCCGCTATCGGGCTTCTCGTGCCAAAATTGGCCGCAGGAAGCGTGCCGTGTGAGACTGCTCGCACTCCGCTACCGTTTCCGGCGTGCCAGAAACCAGAATTTCTCCGCCGCCGCTACCGCCTTCCGGCCCTAAATCGACAATCCAGTCCGCCGTTTTAATCACATCCAGATTATGCTCAATTACCACGATAGTATTGCCCTGATCGCGCAGTTGATGCAGAACGGTGAGAAGCTGCTCAATATCAGCAAAATGCAGGCCAGTAGTGGGTTCGTCGAGAATATACAGCGTCTGCCCGGTTCCACGTTTTGACAGTTCACGTGCCAATTTCACACGCTGTGCTTCCCCGCCGGACAGCGTAGTTGCCGACTGCCCAAGGCGAATGTAGGACAAGCCAACATCGATCAGCGTTTGCAGCTTCCGCGCCAGCGCTGGAATGGCATCAAAAAACTCACGCGCTTCTTCGATGGTCATATCCAGCACTTCATGAATGCCTTTACCTTTGTATTTGATTTCCAGCGTTTCACGGTTATAACGTTTACCTTTGCACTGGTCACACGGCACATAGACATCCGGTAGGAAGTGCATTTCGACCTTGATGACACCGTCGCCTTGGCAGGCTTCGCAGCGTCCGCCGCGCACGTTAAAGCTAAAACGACCGGGGTTATAGCCACGGGTACGGGCTTCCGGCACGCCAGCAAACAGCTCGCGAATCGGCGTGAAAATGCCGGTGTAAGTTGCTGGATTGGAACGCGGTGTGCGACCGATCGGGCTTTGATCGATATCAATCACCTTATCGAAATGTTCCAGCCCCTGAATCTCACGGTGAGCGGCAGGTTCTGCCAGCGTCGCGCCGTTCAACTGGCGCTGCGCCAGTGGGAATAAGGTATCATTGATGAGGGTAGATTTGCCCGATCCAGATACACCAGTGATGCAGGTGAACAGGCCAACTGGCAGCGTCAGCGTGACGTCTTTCAGGTTGTTGCCCTTCGCACCAATCAGCTTCAGCACTTTAGTCGGGTCCGCAAGTACGCGCTGTTTTGGAATTTCGATCTTGCGCTTACCGCTGAGGAATTGCCCCGTCAGCGAACCCGGCACCGCCATAATCTCGTCCATCGTGCCCTCGGCGACAATTTGTCCACCGTGCACGCCCGCACCGGGGCCGATATCAATCACATGGTCAGCAGCACGAATCGCGTCTTCATCGTGTTCCACCACAATGACGGTATTGCCCAAGTTGCGCAGATGAACCAGCGTTTCCAGCAGGCGCTCGTTGTCTCGCTGGTGCAGGCCGATAGACGGCTCATCCAGCACGTACATCACGCCAACCAGCCCGGCACCGATCTGGCTCGCCAGACGAATACGCTGCGCCTCGCCGCCGGACAGCGTTTCCGCCGAGCGGGAGAGCGACAAATAGTTCAGCCCCACATTCACCAGAAACTTCAGCCGATCGCCAATCTCTTTCAGTACTTTCTCGGCGATTTGGGCACGTTGCCCGCTAAGCTTCATATTCTGAAAAAACGTCATCGCATGGCCAATGCTCATATCAGAAATCTGCGGCAACGTGGTTTGCTCAACAAACACGTTACGCGCTTCTTCCCGCAGACGCGTCCCGCCGCAACTGGCGCAGGAGCGATTGCTGATGAATTTTGCCAGCTCTTCGCGCACCGCCGTGGATTCCGTTTCTTTATAGCGGCGCTCCATGTTATGCAGCACGCCTTCGAACGGATGACGGCGTACTGAGGTGTCGCCACGATCGTTGATATATTTGAATTCGATGTTCTCTTTACCGGAACCGTACAGAATCACTTTCTGCACCTCGGCACTCTGGTCTCCAAACGGGGCATCGACGTCAAATTTGTAGTGCTCCGCCAGCGAGCGCAGCATCTGGAAATAGTAGAAATTGCGACGATCCCAGCCGCGGATCGCCCCACCCGCCAGCGACAGCTCCGCATTTTGCACTACGCGAACCGGATCGAAGAACTGCTGTACGCCCAGACCATCACAGCTTGGGCACGCGCCCGCCGGGTTGTTGAACGAAAACATACGCGGTTCCAGCTCGTGCATGCTGTAGCCACACACTGGACAAGCAAAATTCGCCGAAAATAACAGTTCAGGCTGCGTTGGGTCGTCCATATCGGCGACGACCACGCTACCACCGGACAAATCCAGTGCGGTTTCAAATGATTCTGCCAGTCGCTGCGCCAGATCCTCACGCACTTTAAAGCGATCGACGACAACTTCGATGGTGTGCTTTTTCTGTAATTCCAGCTTCGGCGGATCGGACAGATCGCACACTTCGCCGTCGATACGGGCCCGGATATAGCCCTGTGACGCCAGATTTTCCAACGTCTTGCTGTGTTCGCCTTTGCGGTCTTTCACAATCGGCGCTAGCAACATCAGGCGCTTGCCTTCTGGCTGCGCCAGCACGTTGTCCACCATCTGGCTGACCGTCTGCGCATCCAGCGGCACATCATGCTCTGGGCAGCGCGGCTCACCCACGCGCGCAAACAGCAAACGCAGGTAATCATGAATTTCGGTAATCGTCCCGACCGTAGAACGCGGGTTATGTGAAGTGGATTTCTGTTCGATAGAGATGGCGGGCGACAGCCCTTCTATATGATCGACATCTGGTTTTTCCATCAGCGACAGAAATTGACGGGCGTAAGCGGAGAGAGATTCCACATAGCGCCGCTGCCCTTCGGCATACAGCGTGTCAAACGCCAGCGATGACTTACCCGAACCAGACAGACCAGTGATGACGATCAGCTTGTCACGGGGGATTATCAGATTGATATTCTTTAGATTATGGGTACGAGCACCACGAACTTCGATCTTATCCATTCACACACTTCCCGGAATAAAAACGGTTTGTCATCGTCTCCCGAACGGAGAGAACCGGTACGAAACGAGCAATTATGGCACAAAAAAAACTGAATGAATATCCAGTGTTAAACCCGTTTACTTTGCAAACGCTGCAAATCTGACTTTCATTTCTGAAGCCATTTCGCAGGTATGACAGAGAGTTTTCCACATGGTAAGATTGATCGTTTAGACTTAAAATAAATCTATCGATTCATCAGGAGATACGAGCATGGCCAGCAGAGGCGTTAATAAAGTGATTCTTGTCGGGAACCTGGGTCAAGACCCGGAAGTCCGCTATATGCCGAATGGTGGTGCAGTTGCCAACATCACGCTGGCTACGTCGGAAAGCTGGCGTGACAAGCAAACCGGTGAACAGAAAGAGAAGACCGAATGGCACCGTGTGGTTCTGTTCGGCAAACTGGCTGAAGTGGCGGGTGAATACCTGCGTAAAGGCTCTCAAGTCTACATCGAAGGCGCACTGCAAACCCGTAAATGGGCCGATCAAGCTGGCGTAGAGCGTTACACCACCGAAGTGGTCGTTAACGTCGGCGGTACCATGCAAATGCTGGGTGGACGTCAGGGCGGCGGCGCACCCGCAGGCGGTGGTAATGCAGGTGGCGGCCAGCAACAAGGTGGCTGGGGTCAACCTCAGCAACCGCAGGGTGGCAACCAGTTCAGCGGTGGCGCACAAGCTCAGCAGCGCCCAGCGCAAAATAGCGCCCCTGCGCAAAGCAACGAACCCCCAATGGATTTCGACGACGATATTCCGTTCTAACAGCGGCTCGCCTATCAACGCCGTTTATCAAAACATCCTATTAAACCCCGATTTATCGGGGTTTTTTCATTTTGTGGTGTATAGAAAAACCAAACAGAAACAATCAACCAAGGAAATCATCACATCATGTGCGTTTCGTGCTCAGTAGTATAAGCAGAGCACAATCGGTGCAGTTATTTCTCCATCGCTACTGAAAAATAGCAAAGCCTTATCAATGGGGTGTAAACGCTATATATGGAGATATAACGTATGGAAAAAAATAGTGCACACCGCACCGCTAACAAGAATCAATCCCAAAGTACTGTCAACCACACATCCTCGACACAGGCTAACCACGCGGCAACAGGACGCTATTCTTTCAGGCTCGCTGCGCTTGCTGTCACCGTCTCAGGTTTGCTTTTTTCCTCACCCGCGCTAATGGCAGCAGAAACAGCAGCGACTGCCGATTTAGTTTTACGTAATGGCAGTATTTATACCGTTAATCAAGGTCAGCCGTGGGCGGAAGCCGTCGCAGTACGCGATGGCCGCTATGTTTTCATCGGTTCAAATGCACAGGCAGCAGAGTTTATCGGCCCGAAAACGCAGGTGGTTGACCTCAATGGCAGTATGGCAATGCCGGGTATTAATGATGTCCATGCTCATCCATTAGACGGTGGCTATGAAGATATTTATTCCTGTAACTTCGCACAAACAAGCTCACTGGACGACATTCTGAGTCAGGTTAGTGAATGTGCGAAAAAAGCTGGTCCCGGAGAATGGGTGATCGGCTCGGCCTGGGGCAGCCCGAGTATGGCGGAACTTTCTACCGCTGAAGCGCTGGCTAAATTGGATAAAGTCAGTAACGGACGTCCGGTCATTCTGCGTGACGATTCTTACCATAACCGCTGGATTAACAGCGAAGCAATGCGTCTGGCCGCTATCACCGCACAGTCCGTTAGCCCAGCCGGTGGCGTCATTGTTAAAGATGCAAAAACAGGTGAACCCACGAGCCTGTTGCAAGAATTCCCCGCGTTCCAGCATGTACAAAGTCTGGTCCCCGTGCGCACGGAAGAGCAACGTCTGACATCAGGGCGCGGAGCCGCAAAAACGATGGTGTCGTTGGGTATTACCGGCGTGCAGGAAGCGGTCAGTTCAGAAGTGAATCTGCGCATCTGGAGCAAGATTGACCGGGCAGAAGGTCTGCCTCTGCGTATTATCGGCTCGATCGTCTCCACTCCTCTGTTGGATGAAGGCGCTGCGGGTCTGGAGTTGGTCGCCCGACGCGATGTCTATCGCACCACGAACTTCTTCCCCGATCGTTTTAAATTTGTTTTGGATGGTGTTCCACCAGCTCATACCGCAAAGCTGATTGATCCCTATCTGCCAACCAAAGCCCATGGCGATCACTATCACGGTGATACCCACTACACCACCGAGCAAGTCGTCGAGATTCTGTCCAAGCTGGATAAGCAAGGTATATCAACCAAGCTTCATGCTGCGGGAGATGGTTCACTGCGTCTGGCGCTCGATGCCGTTGAGCAGGTACGTAAAATCAATGGACCAAATGGTCCGATGCATCAAATCGCGCATACGCATTTGATCTCACCGCAAGATATGCCACGCTTCGCACAGTTGCGGGTTGCCGCCGATCTCTCGCCGATGCTGTGGTTCCCGTCCGATATGACTAACGCCAGCGTCGTGACCATTGGCGAAGAACGTATGAAGGATTTTGTCCCTACGGTTAAATTGTTACGTTCTGGCGCGGTGGTCGCTGGCGGCTCTGACTGGCCAGCCGGTGGCCCAACGCCATCTCCCTGGATCGGTATTGAAGGTCTGGTAACACGCCAGAATCCGCTGGGTGATGCACCCGGCACACTGGCTCCTGAAGAGGCCGTCGATCTGTCTGAAGCGATTCGTATCTATACCATCAACAGCGCGAAAGCGATGGGTATAGAGAAAGAGACGGGATCGGTCGAGCTGGGTAAATCCGCCGATCTGATCGTATTGGATCGCCACTTGTTCAACGTACCGATCAAACAGGTTCATCGTGCCAACGTAGTCAAAACATATTTCAAAGGCCAGCTCGTCCATTCAGCGCCAGATAAATCCTAACGTATAGCGCAATCAGTAATACCGAGTAAATATCAGGGTGCGTTCGATGCGAACGCACCTGCAAACACCGCTCTCCCCCTATTCCCGTGTACTGTGTTGTGCCGAGAGAAGGCGCAAGAAAAGCACTGCGGTCGTCTGTATTGGCATACTCAGGAGACCAATAAAACAGCGCAGCGTCTTTATGGTTGGGTTGCAGAAAAACCGGGCGTTACCGAATATAGAATGCCGCTTTAATTATCAAACATTCGGCAGTAAAGTGACGACGTGCAGCACACACGCCGTATATAAATGGATTTACAAAATGAACTACCAATCAACACCCCTTTTTATCTACACCGTCAGGATCTTTTTTACGATTTGCCTCTGTGGCGCACTGGCCGTTGCCGGTATCAGCGCCCCAGTCTTCTACCTTCTGGCAATGAAGCTGGCTTACCCCGTCATCCTCTCCCTGCGATTACACAGCCTGAGTGAAAAAGGCATCGCTTTCTTGCCTAAGGAAAAGAGCGAATGGATGGTCTATGTACACGGTATCCCGGTGCGTGAAACCAGAACATCATTCACCAATCCGTATTTTTTTAGCGCCGAAAGCATGCGGACGTTTTCCCTACGAGCCTACACAGGAAAGCTGTTGATTCAGATCTGCGCCGTCATCTTGTTGGTGCAACAGACTATGGCAGTCAACTGGCCATGGCTTTATCTTGGCGTGGTTATTGTCGCGCTCTGGTTTGCCTATGCGCTTGCTATGACCGTGATTGAGCTTGTTTCAATTATGAGAGATCGCTGGTTTATCGAGAAACTCGTCTCCCCTAGCCAAAGCGAGTGGTACGGCGGATATATCAATTTCCGCGACTACCGTGTTGCGGTTTTTGAACGACTGCTGTCGCTGAAATAGCATCCCGTCTATTTCAGTCGCCGTACTGATTCTCAGATTCTCACCAGCCCCGCCAGTTCGGTACGTTGTGCAATGCAGAGTCCCTGTGCTGGCATCATTTGCTGAGCCAGCAAGCAGTTGCCATACCTTATTGACGCATGCCGATCGCCAAGCGATTAAAGGCACTCATCAGCGCGACAGCAAAGCTCAGATCGGCGATCTCGGCATCGCTGAAATACACCTTCAACGGCTCGAAATCTTCATCAGGCGCGTGGCTGCGAGCCACGTCCACAAGCGATTCAGTCCAGGCCAGCGCCGCGCGCTCACGTTCATTGAACTGCGCGCTCACACGCCAACCAGCCAGACTGTCCAGCTTAGCATCCGGCACGCCGTCGGCACGCAGAGCCGACGCATGCATTTCAAGGCAGAAGGCGCAGCCGTTAATTTGCGAAACACGCAAATAGACCAATTCGATCAGTTGTTTTCCAAGGCTGCTCTTGTCCAGGGCTTTCTTGGTAATGCCAAACCCTTGATAGGCTTCTGCCGAGAGGGTTTGGTAAGGCAAGCGAAGTGTACTCATAGA
Organism: Pectobacterium wasabiae CFBP 3304; assembly: GCF_001742185.1. Classification (NCBI taxonomy): domain Bacteria; kingdom Pseudomonadati; phylum Pseudomonadota; class Gammaproteobacteria; order Enterobacterales; family Pectobacteriaceae; genus Pectobacterium; species Pectobacterium wasabiae. Next base: position 762,282 of record NZ_CP015750.1, read on the forward strand.
AAATCTCCAATCAGAAATGAAAGAACGAGAAAAGAAGCGAATGCATAAAGCGGCTAAGCCGATGTTTCAACCGCCGGGGTAATCCGATCTTGCCACCCAAAGTGACTGCGACGTCGTTGCTTCATGGCTACCACACCTACAGCACCTGGCTGAAATGCAGCCCCCTGGAGAGCAATCCCTGACGAAAATAGAAGCGTTGTGCCAGCGAATTGCCCAGGGCCGTATCGAGCACCAGATGAGCACAGTCTTGCCGCTGCGCTTCCTCGCGCATTGCCTCGATCAGCAGGCCACCGAGCCCCTGATGGCGGACATCTACGGTAGCCACAAGGTCATCAACATAGAGGAATCGGCCATACAATAGGTTTTCCTGGATGCGGTAACCCACCAACCCCATGACGCGATCGCCCTGCCATGCCGCCAGCAGATGATAGCCTTGCCCAGCTTGACGACGAGCCTGCGCGGTGAATGCGGCAGCATCAGGAAGATGAGGTCGCAGCTCCCGCATAACATTGAAGCAAGCCAGGTAATCCCGATCGCTGTCGATGAGGCTCAATCGAAAGGTGCTCATGTCAATCTCCTTGTAATGAAGCCAGTATGTTAGGAAAATAATGCCCCATAAAGAAGGTGCAAGAATTGAATAAATGAATAGGACATAACATATGGACATGCAGCAACTGAAGCCAAGCAGGGAACACGATGCACCGCTCTATTTACAGTTGTATCGACGCTATCGAGACGCCATTACCGCCGGAAAACTTCATCCAGGCGATCGCGTACCGTCCGTGCGCAGCCTTGCCAGTGAACTGAATCTGGCACGAGGCACGGTCGAAATGGCTTATCAGATGCTGGTCAGTGAAGGCTATTTCCTGACACGCGGCCCAGCGGGTACGGTCGTCTCACCCCAGTTAGAAAAGCTGGTAGAGTCGGGATACATCACGCCATCCCGTTCTCAAATCCCCTCGCGCCCACAAATCGAGACCGCTCAAGTACAACCTTTCCAGCTCGGCTTACCTGCACTGGATGCCTTTCCCCGCAAGACCTGGGCGCGCCTTGCCGGGCACAATTTACGCACTCTGGATACGGCAGCCATGACCTATCCCGATCCGGCGGGCTATGAACCACTTCGGCGAGCCATCGTGACCTATCTGGGGATCTCGCGCGGCATCACCTGCACACACGAGCAGGTGTTCATCACCGCAGGCTACCGGGGAGCGTTGGAGTTGGTGTGCCGTACATTGTTACAACCCGGTGATAGTGGATGGTTCGAAGATCCCGGCTATCTCTTCGCTCGCCAGTTTTTGGCGCGAGCAGGTATGAATCTGGAACCTATTCCGGTGGATGAGGAAGGCCTGAATGTGGACATGGGTCAGCAGCGAGCCGCAGAGGCACGCTTTGCCGTGGTGACCCCCACGCACCAAAGCCCCATGGGAGTGGCGTTGTCCTTGCCCCGACGACTGCAACTGCTGGAATGGGCCAGCCACCGCCGATCATGGATCATCGAGGACGACTACGACAGCGAGTTCCGTTACCACGGCCGGCCATTGCCGGCGCTGAAAAGCCTGGATCGCGACGGACGTGTGCTCTATACCGGCACCTTCAGTAAGGTACTGTTTCCCGGCCTACGCTTAGCCTATCTGGTGGTCCCTGAACCGCAGATCGAACGCTTCAGGGATACGGCGAATCACTTTTGCTGCGCTGGCTCGATCCTACCCCAAGCCACAGTGGCGGATTTCATGGAACAAGGTCACTTTGCCCGCCATTTGCGCAAAATGCGTTCACTGTATGCCATGCGTCGCAGCTATCTGGTCGATGAGCTTTTACAGACATTAGGTTCACACCTAACCGTCCAGCCGCAGGCGGGCGGCATTCATGTGTTAGCTACGCTGGCAACCCGTAGCGACGACCAGTCTCTGGCAGCGGCGGCTCAATCTCACGGTCTTGCTATTCAGGCGCTGAATGACTGGCGAACGTATAGGGCATCACGCGGTGGGATCCTTATGGGATTCACTAATGTGGCCGACATTGCGATGGCGAAGGCATTGGTGCATCGACTGGCTGTCGCTATCGGATTATCGTGAAAAGATTATTCCACCGCCAGACCGTACTGCTGCCTGTGAACTCGCTCTGCATTCATCTCAACGCCTCCCCGATAGGCGATACACTCGACGGCACATGATTAATTGTTTGTCATGATTATGCGTTATACCGCTAGTCTTTTGGGTTCAACCAGCAAACGCTACCCAAGATCGGCTTACATACTTTTTTACCTATTGCCTCTATCATCATCGCCAAAAAGTGATACGTTATAATATAACAATTAATCTTTTACCGATGATAATGACAAGTTTTTACTCCCTCTCCGCGCTGAAGCGCGTGTTACTGATTTCTCTGCTGTTGGCACTGTTGTGGCTGATGGTTTGGTGGGCGGTGATGTTGCCATGATTGCCCTACAGGAACTGGCTTTTGGCTACCGTGGTCAACCGCCACTCGCGACGCTCAGCGGCTGTTTTCATCAGGGATCGCTGACGGCGATTATTGGCGCGAATGGCACGGGGAAATCCACCCTGTTGAAAACGCTGGCAGGCTTGCTGCCGCCGCTTTACGGCACGTTCAGCCTCGGTGCTGGCGGTAAAGAGAATGATATTGGCTATTTACCGCAGCTCTCCGAATTCGATCGGCAGTTTCCTATCAACGTGCGCGATCTGGTGCTGATGGGTTCACTGCCCCATCGCGGATTGTTACGGAGTATTAACGCCAACTGGCACCGTAAAGCCATTGATGCACTCGACGCCGTCTCCATGGCAGATTTCGCCGATCGGCATATTGGCGTCCTGTCCGGTGGACAGCTACAGCGCGTGCTCTTTGCGCGGCTATTGCTGACACAAGCTCCGATCATTCTGCTGGATGAGCCTTTTACCGGCGTCGATAGCCACACCACGCAGGCACTCTTGCAGATTATCGAACAACTTCACGCCGAAGGCAGAACCATCCTTACCGTGTTGCACGATCTGGAGCTAATTGGGCAGCACTTTCCAACGGTCTTGCAACTCACCCAGAGCGGCCATCGCTGGGGAGATGCCCAACCCATATTACATAGCCTGCGCAAGGCAGAAAGTGATACGCCAACGCTCAGGATCGTCACGTCATGATGCTATTTCACCTGATTACTTCTCCTTTTGCCGAATTCGGTTTTATGCGCCGTGCGCTAGTCGGCTGTTTGGTACTCACGTTAAGCGCCGCGCCGCTAGGCTGTTTCCTGCTGTTGCGGCGTATGAGCCTGATTGGCGATGCGCTGTCGCATGCGGTGTTACCCGGCGTCGCCATCGGCTACCTCATCTCGGGGATGTCACTGCTGGCGATGGGCATCGGTGGCTTCATCGCCGGACTATCGGTCGCCATGCTTTCTGGCTTCGTCACCCGCCACACAGAATTAAAAGAGGATGCCAGCTTTGCCGGATTTTACCTCGGTTCGCTGGCGCTCGGCGTCACGCTAGTTTCGCTGCGCGGCTCCAGCATCGATCTGCTGCATGTGCTGTTCGGATCGATTCTGGCAGTGGATCGCGCCGCGCTGATCGACATTGCGCTAATCGGTTCAGCCTCCCTGCTGGTACTGGCGGTGATCTATCGGGCGCTGGTGATTGAATCATTTGATGTGACCTTCCTGCGCATCAGTTCAGGGCGCTATCGGGCATTGATCCACGGTCTGTTTTTGTCGCTGGTGGTGCTAAATCTGGTCGCAGGATTCCAACTGCTAGGCACGCTGATGACGGTCGGCATGATGATGCTGCCCGCCGCCAGCGCACGGTTCTGGACACAGCACCTGCCCGTCATGCTCGGTATTGCGGTGCTGCAAGGAATGGTCGCCAGCCTGATCGGGCTGCTGTGGTCTTACTATGCCGAGTTGCCTGCTGGCCCCGCCATCATCCTGACGATGACGCTGTTTTTCTGTTTCTCCGTCTGCGTTGGTCACCACGGCGGGCTGTTACGCCTACGTCGTTGATCGATAAATTTCGTTATCTGCAACTTTCTGTGAGGGAAAAATGAAACGTTCACTACTCGCTATCGCGTTATCCGGCCTGCTGCTTAGCCCACTGGCGATGGCAAAGAATCTTGATGTTGTTGCCAGCTTTTCCGTACTTGGTGATATGGTCAGCCACATCGGCGGCGATCGTGTTACCGTGACCGATCTGGTGAAGCCGAATGGCGATCCGCATGAGTTTGAACCGTCGCCAAAAGACAGCAAAACGCTGGCTCATGCCGATCTGGTGTTCGTTAATGGGCTAGGTCTGGAAGGCTGGCTCGATCGTCTGGTCACCGCCTCCGGCTACCGTGGTGACGTCATTACGGCATCCAACGGGATTGAAACACGCTCGATGGTGGAAGACGGCAAAACCGAAACCGATCCGCATGCCTGGAACAGCATGAGCAACGGTGTGGTCTACGCGCACAACATCGTCAACGCGCTGGCAAAAGCGGATCCGGCGAATGCCGATTACTATCGCCAGCAGGGTGAAGCCTACATCACGCAGCTACAGGAGTTGGATCGTTACGCAAAGAAAACCTTTGCCGACATTCCACCGGAAAAACGTAAGGTACTAACCAGCCATGATGCGTTCGGCTACTTCAGTCAGGCCTACGGCGTGAAGTTCCTATCGCCAGTGGGCTACTCTACCGAATCTGAAGCCAGCAGCAAAAAAGTGGCCTCGCTGATTAAGCAAATCAAGCAAGAGAAGGTGAAAAGCTACTTCATTGAGAACCAGACCGATGGGCGTCTGGTGAAGCAAATCGCCAATGCCAGCGGCGCACAGCCCGGTGGTGAGCTGTATCCGGAAGCGCTGACTGATGCATCTGGCCCCGCGGCAACCTATACGACCGCGTTTAAGCACAACGTCGATACCCTCGCAGCCAGCATGAAGTAAGCTCTGCGTCGGCTAACGCCGGGCGTCCAAGAGAAATAGACAAGGGCAGCGATGCCGGGAAACTTCCCGCCAGATGCTGCCCTTGATGGTATGCGCTCTGTTGGTACAGCCGGACGTTAATTGGATACCAGTTGTACCACCACGAGCCTTCCCCCCTCTTGGGTGGAAAGGACAAACTGTGCGCCATCCGTCAACGCCAGTTTATCCCCGATGGCAACCTTCTGTTTATCGGGTAACGACATCAACTCCTCAATACCCTCATTCACCAGCCACCATTGGTCATTATGAAAGACAAAATAACCGACACGTTTCTTCTGTTCTGGCGTCGTGCGCTCGTTCGGGGCAATCAGGCGATTAACATGCCAGGCATACAGCGACTGGCCGTTCCAGACCATCAGGCGATGGTCGTCTGGACGATAGCTTCCTGTTTTACGCGAAGAATACAGGTTGAGTATCGGCAGCTTGCCTTTATACGGCGTACCGCAATAAGGGCATGAGGGCTGAGTCTTACCCGAGAAGACATACCATTCCTGATCGCACGCGGAGTTCTGGCATGGCTGGATAAGATCGACCGTCTTCACCAGCGCAGTTTCCCATTCATCCGCCGTCGGACGTTGGGTTGGCTCATGTAAACCGGTAATAAATGCTTTCTCAAACAGAGGCGTAAGGTAAGGCCCCAGAATGGTATAGGGGATCTTATTCGTATCCGCCCATGGTAAAGATGATGGGCTGACCTGGTTAAGCTTAACCGCATTGCTACGGTCTGTCGGATGTTCGATAAACAGCGCCCTTTCCCCCATGGACAGCGCTTCGTCCCGCATCTCATCATCCATATCATGAATTTTACCGCCCCGTAGCGGATGCCGGTAAAACAGATACATGTAGTTCAATACGGCTAACGCATGACGATCGGTGCTGATGCTAGGCAAAATCCGATTGGCATCTTCTTTCGCCAGATGGGTCGTTTTCACCACTTCGGGCGCAATAAAATCCGGCGTACCCACGACATCCGGTGGATATTTCCCCGGCACCACCAGACCATCGATATCGATTACACAGGCATGACCCGCTTCGGGATCAACCAGCACGTTCTTATAACTCAGATCGCTATGGCACAGACCGGCGGCGTGCATGCGGCGCACGGCTCGGGTCAATAGCAGGCAGACTTTTAGATAATTCAGTAGATTGCCGCGCTCACGCGGATCGAGAAATTTGTTTTGGTTATTCGCACTGGCAAACCATTTACCTTCTTTTTCTCGCCCCTTGATGCCAAGAAAATCATTATTCTTGGAACCATACTTAAAGAAAAAGTGGCTCTGATAGGTTGGCACCACAATACCGATTCGCCCCTCGTGCTCCACCACGCTGGTCGGCCAGCAGAACAGGTCTTGCCAATACTCCCCGCCCGCCTGTTCAAAAATACTTTGCCGATAGCGACCGGTGATCATCGCAATTCGCTCTTTCGCCTGCTCATTCTGTGGCTTTTTATAGAACGCCACTACGTAGGTCTTATCAGGAGAGAAATAGACATCTTTCATTGAACCCGAACCAATGACTTCGTCAACGTACTGGACGAGCTCGCCATCTCGGGTGGTACAACTAATAATATTAGCCATTTATTATCACCAGCAATCCATTTCTGAGACTCACCATGCCACGACAATCGTCCGGTCATCATGGTTTCCGGGCGAGAAGAAGTTTAGCCACTCGGTCAACTGCTCTGCCGCCTGTTCGCTGTCATTCAGACAAGAGGCAATGTCGGCAATCAGTGCATCCCATTTTGCCGCGTTTTGTAGCCCGTTATCCGTTTCAAAATATGGATCGGATACCCCATCAGTCATCAGGATCAGGTGCGAGATCTCGCTCCATTTACCAATAATAACGCGCTTACTAAATTGAGGATCCTGTACAGCATCCTGATCCAGAAAACGGGTTTGTCCGGCATATTCACCACTATCCGGCATGCCTAATAGGCGAACTTTCCCCGCTGGCCCATAAGCAGCGATAGCACCGTCTCCCAGCCAGAACGACGCGGCAAACAGCCCATCATCCGTGCGTAACGCAACCGTCGCTAACAGCGTGGTGGAGTAGGATTTGATACTTTCGTTTGTTTCCAGCGCTTCGCCGTGGATCTTATGCACCGCAAGCTGTGCAGCCTTATGAAATTGGCTGACAAAGAAGGTGCCGACCTCGCGCTGATCTTCCGGCGTCCAATCGGCGATCGCGCGCTTTAGCCCTGACGCCGATTCTCCCGCCAGTTGTCGCGCCAAATAGTCGCCAACCACCGCCGTGACCAGCCGCGATCCCTGCCGAGAGTTTTTCGCACTCCCTGCACCGTCAGCGACCAACAGTACGCTCCAACCGCTGTCGTTGTCGTGCGCGATAAAATAGTCGTCATCACGAAACGTCCCAATATGTTCGTGCGAACGTCCTCGGCGGCTGGCGGCAATGATGTTAACACCCGGCTGCCGGATCGCCTGTTGCGCCATATTCGCTTTAAAATAACGATCGTCTGCGGGGGGATCGATGATTTTCCATAGGCTGCGCGGATCGGGATTCACGATCAAGAGTACCTTTGTGACGCCCACCGTCGCGGTTCCGCATGACCAGTGGACAGCGATTTCCCAATCACCACTTCGTGTCGGCACACCCACCAACGCAGCAGTCTCTCGGTCGAAATGCAGCCCTATCGCTTCGCTAAACACCACCTCCTGCACATCAGGCTTCATCCCGTTATCAAGGCTAATCTCAATGGGGGAGTTAAAGGGGGTACTGACGCGGGCATTCGCGATATTAACTTTTGCCTGTGGCAGACTCGCTGCCGCTGGAGGTGCTTTATTACTCAGGCTCGGCGTGGGAACTTGCCCCGGTTTTAGCGCATTTACCGTGGCTGGGCGACCTTGTGCAGCATTCAACTCTGCAAACGACATCGCTTCCCATTGTGCTTTTTCCACTTTCTCCTGTTCCACAGGCACTGGCGGTGGCTCTACTGCCTCTGGCGCAGCTATCTCAGGGGAAATAGCGTCATCCTGCCCCGATACCGTGGCCGTATCCTGTGATATCTCCACGGCATCCGGCGGTGTAACGACAACGTCTGCCGATACCTCCAAGGCTTCAACAGCGTCAGGCGTCACGCTCTGGATGGAATTATTTCCTGTAGAATCATTGTGTTCTGTAAAATCGCTACTTTCTGTCGAGTCATCGCTTTCTATGATAGAAAGAGGCGGCACAATACCTTCCGCCTTGAGCATTACCTGTTCACGCAGTTTGTCCAACAGTACGCGCAGGTCAGCGTCGTCGTCCCACGCGTTAAGTTCAGCGTCGGGAAGTGTTTTTCCTGCCTGTTGCAAAATCAGCGCGAAGATCTGGAGATCCAGACGGGTATCAATATCCATTAGCCTCTCCCGCGATTGACATCGAAGTCGTCCACGCCGCCGTTTTCACTGAAGCTAATGTTATGATTACACCAAGGGCATATCACGGTTTCTGGCCCGTTGATGCACAGCAGTTTTCCGCAGGAACACATCGCAAAAGCACTGGCATTGCCGCAGTGGGGGCAACCTGGCGCACCGTGTAATTCGCTCGTGTTGACTTGCAGCGCAGAAGCTCTGGCATCGCTCCAGGCAAAATAATCCTCATCTATCGGGAAACAGCCCGCCAGATTAAACCCATTGATATTGAGCTTAAAATTGAGAGAAGACAGGTTAACGTTGGGGCGCTCATACTTCATCAGGTAGGGGCGGCGCGATTTGTTGCAGCGACCAACCAGAATGACACAGTTCTCATCATACGCCCGCGCGACCTCATCCTTGGCCAGCCGAACAATCGACTCATTATTCGACAACAACGGTGGTGCATCTTCCCCGACGCTACGGCTATGGGCGGTGACAGAGGCGGTGATCCATTTGATAAAGCGGGTGAAATCGCCCTCTTGCGCCTCAGTAAACAGCAATACGTTTTCGGTGAGTTGGCGCAGTGTATTCAGATCGGCAGAGGCTCCCAGGCCAATCGCGATCAGGTTGACCTTATTGGCGTAGTGCTGTTTCCAACGCGTGATCTCCGGTGCGGTATCATCCGTCGGGCGGCCGTCTGTCAGCAAATAGACCACCGGTTTCCAGTCACCTTTGCGCTCTTGCGTCGTCTTTCTTACCTGTTCATCGATCTGTTTGGTCAATTCCCGTAGCGCGGCCCCAAGGCTGGTGCCGCCGCCTAACGGCAGGCGCGGTGGGTAGAACGATACCACCTCCACCAAGGGAACGATGGTTTGCGCCACACCGGCGAAAGCGATGACGGAAATCCAGGCCGTTTCAAGGGCATGAGGATCTTTTTTCAAATCGCTAACGATAGCCTGTAGGCCATCGTTCATTTTCTTCAGATTATCCCCGATCATCGACTCCGAGCAGTCGAGAACAAAGAAAACGGGTAGTCGTCTCATAACAGACACCTTTATTAAGCCAATAGCATTGAGTAAGCGAATAGCCTTCGCAGCAAGCACTTCTATGATTTTGGATTTGATCGCTTACCGCAAAAATAAAAGGCAAGGTTCCCTGTCGGGAGCCCTGCCTTGACGTCACAGAACCAACTGTATTTCGGGAGGCGGTGGCGGTAGGTTATCCTGACCCGCCGTGACGCCGGAGCTGGTGCTACCGGATGCGACACTCGCAGAAACCCATTTGAAGAAACCGGCAAACGCCGTCGAATCCAGCGTTTCTAACGCCACCACTTGGTTGGTCAGTTTCTTAAGGTGTTCATGCTTGGCTTTCGGCCCAACCGCACAGGCAATGATCGAACCGAAGGCGCGTTTTTTGACTTCGGTCACCGCTTCATCATACGCGTAGGCGTCAGAGGGGCTACCGTCCGTCATGAGGAATACCAGAGGACGCCAGTCCCCTTTCTGATCGCCATCGGAACGTTTGATATCGCGATCGACTGACTGGATCAGACACTCAAGGGCCGCCCCCGTAAAGGTGCCACCTGCGCTGGGCACCACAATATCGGTAAACTGGAAATCTTCCAGCGGCGTCAACGGGATAAACTCTCGCGCGTCATTGTCGTAGGTGATGATCGAGATATGGACGCTTTCTAGCGCGTAAGGATCCTGACGCAGTGCGCTTAGCATGGCCTGAATCCCCACATTGACCGCATGAATGGACTCGCCGCGCATTGAGCCTGAAGTATCAATCAAGAGATAAACAGGTAGCCGTCTCATTTACAGGTAGCTCTTTAAATGCGTAATAAAGCTATCTGACTCGGAAGGTTCACCGATAGCGCTGAGTTTCCAACCCGTGCCTTCACGCACCAGCTCGGCAAATACCATCGAGCATTGTTGGTTAAATGCAGGCCCGCCGGACAGATCAAAACGCGCCATTTCGACATTATTGGCATCGACAGCGCGAATAAACGCGTTCTTCACTTTACCAAAATGCTGTTGCTGTTCCTGGCCGTTATAAATTTGGACGATAAAAACTATTTTTTCGTATTTAGCATCCAGCGTATTCAAGTTGGCGATAATTTGCTCATCGTCGCCATCCCCCGCGCCGGTGCGATTGTCACCAGTTAACCAGATTTGGCCTGAATGGTGCCGCTGGTTATTGAAAAAGATCACATCTCCGTTATCCAACGTGGGGCGACCATCTTCTATCTGTCCCAAATCAACCACTTTCCCCTCGGCATTGCACAGGAAAGCGATAACATCGAGATCATATTCATCTTCCGCTTTCTTACCAAATATTCCCCCAGGAAGCCTTTTTTCTCTTCGCTAATGTCCCAGCCCAGACCGATGGTGACAGAGGAGAGATCAAATTCATTCTTCTTGAGGCTAACACTTTGTCCTTTACGCAAACTGACTGACATACAGTCTCCTTGTTTTTGATAATAGAATTAGAGCACAACGTTCACTTCTGGCGGCGGAGGGGGGAGATCGTCAAGACCGATAACCTCTTTTTTACCCGATTCCACTTTTTGACTTCCCACTGAAATACTCGCCGATACCCACTTGAAAAACGCCTTGATGGCGTTCGAATCTGCCGTATCGAGCTGTAGAACTATTTCGGTAATTTCCTGTAAAACCTTTGTTTCTGCCACTTGCCCAGCGGCACAGGCGACAACGACACCAGTACGCGCCGACGTAAAGTCAGCGACACCTTTACGCCAGTCATCCGTTGGCGCGCCATCGGTCATAATGAAGACCAGCGGACGCCAGTCACCCTTCGTTTCCGCCGTGGTTTTCTGGACTTCACGTTCAATGGCCTGAGCGACCAGCGATAGCGCTTCACCCAGGGCCGTCGTGCCATTCGCGACCAGATCGGGGGATTTAAAATTAATCAGATCGGTTAGCGGCACAACCTGACGGGCAGAGGAATCAAAGGTAATAACGGAAACATAAGCGGTTTCCAGCGCGTAGGGATCCTGGCGCAGCGTCGTGATTAACGTCTGTACCCCATTCTTGACGGCTTCCATTGGCTCACCGTGCATTGAACCAGAGGTATCCAGCAATAAATAGACGGGTAGTCTTCGCATAGCATCAATCCCTTCATCTTATGCATAATATGATGGAGACATCATAATCTTTCTGGTTGTTATCTCAACAAAAAATGCGCGTTATCAACCCGCAAAATTGAAAGGATTGAATAGGATAGGGTTCAGGAGACTGGCGGAAAAGAGGGGGAAATGTTGGCTATTTTTGCGAGGGTGAAGACGAACGAATCAGTTCATCAGCACATTTACCGATCAGCATTTCCACCGCTTCGCTACGCGTGACGTCTTTCAGGCGTGCCAATGTATCGATCTTACGCAACACCGACATTCTTAATGACAGGGAGACGGCTTTCTTTTTTTCTTTATCCAGAAAGACCCGGCTGACCGTTCCTTCTTCTTTCAATTCGGCATTGGACGCGAGCGCCTGCGCCATATGGCGTAACGTCTTTTTATCGAGCTGCCCGGGCTGGATCATCTGATAAGCATGTAGAGATTTGCTGTACTTTATCTCAGCAGCATAGTCGCTTCTCAACTCCTTCAGTACCCGAGTCAACGTCGGTTCCGAACAACCCAGTGCAGTGATGATCTGCGTTGCGGCAACGGGCTTCCCCGTCCCCAGAATATTAGCAAGACGGAAAACGCGTACCTGACGGGTGCTTAGTTGCATAGAGAATCACACCCTGTATTCCAGGACAACGATCGTATGGGCTGAAAAATAAGTGTGTTCACTGACATTTTTCTCGATGACTCTCTCATGCTAATCGCCGTCATTTCTGAGCGTGGACAGACAATGTAGGTGACAACGGATAAACGCTCTCTCCTGCATCCTTAAGTAAAATTTTAAACGTTTTTTACTCTAACAGACAAATTTTCAACGTGAGATAAACCAGAGACGATATAGAGCAACGCCCCCAACCAGAATAGGGTGTATACCCGATTAACCGCCTATCCGATCGCTTCAATGATTATGGGTCGCCGCGATAAAGCGAGCCCCCAGATTTTGCTCTGATGCGATGCCATAGACCTTCGCACGTTCCAAAATCCCCGATGCCCAGCGCCGATGCGTGGCCGGTTCGCACATCGACCCTTGAGATTTAAAGACCGCCTGGCTGGAGTTCAGAATACGCAAGGCATCCGCATAGTCGGTAGCAGACACCATCAGCGCCTGCTCAATGATATCAATTTGATTGGGATGAATAGCCGTTTTGCCGACCAATCCGTGCGCCATATCCAACGCCAACTCACGTGACATGATGTGGTGGTCATCAATATGTTCACAGACTGGCGCGGTCAACGCGAAATTCCGTGCCGCAAATATCGAGACCAACATTTTGATCACGTACCCCATCGGCCCATCATATAAAGTCAGATGGCGCGACCGCCGCAGTGAGATCACGTTCATCAGATCGTTGCCGCCAATACGCAAAGCAATAATGCGCTCATGGCAGGGGTGAGACTGGAGTTGTGTAGCCAGCTCACGCATCTGCACTACATCGAAAACATCTTCTGTCTCCAGCGTTGGCATCATACACAGTTCGCTATTCCGCACCACTTCCCACCACTGTGGCAATGAAGCTAGGGTAAATTTGGGCAACACTAATCCATCTAGCGGACTCAGGTCCATTTCATGCGCCAGCCAGCGGCCCATCTCAGCGTCGCGCGGACGAACAAAAACCAACGGCCAATCGGCTTTTCCATTAGCTTGTTTCGCCTGCGCTAATGTCGTCAGAAGCTCACGAAGCCGCAACAGCGCCAGAGGGACATCGCTTTCCGCGACGGCATCTTCAAGGCAAATAACTAGAGAGCGCAGTCCGCTAATTTTATCGGTCAAAATAACGTCAGCGATATCGGTACGCGTCGCGGGCATATAGAGCGTCGCACCTAAATTCCAGGGAGAAAGCCTTTTATTCATCAGTGCACCTTTTTGATAATGGTCACCGCGCGGTACTGACCGATTTCATCGCCGACTTCAGTAATCGTGATTCCCTTTTCCTTCGCAAGATAAACCAACAGCGCAACATCGGGATCGTCCATCGTTTGTACCAGGACATGATCCGGCACCCGACGCAACACCGCACGGGTCGCTTCAGCAATACCTGGTTTGATTCTATTGATGCTATCGATGTCATAGCGTTCAGCCAGAGTATGGATCACCCTTTCACTCTGTTGTTGAAGATAATACTGCCGTTCTGGCGTTGATTCACAGCATGACAAGCCCACGAAAGAGGAGGTGCGACGCAACGCCTCAACCGTATCCGCCAGCATTTGGCTGCACTCATAGCCCTTAAGGTGCTCGCATATCACGCAGCCGTGTAGTCCTTGCGCCGCCCACAACGATCGGGATATCAGACCCGAAACAGGAGCGCCCATGATCCCAAACGGAATCAGCCAGTCATCATTGCTCGCCGACAGCCAGGCACAGCCGCAGGGATCCGCCAGTACCACCAGACGTGGCTGTTCGGGATACCCTTCTCTTCCCTTCAGGGATCGGATCAACTCTCCCGTGATAGCGCCTTTACCGGTCCAGCCATCAACAAACACAATGCCCTCGCTGCCGTGACGCGCCTCAATCCATTCCAGCGCGGTTTTATCAATGCCCCGATCGCGGATAATGCTGATGCCATAATGGTAAGACGTTTTCCCCATGGCACGCAGTGCTCGGTGCAGCATCACACCAAGCGGAACACCGGCACGAACCAAGCTGGTCAATACCACTGGCGTATCGGCAAAACGCTGTGCCAGCGTTTGCGCAAGCATCTGCACTTCTCGCGCCAAACGCCCGCCCTCTTGTTCAAGCGCGCGGGAGAAAAGTTCGAGGTGCCAGACCGTCGGTTCCGGCTCCTGACTCAGCATATCTGAATAGTGCTTAGCACCCGACTGAATCAGCCGCTCCTTCTCCTCCACTGGCGTCACGTCTATCTCGACGGGCTGAAGCAAAAAATGGATATCGTTTGGCAAGTAGGAACCAGAGAAAGGCGTGATGTCGTCATGCATCTTGGGCGTCTCCGAAAATACGGCGGGCGATGGCTTCGGCAAACTGACTTTGCCGAGGCAATCCGTACCAGGTGCAGAGTGTCATAAAGCGATGATCGCTGAGGCTATCGCCTAAACCAATCACGGGAAAGGTGCCTCGTTCCGCGCGCAATTTGTTGAGCAAATAGGTTACTGCCCGCCCCTTCTCTACCGGATCGGGTAGCCAGGCAACGTTGTTGCTGTTGCGATGCAGATAAAAACCCTGTGTCGGATAGCGCTGCTCTATTTCATCGGCAATGGCGTAGAGTTCTTCGATTTGGGTGCTATCGCGGTGCTTCATCACCAGATAAATCGGCGTATCGCCATATTCGTAATTAATCCGCGCCCAGCCGTTAATATTGCGCTCAGCCATCAGCTCAGTGATACCGTGCTGCATCGTGTGAAGCTGTTCCGCATACGGTGCCAGAGCAGTCAATATCTGCGCTTTCCAGACAGGCTCAGGTTCACCTTGCGGGGTAAGAATGACAGCGCCATGCGTGGTCACGGCCCAGGAACGGAAAGGAATGGCCACACGGGCAATTTCTTCCGTCCCGCGCGCCGTCACGGGGATCAGTTCCGCATATTCCAGCATCCAATCCACCAGCATGGCCTGCTCTTCGGTCATAAAGCTGCGCGGCGTCAGGCTGGGATCCAGCGCCCCCGTTCGATAAGGTTCAAGCGCCAACTCATTCACCATCTTACGTCGCGTCTGAAACAGCGTGTCGTCAAGATCGGAAAAAATAACGGGCTTAGTCATAGCTGATAATCTCCACGCTGGGCGCTACCGTCGCCAGCGCATCGAGTAATTGGGGATCGACACTCTCTGACGGCGTTTCCACGCAGAGCAAAATACGATCGAAACGTTGATGCATCACGTTGTAGACAAAATTCGCAATACCTAGCCCGTAATTGTCATTGAACGTTATCGCCGACTGAATGGCGAACCCGGTCGCGATAGGCGATCGTGTGGTAGAGCTGAACTTAACGTCAGCCCCCTGCGCTTGCAAATGCTCCGCCAGTAAAAAAGGTTCCCAAACAAACTCACTACTGCCCAGAACCAATATTTTTTCACTCGGCGCTACACGCAAATCACGCCCTAAATCCCCCGCAGGTTCGGCCATACCCACGCGTCCCCAGCTCTGTTTTCCCGTGATGGCAACGTTACCGCGCGCCGTGACATTCACCGTCGGCATAATGGGAAGAGGTGCATCCGGTTTGGGCACCCATTGCCAGTCGCCCTGAACTAGAGAAATAGACTGAAGGGGTAAAGGACAACGCTGTGCGAGCGCGCTACCGCTCCAGTCGGTCAGTGTGACAGCAAACACCTGCTGCAAGTGCGCAAGCCATGTGGTTTCTCGCAGGGCAGCCAGTAAATTAATGAACGTATTGCCCGTCGTCGCTTCATCATCAATCAGTATCAGAGTACGTGCTTCACGCACGCGGCGACGTAACAACGCATCCTCGGGAAGATAGATCAAGTGATCGGTGGCGTGACTATGCGCTTCCTTAAATTCACAGAGCAGCTCAGCGTCTTGCGGGTGGCGCGTGGAGGTCAAATAAACCGGCTCACTGACCCGTTGCCTCACCTCATCAAAAATACCTGCCCCTAAGCCTACCGCCGTTTCGGCCATGCCGATAAACAGCACTGGTCCCTCGATAGAATCCGGGAGCTGCTCTGCAAGCTGACGGTACACACCGCGCATCGTTGCAGGAGAAACAGGAATGTGTCGTCCTAGTACCTTACTAACAAACAGGAAAGCGCGCTTAGGGTTACGACGTTCAGCAATATCAAACAAGGTATCCAGCGCCGCCACGCCGCCAGTTGGCGTGACGCTGAGCGTGCCACAGGAAAGATCGCGGGTATAGACGGGCTGTTGTGGAATCGGTGACATTGTGGCTTACCCTTCCTGAAGTCGGTTAGACAGCGTAGTCTGGTAGCGGACAACATCCGTTATGGTGCGCACGGTCGCGGGCTCAAAGGCTTCCGCCGCCAGTTCGACCACCTGCTGCGCACTCAGCAATTCCAACTGCCGCATGGCGAATAATCCAGGCAGGTTTACACCACTAAAACGGGTATAGCCGATCCCCCCGGAAGGACGCATGTTGATCTCGAGCAGTTGAGGGACACCATCATCATTGTGGCGGGTCTGCACGTTGACTAGCCCATCCGCTTGCATCGACTCCGCACAGGCAATGGCGAGCTGGTAAGCTTCGCCGCTGTTTTCCAGATATTGCAGCGCACCAACCTTACGCCGCGCCACTGCGGCCAGCACTTTGCCTTTTTCTACCAGCATATCGACAGAATATTCCGGGCCAGGCAGGTAAGGCATCAGCACCAGCGGCGCAAAGTTTCCCGCTTCGCTCTGTGCATGTAGGTAGTGCTCTGGAGCAACCACACGCCTTTCTGGGTGGGTAAATACCGCCATCGGTGAGGCGCTATCATCAAAACGCCAAAAACCCATGCCATAAATGCCTGTTACGGGTTTAACACACAACGGCGCACCGGAAAAAGGTGCCGCAGCGATCTGCTGTCGGAGTTCATCAACGGAGGACACGCGAATCGAAGGTACGACGGCTAGCCCTAGTTTCTCCATTTCATGAGCAAAAGAGACTTTGTCATCGGCTATCAGTAGAGACTCAACATTGGCGGTGCCGGTAGTGAGTTTCACGCCAAGCGATTCAATTTCATGTCGATGGTTTTCGCACCAGCGGCCATGCCGACCGGCATGGATCGCATGGATCCCCTGCGTTTTGACGGTCGTCAGAATAAATGAGAGGCGTTCAGTCTCGTCCTTTGGCTCCAGGAATGCACGATCGGCAAGCGACAGAATTTCATTACGCTCATTACGATGAGAAGCAAAAATGGTGACATCCGCATCGCGGATTTCAGCAAATGACTTAATCGCCAAAATCATATCACGCTGGGAAGACAAGCCTTCCATTAGCCAAATTCTCTGTGTCATTGGTATGCATTCCCGTGCTGTGTTGCCTGATTGAGTTAAGCGCATTGAGTCTATTGACGCCACGATGATATGTCAATCATATGATGATTCACATTAAGTAAAGAAAAAATCTGATCTAGATGATTGAAAATATTAAGTAAAAAACAGTAAATTAATGATAATTATATTATATATTCATATAAATCAATATCATATTAAATTTAAAAAAATAAAAGATAAAAAGTTTTTTGCTCATAAACTACATCATGATATGATTTTTTCAAGAATGGAATTTGGTGTAAAAAGCGTTGTTCTTTTCAATACCTTTATAAGGAATGTGGCTATGGTTTCTTTAAGTAAAAACCAGACGATTTCTCTCAGCAAACAGTCTTCTGCTATCAGTAATCTTCACTTTGGGCTCGGCTGGGATCCAGTGAAAAAGAAAGGTCTCTTAGGGGGACTATTTGGCGGTAATGCGTCAATCGATCTTGATGCAGGATGCGTATTGCTCGACAAATCGGGTAATGAGATCGACACCGTATGGTTTCGTAAATTGAAGTCATCCTGTGGATCGGTAGTACACAGCGGAGACAACCTGACTGGCGAGGGAGACGGCGATGACGAAGTGATCCGCGTTGACCTGAACCGGCTCCCACAAAACGTCGAGTTCCTGGCATTTACCGTCAATAGCTTCCGTGGCCAAACGTTTAATGAAGTTGAAAATGCATTCTGCCGCGTCGTTGATCAGGCCAATAAAGAACAGGCTCGTTATCAGTTGACCGAACAAGGCTCTCATACCGGGATCGTTATCGCTTCACTGCGCCGCAATAATGGCCAGTGGGATTTCACCGCGCATGGGCAGGCCTGTCGTGGTCGCACCATTAGTGATATGCACGCTGATATCGTTGCTGCGGTGGTGCGCTAATGAATCTGACCCCAGGCGGTAACGCCCCCGTCCCCAACAAAGCGTTGCAGGTTCGCATACTCTCCGGTGCGGCAGTCGATGCCAGTGCTTTCCGTCTGTTTGCAACAGGCAAGGTACAGGGCGACACAGATATGGTGTTTTATGGTCAGCCACGCAATGATGACGGCAGCGTCAGTCTGATGCATGAAGGGCACAACACCATCTTCACTATCGACGTCACTCGACTAAAGCCAGAAGTACAGAAGGTTGCCTTTACCGTTGCCTGTGAAGGTAGTCAAACCATCGCGAATTTACAGCGGCTCAACATTCAGGTTGAGGCTGATAATGAGGTTCTGGTTAACGGCAATGTCGAACTGGCAGGGCGTCAGGAAGCGGCACTGATCCTGGGAGAACTTTATCGTCGTAACAATGACTGGAAGTTTCGCTTTATTGCGCAGGGATTTAACGGCGGCCTACAGCCCCTTGCCGAGCACTTCGGCGTCGACGTGGCAGCCCCTGCCGCACACGCTGAACCGACGCCTCCTCCGGCACCACCAGCTACAAGCCGCATCAATCTGAGCAAGGTGTCACTTACCAAAGAAAAACCGGCCATTAGCCTGGAAAAACGGGATAACTTCGGTGAGATTCGCATCAACTTGAACTGGCATCGCGAGGCCAAAGCGTCTGGCCTGCGTGGGATGTTTGGTGGCAGTAACGGCGTCGATCTCGACCTCGGTGCATTTGTCGAAATGCAAGACGGTCACAAAACCGTGGTTCAGGCCTTGGGCAACCGCTTTGGTGATTATCAGGACGAACCCTTTGTCCTGCTCAAAGGTGATGACCGTACTGGCGATGTATCAGAAGGCGAATGGCTGCATATCAATGGGCGCGAATGGAAGAATCTGCGTCAGGTGCTGATTTACGCCTTTATTTACGAAGGTGTGCCTAGCTGGAATAAAACCGATGGTGTGGTCACGCTGCACATCCCCGATCAACCCCCGATCGAAACCCGAATGACGGAAGGACAAGATAGCCGCAGTATGTGTGCGGTTGCGCGTCTGGTCAATGAAGGTGGAAGCATCAAGGTCGAGCGTATCAACCAGTTCTTCCGTGACCACGGCGAGATGGATAACGCACTTGGCTGGGGGTTCCGCTGGAAGGCGGGCTCAAAATAGTTTCATTTTACGAGGGTTTCAACATGAGTTTTCTTAATAAGGTTAAAGGCGCTTTTAATGCCAGCCGAGAAGAGTTGACGAAACAGGTCGGACGCTTCAAGAACAAGAAATTTCTGCAAGGTACTGTCGCCGTCTGTGTCCGCATCGCGGTATCCAGCGGCGGCGTGAGTACAGAAGAAAAACAGAAGATGATCGGCTTTCTCAAATCATCAGAAGAGTTAAAAGTATTTGATACTGCTGAAGTTATTGAATTCTTTAACAAACTGGTTGCCAGTTTCGATTTCGATGAAGAGGTCGGAAAAGGTGAAACCATGAAATACATCCTGGCGCTCAAAGATCAACCTGAAGCCGCACAGCTAGCTCTGCGAGTCGGCATTGCGGTTGCCAAAAGTGACGGTGATTTCGATGCAGCAGAACAACATGCCGTGCGAGAGATCGCGACAGCGCTTGGGTTTCAACCAGCCGATTTCGGCCTTTGATGTCAATATCCTCTAAGGGTTATCTATGGTATCCACTCATATCGGCTTCCCGACAGAAACCGTCATTGTTTTCATAGCACTGGCCGTCGGGGCCATTTTTATCGACCTGTTCATGCACCGCCATGACAAGCCGATTTCGTTGAAAAGCGCAGCGCTGTGGTCTGTGTTCTGGGTCATTGTGGCGATGGCTTTTGCCGGTTTTCTCTATATTCATCACGGTACTGAGGTCGCCAGCCTGTTTATTACCGGCTATGCGCTGGAAAAAGTGCTATCGGTGGATAACCTGTTCGTGATGATGGCGATCTTCTCCTGGTTCTCCGTTCCCGATCGTTACCGTCACCGCGTACTCTACTGGGGGATCATCGGGGCCATCGTGTTCCGTGGTATTTTCGTCGCGATCGGTACTGGGCTGCTCAGTCTGGGGCCGTATGTCGAAATCGTCTTTGCTCTGATCGTTGCCTGGACCGCCGTCATGATGCTGAAAAGCGGCGACGATGACGAAGAGATCGAAGATTACTCACAGCACCTCGCTTACCGTTTGGTAAAACGCTTCTTCCCTATCTGGCCAAAATTGAGAGGCCACGCGTTTCTGTTAAACCAGAAAGAAGTGGACGAAGAACTGGCCAAGCCGGAAAACAAAGACGTCACAATTGGCCGTGGAAGCAAAGCCGCCTTCTACGCCACGCCACTGATGCTTTGTGTCGCGGTAGTCGAACTTTCTGACGTGATGTTCGCCTTTGACTCAGTTCCCGCTATTATTGCCGTGAGCCGTGAGCCGCTGATTGTTTACAGTGCGATGATGTTCGCCATCCTTGGCTTGCGTACACTCTACTTTGTACTGGAAGCACTGAAACAATATCTGGTTCATCTGGAAAAAGCCGTTATTGTGTTGCTGTTCTTTATTGCTGCCAAGCTTGGCCTGAATGCAACCGATCACATATGGCACCACGGCTACAGCATCTCGGCAACCACCAGCCTGCTCGTTGTTCTGGGCGTACTGGCGCTGGGCATTGTCATCAGCATAATGTTCCCAGCCAAACCCGATGCTGAGGAGAACAAGGAGAGTTAATCTTCTGCTCCTAACACTACATTCTGAAATATCAACTTAAGAGGTTAATTTAATGAGCGTTTCTCTTTCTAAAGGCGGTAATGTCTCACTGAGCAAAGCAGCACCGACGATGAAAAATGTCTTAGTCGGTCTTGGCTGGGATGCACGCGCGACGGATGGTCAGGACTTTGACCTGGATGCGTCAGCATTCCTGCTCAATGCAAATGGCAAAGTCCGTGGCGATACCGACTTCATTTTCTACAATAACTTGAAGTCTGCTGATGGCTCAGTGGCCCACACCGGCGATAACCGTACAGGCGCGGGTGATGGAGATGACGAATCATTGAAAATTAAGCTGGATCTGATTCCGGCTGAGGTCGACAAAATCGTTTTCGTTGTCACTATCCATGATGCACAGGTCCGTAACCAGAGCTTTGGTCAGGTATCCGGCGCGTTCATTCGCCTGGTAAACGATGACACCCAAACAGAAATCGCACGCTATGACCTGACTGAAGATGCTTCCACTGAAACAGCCATGCTGTTCGGTGAACTGTATCGTCATAATACGGAGTGGAAATTCCGTGCTGTCGGTCAGGGCTATGCGGGTGGTTTGGCATCGGTTTGCTCACAATACGGTATCAACGCATCCTGATAGACCTCACCTTGTCTTTTCCTTTGGGCAGTCTTGAACTGCCCAGTAATCCACGCTAAAGCAGGAGCTATAAAATGGCAGTTTCTCTGGTAAAAGGCGGCAATGTATCCCTAACGAAAGAAGCACCAACCATGAATGTTGCCATGGTCGGCCTAGGATGGGATGCGCGTGTCACCGATGGACAGGCGTTCGATCTGGATGCATCAGTATTTATGGTGGGAGAAGATGGTAAGGTACTGTCTGACGCTAATTTTATTTTCTTCAATAACAAACTGAGCCCTTGTGCCTCTGTTGAGCACCAAGGCGATAACCGCACCGGAGAAGGTGACGGCGACGATGAGCAAGTAAAAATTCATCTGGCGAAGGTGCCGGCTGAAGTGAAAAAGCTGGTGTTTTCCGTGACGATTTATGATGCCGAAGGCCGTAAACAAAATTTCGGTATGGTCAGCAACAGTTTCATGCGCGTCTATAACAACGATACCAGTGCTGAAATTGCGCGTTTCGATCTGTCTGAAGATGCGTCCACCGAAACCGCTATGGTTTTTGGCGAACTATACCGTAATGGCACCGAGTGGAAATTCAAGGCTGTAGGTCAAGGCTTTGCGGGCGGATTGTCAGCCCTTGCTGCTCAACACGGCGTCAATGTGTGATTGATACGGTCTCCCCGACTTAGGTCGGGGAGTTTCTTCATGTTAAGGATGAACCTTAATCACGCCCGATAGAAGTAGCCGTTCCGAAAGTGGTTTGCGCCGCAGCCAGCGCGGATGAAAATGACGCCAGTGCGCATCATGGGCGGACGCCAACAGCTCGTAGTCGCCACGGGTATCACCCCATGCGCGTATATGGTATTGGTTTAGCGGGCCATACACGCTTTCCAAACGCTGCACCTTATAACTACATCGACAGTTATGCCCGTTAATCTTTCCGGTCAGTATTCCGTTTTCTACCTCAAGCTGCGTCCCAATCAGTTTCACACCGAGTCGCTCGGCAAAAGGACGTAACACGATCTCAGGCGATGCTGAACAGAGTGTCACTTCAGCTCCGGAATGCAATTCCGCAGCGACGCCAAGCACCCCAGACTTACGCATTAACGTATTCCACTTACGTTGACAAAACGCTTCTGCTTTTTCCTGTATCCAGGATGCCTCGATGCCAGAAAGAAACGTGGCGATGAGATATTCTTTTAGCTCGTCACGTGTCAATTTACGCTGCACACAGCGTGCAGAGGGCAACACCAGATGCATCATGCGTCGGGCAAAAACACGCTTGCCGAAGGCAAAACGTAAAAAAGGAATAAAGCTATCGTGGTAGGTCAAGGTTCCATCAAAATCGAAAACCGACAGAACCTGACGAGTCCCATTGAACTCAGTATTCATTGCCAAACTCTCCTGTCAGCCGCCAACCAACGTAAGATTAAATGTTTTACCTTTCAGTTGCGCCTGTACGTCGGGCACTAACGCGCTGTCGGTGATGATATCGGTCAGATCTGACAACGGTGTCACGCAGAACAGGGAATACGCCCCATATTTACTGCTATCGGCCAGCAACACCCGGCGGCTGGCATTTGCGCCAAGATCTTGCTTCACACCCGCTTTTTCTTCCGTCGGTGTGGTCACCCCTTTATCCAGACTCCACGAGTTGCAGCTAATAAACGCAATATCGGGATAAATGTTGCGTAACAAGCGGCGACCATGCTCGCCGATACAGGATTGGCTGCTGTCATCAATACGCCCGCCAATAATCGTCACTTCAATCTGCTTGAATTCAGACAGAAATAACGCAATTTGCAAATCGGCGGTAATCACACGCAGCGGCAGATGCGTTAAGTTACGCGCCAATTCCAGCATCGTCGTTCCCGCATCCAGCACTACCGCGCTACCCGGCGTCACCAATGTGGCGGCATAACGCGCAATCGCCTGCTTTTCCTGAAGATTGCGATGCTGTTTCTCGTTCGTGGTCGGCTGGGAAGGAATAAAGCGATTAAGCGTCACGCCACCATGACTACGGCTAATCACCCCCTGCTCATCCAGCTTGATTAAATCACGACGGATCGTCGCCGGAGAAGCGTCGATCACAGACACCAGTTCCTCTACCGTCACCAGATTATGGCTTTTCAGATAATCCATGATCTGATCAAGGCGGCTTTGTCCTTTTACTTTATCCCCGCTCATGCGGAAAGCATCGGTTAATGTAGGATCCACGGCGATATCCATCTTACTGTTGTTAAGCTATGCCTTAAATAATTCACGTCGCAAGCAGGCGGAAAGCGAATGCACCTGCTGCTTGAAATATGACGGCTATCTGTATTCTTGTCTGCAGGATACCAGAAACCGCCCCAAACACGGGAAAGAAGATATCCTGCAATGCGTGCTGTATCGCGTTTTATTCCCGTTATACCGCAAATTATCTGGGTGTTAGCGACATAACATATTTGGGAAAGGCTGATGGGGTTGCAGCCTGATTCTATCATCGGAAATATGCAGCGTATGGAATAACTTCTGAGGTAAATGAACGCGATAATGTCGTTATCAGTCCCGAACCGCCCGATGCGGAAAATTGATTTACCCCGACTGACGTAGTACCATCTGGCACTCTCCTTATTCGTCATAACCATTTGGTTTTCCTATGCCAATCATCCAATCGGTGGAACGCGCGTTACGTATTCTGGATCTCTTCGATGAGTATAATGTTGAGATCAAGATTACTGATATCAGCACGCAAATAGGGTTACACAAAAGTACCCTGCATTCCCTGTTGAAAACGCTTCAGGTTGCTGGCTATATCGACCAAAACAAAGAGAACGGTAAATACCGACTGGGTATGAAACTGGTTGAGCGCGGCAATTTAGTGGTGAACTCCATTGATATTCGTGAAAAAGCCCGTAGCTATCTGCTCGATCTGGCGTCACAAACAGGCCAAACCACGCATTTGGCGATCCTTGATGGCAAAGAAGCCGTGTACATCGATAAAGTGGAAGGGAAACTGGCGGTCATTACGTTTTCCCGCATCGGTCGCCGTTTGCCGATCCACGCGACGGCAATAGGCAAAGTACTGATGGCCTTCACACAAGAGGAAGAAGTCAATACGCTCTTGCAGGGTTACGATTTTACCCGACAAACCCCCAATACCCTTGTCGATAGGGAGGCATTCCTGAAAGAGTTGGAGTTTGTGCGTCAACATGGTTATGCCCTGGATAATCAGGAAAATGAGCAAGGCGTTCGCTGTATTTCTGTCCCTATCTGGAACCACGCTCGCCGTATCATCGCAGCCATAAGTATGTCCACGTTGACCAATCGCGTATCGGACAACGACATCAACGAGTACATTTTGTTGCTGAAAGAGGCCTCAAAAGCCTTGTCGCAACGGCTCGGCTACGAAGGCTGAAGTGAAGCGTGCGCTCTGGCAGCGTTACCGTACATACCAGAGCGCAACAACGTCAGAGCATCATATTAAGTAAAAGAATAAAGATAAGACCAAAGATAGAAACTAGCGTAGAGAGTAAAGTCCAGGTCGCAAACGTCTCTTTCATTGTTAAGCCGAAATACTCTTTAATCATCCAGAAGCCAGCATCGTTAACATGCGAAGCAATGGCGCTCCCCGCCCCTGTTGCCAATGTCACTAATGCCAAATTAGCGTCACTTTGTGCTAACGTCGGGATCACCAGCCCTGCTGTGGAGATAGCCGCCACGGTTGCCGATCCCAACGAAATTCGTAGAATCGCCGCGACGCACCAGGCCAGAAGAATAGGCGATGCCGATGTGCCAGCAAATAACTCTGCTACATAGGTTCCTACCCCACCGTCGATCAACACCTGTTTGAATGCACCGCCCCCGCCGATGATTAATAGCATCATCCCAATGGCAGCCGCGGCAGAGCTACAGGACGCCATCAACGTTTTCATCTCGATATTCCGTTGCAGCCCCATAGAGTACATGGCAAATAACAAAGAGATCACCATCGCAACCGAGGCATCACCGAGCAGTTTAATAATATCAATCAGCATGTTACCTGGCACGCCAAGCGCCTGCTGTACCATGGATACCAGCGTTGCGATTGACATCAGAATAACCGGGAGCATAGCAGTAAATAAGCTAATACCGAACCCTGGCGTTTCCTCTAATAAAAAGGTTTTCTGCATACCTAGTGATTCAATATTACCAACTTTATTAAATCCTTCCGGCACGATGATTTTGGCTACTTTATTAAATAATGGCCCACAGAGAACAACCGTCGGCGCGCCGACAATAATGCCATAGAACAATACCGTTCCTATATCAGCACCATATTCACCTGCGATCATCGTCGGACCAGGGTGCGGAGGAAGAAAACCATGAGTCACCAATAATGCGGAAATCATGGGGATCCCAAGGTGAAGGATCGATACATTCAATTGTCGCGACATGGTAAATAAAATGGGGATTAATAAAACCAGTCCCACTTCGAAAAATAAGGCAATCCCGACAATAAATGAAGCAATAACCACTGCCCACTCAATACGGCGTGCACCAAAACGGTTAATCAGCGTCACCGCGATACGATGCGCGCCACCGGCATCTGCAATCAGTCGTCCCAGCATTGCCCCTACACCAAAGATCAATGCGATATGGCCAAGTGTTCCACCCAGTCCTTTCTCAATTGATTTCACGACGCCATTGAGAGGGATACCGAGTGCCAACGCAACACCAAAAGCAACAATGAGTAAGGATACAAAGGTATTTAACTTTAACTTCATGATAAATATCAGAAGGAAAAAAATACCGATACAGACAATAAATAAAGGCATCTTCGTAACTCCGGGTTTTTATATTTTACGGTAAGATTTATTTTTATTCATTCTCATTAAAAAGAAATAAAACAGAAAAAGCCCAAGTCCTCAACAGGACAGAAAACCGTAATTAGGCCTGCCAATTTCACAGCATAAAAGAGAATGAGTATATTTATAATTTCCCTGGTGATGGCTTTTTAATTAACGCTTAACTCCTTTTCATTACGATCGGGTAAAAACCCCTCCACGGCATATTACTGGCTGAAAGATAAATCAGGACAGTAATATGCAACATGACATTATCTCTGCAACATAATTTATCGATATAGAATAAAAGGCATTAATAATTTAAAACTTTCATACCTGCACGTAATGCATCGATAATTTTATCGGTATCATAAATACAGCCTTTCCAAGTGCCGCCGCTTGCCGCCTGCAACGCTGCCCACAGGCGTGTATCATCGGGTAGCTCGGCGTGAGCGCTCAAATCAGGATGTGCCTGACGTGTCGCCAACACTTCAGCACCTTCTTCCGGCGTCAGTCGCTGCTCGGTGGTGCCGATAAAGTTAATAGAGCCCGACAACTGCTGCCTATCGACAATAATCTCAATAATATCGCCATCGCGCAGCTTGCCTATCGGACCGCCGACTAACGCTTCCGGACCGACATGACCAATGCAGGCTCCCGTTGATACACCAGAGAAACGGGCATCGGTGATAAGAGACACGTGCTTGCCGTAGGGTAAATGCTTCAGCGCTGAGGTGACCTGATATGTTTCTTCCATACCGGTGCCAGATGGCCCTCCGCCGATGATGACCATAATATCGCCGTGATGAATCTGACCATGTTTAATGGCGTGGATCGCCAACGCTTCAGAAGTAAAGACGCAGGCCTTGCCGGTATGACGATAGACACCATCTTCACCCACCACGGAGGCATCGATCGCCGTGGATTTAATCACCGATCCTTCCGGGGCAATATTGCCCATCGGGAAGGTAATCGTTGACGTCAACCCTCTTTCGCGTGCTTGCACGGGGCTCATGATGACCTCATCGGGGCGGATACCATCCAATTCCCACAGGCGCTCACGGAATATCCTCCGCCGTTCAGAGGTCTCCCACCAGGCAAGGTTGTCACCCACACATTCTCCCGTCACGGTCAGCGCATCCTCATGCAGTAGCCCCAGATCGCGCAGGTGCAACATGACTTCCGGCACGCCACCGGCCAAAAACGCACGCACGGTAGGATGATAAACCGGGCCATTAGGTAAAACACTCACCAGACGCGGCACGCGACGATTGATCGCCGTCCAATCATCAACACTCGGGATCCGGCAGCCAGCAGCATGAGCAATCGCGGGAATATGCAGCAGCAAATTGGTTGACCCACCAAACGCCGCATGAACCGCCATCGCATTCTCAATAGCCTTATCAGTCAGGATATCTTTGGTGCTTAACCCCTTACGCTCCAGTGTCAGTACTGCACGAGCCGATTGCCGGGCAATTTCCAGCCAGACCTCCTGACCAGAAGGTGCCAGTGCCGAATGGGGTAATGCCAGCCCCAGCGCCTCTGCCACTACCTGAGAAGTCCCTGCTGTGCCAAGAAATTGGCATCCACCGCCCGGCGAAGCGCACGCTCGACAGCCAAGCATCGCGGCTTCTTCCAGCGTGATATCGTGGTTGGCAAAACGGGCACCAATGGTCTGAACTTTCCCGGCATCTTCACCCTGTGTTGGCGGCAATGTCGCCCCACCGGGAACAATAATCGTCGGCAGAGTATGCATAGAGGACAGCGCAATCATCATCGCCGGCAACCCTTTGTCACAGGTGGCGACACCGATAACCGCTTTGCGGGTGGGGAGCGATCGAATCAGACGACGAAAGACCACCGCGGCATCATTCCGATACGGCAATGAATCAAACATGCCGGTGGTTCCCTGAGAACGGCCATCGCAAGGATCGCTGATATAACCGGCAAACGGCACGCCACGATGCAGCGCAACTTCTTCAGCCGCTGCGCGCATCTGCAAGCCAATCTCCCAATGTCCCGTGTGATAACCTAACGCTACAGGCTTACCATCAGCATCGCGGATCCCGCCCTGCGTACCTAAAATTAACACCTCGCTACCCAGCAATTTATTTGGGTCCCACCCCATACCGGCGTTGAGCGTCAGACCGAAAATATGGCCGCTCGGTGAGTCAATCAGCATTTCCGGTGTCAGCGGTAATGCTCCCTGAGGACCTTCCGCATGCGTCTGAATGTCATAAATCTGCGCATTGTCCTGATGAAAAATTGTATTTATAGACATGGCTTATTCACTTATTTTTTGGAATAAAACGTACTGTTTTCTTTTAGATAACAGCATGCACGACATCACTACTCACTGGATTCCGGTTTCAGGCCGCACGCACTGCGCTAGCGTCCCGTAACCGGATAACTCTTTTCGTTATTTTTCTGATAACACGCCCGCATCAACGAGCGTTTGCCGAACCTGTGCTTTCTGCTCGTTATTTAATGGCTGTGTCGGCGCTAAACAGGCCGTGGAAATATCCAGTCCCATTAGCGTCATCGCTTCTTTCACAACATTCACAAATGGACTGTCAATTTGATAGAGGCGCGGCAATTGCAAAATCGTTTTATGCATGTCCATCGCCTCAGCGAATTCCCCATTGCGCAGCGCCTGATAGATACCGACAGACAGTTCAGGTACAAAATTGGCACTGGCGGAGATTGCTCCATCTCCCCCCATCAACACCGTATTCAATAAGTG
Source organism: Pectobacterium wasabiae CFBP 3304 (assembly GCF_001742185.1). Taxonomy (NCBI): domain Bacteria; kingdom Pseudomonadati; phylum Pseudomonadota; class Gammaproteobacteria; order Enterobacterales; family Pectobacteriaceae; genus Pectobacterium; species Pectobacterium wasabiae. The sequence goes on from NZ_CP015750.1 coordinate 791,425, forward strand.
ATCGTCAAAACCACAGAACACCGCGAAATCAGGATGGGCGCTCTTCACTGTGGTGATCATATCGCGCAAATGCGCCACAGAATCGATGGTGTCTTTGATACCGACGATGTTGTGATGTGCATCGGCCAGACGCTTCACGAGAGCGGGATAGAGATCCTGACCGGTGAGCTTGGGGAAATTGTACAAAATCACCGGGAGCGAGACAGCGGTGGCGATGGCGCCGTAATAGCCCATCAAGTTCTCTTCGGTAATTTGCCAGTAGTAGGGGTTAATGGCGACAACCGCATCTGCACCCGCTTCCTCAGCATGTTGACTTAGCGCAACGGCTTCACGTGTGTTTGTACTGCCCACGCCAATCAATACCGGAACACGACGATCCACCATACGGATCACAGCCTCGGCCAATGCCATACGCTCTGTCGCAGACATTTGCGAAAACTCCCCTCCCGTACCGAGGAAAAATAGCCCATTCACGCCTGCGGCGATCAGGCTGTCAATCACGCGTTGCATTCCTGCTTCATCCAGAAGGCCATCATTCGTAAAGATTGATGACACCGGTGGAATGATCCCGGCGAACTTGGTGATAAATCCCATTTAACTTCTCCTTACAGCATCAGATAGCAAAAAAGAAACAGACTCTCTGCCAATACATTTGGTCAGTGATGATGATTTTTGTTTTACATTATAGAACTCAGTTCTACATTACATAACCGAAATGCTAGCACCACAGTTTGTGGCGAGTAAATAACCGGCAGAGCGAAACATTGAGAAATGGTCACTGGATCACAAAATAGAGACACGGGAGGAAACGGAGAGGCGGTAATCAGTCAGTCATGCCGCACCAGGAAAACAGGTGCCACAAGGGATGACCCTGTGTTGGCAAAATACGATGGAGAAGGAAAAAGGCGTGACACTCGCGTTACGCAGAACAGGGAATGGGGAGGAATAAAACGCTATATTCTTAATTGCAGGATACCAGAACCCTTCCCGACTGCGGAAAGGAAGATATCCTGCAATGTGTACTGTCGCTTAAAACACCGTGCTGACAGCGGCGGTAGCCGCCGCCAATCAGGCCAGTTGCATCGCAAGCTGAATAGAGATCGCCATGCTTTCAGGCTTCGCTTTACCCGTCCAGGCAATGTCAAAGGCCGTGCCGTGGTCAGCCGACGTGCGGATAAACGGCAGCCCAGCGGTGATGTTCACCCCATCATAGAAACCCAACAGCTTGAGCGGGATATGTCCCTGATCGTGATACATCGCCACCACCATATCGTACTGGCCTTCATACGCCTGCAAATAGACGGTATCCGGCGGGCACGGGCCATATACATCAATGCCTTTGGCCTTCATGGCTTCAACCGATGGCGAGACGATTTTAATCTCTTCATCACCAAACAGGCCATTCTCACCCGCGTGCGGGTTAACCCCGGCAACGGCGATACGTGGATGGGTAAAACCGACGCGCTTAAGGAAGACGTCCGCCATGTCGATCACCGTTTCCACGCGATCGCGGTTCAGGGTATCGAGGAATTTACGCAGTGCGATGTGCGTTGAAACATGGATAACTTTCAGCTTATCGGTATACAACACCATCGCATAGTCGCGGCTGTTGGTCAGCTTCGCCAATAGTTCGGTGTGGCCCGGGTAAAGGTGACCTGCCGAGTGCAGCGCTTCTTTATTCAGTGGCGCGGTCGCGATCGCATGCACTTCACCCGCCATTGCCAGCTCGGTGGCTTTCTTTATGCAGCGATAGGCTAAATCGCCCGCCTGTGCCTGAACGACACCCGGTTTCAACGCCTGTGGATCTTCCAGCGGCTCATCAATGATGTTGATGACGCCTGGTGCAAATACCGCGTCAGCCGGTTTATCAATGATTTTTAACTCTACGGCAGGCACCACATTCAGCGCCAGAACACGTCGCATCGTCTGTACGCAGCCCACCACCACGGCAGATGCGCCGGAAAGCTCGCCTTCGGCCAGAGATTTGATAATAATTTCTGGTCCAATCCCTGCTGGATCACCCATCGTTACTGCAATAATTTTACTCACTGACCTTCTCCTCAATAAAACGTAAAACGTCGAGCAAAGTAGTTTCGTTGCCAAAACCCCCCGCTTTAGTCATCACAGGGGTCATGCCGACAACGCTGTTCAGCAGGTATCCCCAAGGCACGCAGGATGCGATTTGCCCCTTAATCTGAAAGCCGGTAGCGCCCAGCGCGGTTGCTACGGCAATCGCAATATCACCACCCGATAAATACAGCCCTCCCGGTAAGCGTCGGCTAGCACCATCCGCTGCCCGACTATCTAGTGCCTGAACAATGCTGCGCGTAAGTTCTCCCAGATAGTGGCTGATCGTTTCACCAAGCTGCTGGCGACTCAGTCCAAGCTCCCGACACCGCGCATCGATCTCGAAGCGCTGATTCTCGTTGTGACAGGTACGGATAATGCAGTGGTGCCCATTCATCAGTGCGTTCACCGCGTCCTGACACTGGGACGCCATGCCGGTAGCTGAATGGGATGAAAAAAGCGCGCTGATATCGATCTCAACCAGCGTGACATCGCGGCGCAGTCGAGCGATTGCAATCTGTTTTTGAGCGATGTCGCTCATTGACCCCACGACGGCCAGCAGCGGTTTCTCGGTCTTATGGGTAAAATCCAGCACATTTGCCAGTGCGTCGCTCAAGCCTGCCGAGCCAACCAGCAACGGACGAAACGGCAGCGCCTTCGCGGCATCAACGATATGCATCAAGTCGTCTTGCACGTCAGTATCAAGAATAATCAGACGCGCCCCCTCGTCTGCCAACTGCTGCAAACGCAGGGCTAAATTAGCCTGACGAACATCATCAAGATGGACTTCAGCCACCGGCAACGCGGTCTGTTCCGCCAGACGAGCCGCAATAGAAGCCGACGCCACCGGAGTTTTCGGATCGCTGGCAAATTCGGTATCGGTAAGCAAACGACCATTAACCCAGACTTCACCTTTTCGGGTAACCCGTCCCAGCGTCGGCGATGCCGCAGCAATCAGTGCAACAGGCACCTCTGCCGCAGACAATGCAGCGGCGACTTCTGCACCCAAATTCCCACGCAACGTCGAGTCTATCTTCTTAATAATCCAGCCTTGCCCGCCAGCCGCCTGCCAGGCGGCTACCGCGTCTGCAGTACGCTGAGACGCCACATCGCTATGCGCCGCTCGGCTATCGGTGTTAATGACTACCGCATCACCCAGTAAATCCGCATGCAGTTTATTGACGTCAAATACGACGCTAACTCGCGCACCATGCTGCGCCAGTCCGACGCCCGCATCATTGGCACCCGTAAAGTCATCAGCGACAACGACGACCTGCTCTGCTGATTGCTGCATGTTTGGCATACCTCATTCTCGGTTCATGGTTATCTGGTAATGATTATATTGAATCACATTTGATTATATGTGAGCAACATCAAATTATTTAAAAGGAATTTCACCTATAAATTATCACCACGATGTGGCAAATGGCGTTCAGTCGTGATGAAAACCACGCCATTTGACTGAAAATAATCACTATCGCAACCATTATCATCGCGATAACGCTCTGGCGAAGAAGAGAAAAGGCAAGGTAATAAGCATGAACATCAATAGCACTATCCTCAGCGGCTACCGGGTACTTCAGGACATCAGTCACCTGTTGTCAGGAAAACAGCACGTTTTATTTGTCACCGACAAAAACATTGTCGGGCTGCCTGACGTTCAGGCGCTAATCGCACAAGTTAAGCAAGCCGTTCCGCAGGTTCTGCTGGTGGATAATGTGCCTGCCGAGCCGAGCCAGCATGACGTTGCCCAGATCCTGAGCCAGTTGGCACAAACCCAGACCGATCTGGTGATCGGCGTCGGTGGCGGCAGCGTGCTGGATGTCGCCAAACTGCTTTCCGTGCTATGCGCGGGTGATGAAACCGTGACGCTGGATAGCCTGCTGGCAGGGGAAAAACCCACCCGCCGCACAACGTCACTGCTTATCCCAACCACGGCGGGAACTGGCTCAGAAGCCACGCCGAATGCCATTCTGGCGATCCCAGAGAAAGAGACGAAAGTCGGCATTATTACGCCCGTGATGCTGCCGGACTACGTTGCGCTGGTGCCAGAGCTGACGATCAGCATGCCGCCACACATCGCCGCTTCAACCGGTATTGATGCGCTCTGCCACCTGATCGAGTGCTTCACGTCTACGATTGCCAACCCGGTCAGCGACAACTACGCGCTGATTGGCCTGAAAAAGCTGTTTGCCAACCTCGAAACCTCCGTGCGTGAGCCGGGCAATCTGGAAGCCAAGCTGAATATGCTGTGGGCGTCCTATTACGGCGGTGCCGCCATTGCCCACTCCGGTACGCATCTGGTTCATGCGATGTCCTACCCGCTCGGCGGCAAGTACCACATTCCACACGGCGTAGCGAACGCCATCTTGCTTGCACCTTGCATGCGTTTCGTGCAGGACGCCGCACAGGACAAATTCGCTCAAGCGTATGACCTGCTGCCGGATGCCGATCTGACGCTCGATACAGCAGAAAAAGCGCAGGCGCTGGTGACCTATTTCAGCGAGCTGGTCAAACGACTTAATCTGCCCAACACCTTACAACAGCTTGGCGTGGAAAAAGATCACCTGCCCTACCTGGTCGATGCCGCGTTACAGGTTCAGCGCCTGATGAAAAATGTACCGACGCAGGTCAGCGCTGACGATGTGCGTGAGGTTTATCTGACCCTGTTTTAACAGCGCAGCGTTAAGAACATCGTTTTGAGTAGAACAGTTTTAGGTTTTCACTTTTTGATTACGTGTCACGAGGAAGAACAATGAGTAAGAACATTACTGGCGTCCTGACCGCCATCGTCACGCCATTTGATAACCAGGGCGAATTTAATCCCGCAGCCATGCGTCTTCAGGTTCAACGCCAGATGCGCTATGGCAACGGTATTTTCTGTAACGGCACCAACGGTGAGTTTTTCGTTCTGCACACCGATGAGAAAGTCGCCGTCACGGAAACCTGCGTTGATGAAGTTGCCGGAAAAGTGCCGGTTGTCGGCCACATCGGTGAAATCTCCACGCGGGAAACCATCAAGCTCGGCAAACGCATCGCCGCGCTGGGTGTTGATGCCGTTTCTGTCATCACCCCGTATTTCATTCCACTAAAACAGGAAGAACTGATCGCCCACTACACCGCCGTCGCCGATGCGCTGACCGTGCCGGTGTTTCTCTACAACATTCCTGCACGCACGGGAAATACGCTGGCGCCGGAAACCGTCCGCACGCTGGCAGATCACCCGAACATCATCGGCATCAAAGACAGCGCAGGCAGCTATGAAAGCCTGAGCAGTTATGTGCAAGCGGTGAAAGGTGTGCAGGGTTTTAACGTACTGAATGGCCCAGACTCGCTCATTCACCAGGGCTTTGTTGACGGCTGCTCCGCCTGTATTTCCGGGCTGGCTAACGTGGCACCGGAACCGATCAGCCAGATTTGGCATCGTTTCCATGCAGGTGACATTGAAGGCTCGCGTCAGGCACAAGAACAGGTTGCCGAATTGCGTAAGACACTGTATGCCATCGCATTCTCACCGGCTGTGGTGAAGAAAGCGCTGGCAATCATGGGTGAAGATGTCGGCGTCAGCCGCTATCCGATCCAGTTTTCCGCACAGGATGAAGACAACATCCGCAACATACTTAGTCAATTCTCGCAGTAACAGAGAAATTTCAATTTCCACTTATAGGCCGAGAAGATATGAACCATTTTAGCTTAACTGACACCCTCATAATCGTTGGGATGATTGTGTTTTATATCGCATTCACCTCATGGTTAACCTACAAGCTCCGCAGTAAATCGAACACCGAGTTCATGGAAGGCTCACGCGCACTACCGGCGTTTATCGTCGGTATCCTGCTGATGACCGAATTCATCGGTGCCAAATCCACCATCGGTACGGCACAGTCTGCCTTTGAGAACGGCTTTGCCGCCTCCTGGTCGGTGATTGGCGCCGCCATCGGTTTCCCGCTGTTTGGTATTATTCTGGTGAAGAAGATTTATAACACTGGGAAAATCACCATCTCCGGCGCGATTGCCGAGAAATACGGTACTAGCACCAAAAATATTATCTCGATCATCATGATCTATGCGCTGTTGCTGGTAAACGTGGGCAACTACGTCAGCGGCGCAGCGGCCATCGCCACCGTGTTGAAAGTCTCGCTGCCTGTCGCTGCGCTGATCACCGCTGTCGTCAGTACCTTCTACTACTACTTCGGTGGTCTGAAAGGGACAGCCTACATCACGTTGATCCACAGCGCCGTGAAATACGTAGGGGTGATGATCATTCTGTTCGTGGCGTTGAAAATGACCGGCGGCTTCAAACCGATGATTGAACAAATGCCGGATTATTACTGGACGTGGGACGGGAAACTCGGTGCCAGTACTATCTTCGCTTGGTTGATCGGGACTATCGGTTCTATCTTCTGTACGCAGTTCGTGATTCAGGCCATTTCATCAACGAAAGATGCCACCAGCGCGAAACGCGCCACCTGGGTCGCTTTCTTCTTCTGTATGCCGATTGCACTGGCTATCGCGGTCATCGGTGTCGCAGCGAAGTTTTCCCACCCTGAAATCAACAGCCTGTACGCGATGCCGGTCTTCCTGCAAGACATGAATCCATGGCTCGCTGGTCTGGTCACGACATCACTGGTCGCCTCTATCTTCATCAGCGTAAGTATGGTGGCACTGGCTATCGTTTCCCTGTTAATTAAGGACTTCTACGTTCCTTACTGGAAACCAACGCCAGAAAAAGAAATGAAAATGACCCGAATCCTCTCGCTTGTCGTAGGTTTCGCACCGCTCATCTTCGTTCTGTTCGTCCCTGAAATTCTGAAACTGTCGTTCTTTACGCGTGCCATTCGTCTGTCGATTTCCGTGGTTGCCGTGATTGCGTTCTATCTGCCGTTCTTCGGCAGCGCCCGTGGTGCAAACGCTAGCCTGATATCATCCTGCGTGGTCACCTCTGTTTGGTATATTCTCGGCAACCCATACGGCATCGATAACATGTATGTCGCGTTGATTACCCCAGCTATCGTCATACTGATCGATCGTCTGATTCCGAACAAAGCGCACAAAATCAAAGTTTCTCAAACTGAAAATAAATCAGGAGCCTGAGTCATGAGTAGCGAAACCATTACCGTCGAACGTAGCGGAAAAGTTCATCACGCAGAAGGCGATGCCGCGCGTCTGGATGCCTACATTCCGTCGGAATGCCCGCAGAATCATGCGGCCAACCTGCTCCATCTGCCAAACGGCGATGTGCTGTGCGTTTGGTTCGGTGGTACACAAGAAGGGATTGCGGATATCTCTATCTACATGTCCCGCCTTGTGAAAGGCAGCGATAGCTGGAGTAAAGCCGTTAAGTTGTCTGAGGATGCTACGCGTTCTGAACAGAACCCGGTGCTGTTCCTCGCACCAGATGACGTGCTGTGGCTGCTGTACACCGCACAGAAATCCGGTAATCAGGACACCGCGATTGTGCGCTACCGTCAGTCTACGGATTTGGGTGCCACCTGGGGCGAGATCGGCACACTGCTCGATCAGCCAGGCACCTTCATCCGCCAGCCCATCACCGTATTGGAAAACGGCGACTGGCTGCTGCCCGTGTTCTACTGCCGCGTTCAACCGGGTGAGAAATGGGTCGGCAATAACGATGACAGCGCCGTGAAAATTTCCAGCGATCGGGGTAAAACCTGGCGGGAATATCCGGTCCCGAACAGCACGGGCTGCGTACACATGAACATCACCCCGTTGCAGGACGGCACGCTGCTGGCGCTGTACCGCAGTCGCTGGGCCGATTTTATCTACCAAAGCCGTTCAACCGATGGCGGTAAAACCTGGTCAGATCCGGTAGCAACCGATTTGCCGAATAACAACTCGTCCATTCAGGTGACTACGCTGAAAAACGGCCATCTGGCACTGGTGTTCAACCACATGAGCGCTGCCGATGCCACCGATCGCCGCCTGTCGCTGTACGATGAAATCGAGGATGAAGAAGACAAGGCCAGCGGTGCCAAAATGCCGGAAGTGCAAGCCGGCGATCGTAGCGCCTTCTGGGGCGCACCGCGCGCGCCAATGACACTCGCCATTTCGGAAGACGGTGGTAAAAGCTGGCCGTGGCAGCGCAATGTCGAAGTGGGTGACGGTTACTGCATGACCAATAACTCAACGGAGAAGCTGAACCGCGAGTTCTCTTACCCCAGCGTCAAGCAAGCGCCAGACGGTAAGCTGCACCTTGCGTTCACCTACTTCCGTCAGGCGATCAAGCATGTCGTGGTAAGTGAAGAGTGGGTCAAGGCGGGTTAAGGCTGTCGTTCCTTTAGAGCCTGAGATACACGGAGCGACCACGGGGCGAGGCTTCCCTACGGGAACCTCATCCCCGTGTTTCTCCTAAAAGTAGGCTTAAGGTTAAACCGCGCTGCTTTTTCTCTTTTCCAGCGGGGGCTCTCCCCCACTATACCCGGGATATTATTATGATTGCAGGAAACCTAAACGCCCTCAAACTCGCTACGCTGCCCGACGCACTGTGGACCATTCTGTCCGCACAGGGCATGTCGTTGGTTGAACTTAATGCGCTACCAGAAGGCCGTTATCAGCCAGAAGGTGCCGAATGGTTCTACAACATTGGCACGACGAGTACCGCACCACGTGCCGAACGACATACCGAATTTCACAGCAACTACCTCGATATTCAACTGATTCTGGCAGGCGAGGAGATTATCGGTTACGGTCTGAATGACGTGCATGGTCAGCCCGCAACGGAGCGTAAACCGGATCTTTATATTCTGGATAACCCGCAGGTGCCGCATCAGATTCATCTGCGAGCAGGCGATTTCGTCACGTTTTATCCGGGAGAAGCCCATCAGGCGCTGTGTGCCATCAACGACAATCCAGCGCCGGTTAAAAAAGCCGTATTTAAAATCCCCGTTACGTTGTTGTAATTAAGAATGGTTATCCCCTAAATAATTCGAGTTGCAGGACAAAACGTTAACGTTTTGAACAACGCAAAGCGTTGGCCCTTTAGGGCGAGGCACATGTATGGGCCTCGTAACGCGGCAACCGCGCGAATCCCCAAGAGCTTACTCAAGTAAGTGACTGGGGTGAGTAAGAGAAGCCAACGCACATGCAGCTTGAAGTATGACGGGAATGTATTAAGGAGACACATCTCATGTCAGCGACAGCCCCTAAACACGCCCTGGTTACCGGTAGCAGCTCAGGGATCGGTGCCGCCATCACGCAAAAATTACTGGCGGAAGGCTGGCGGGTAACCGGCCTGTCACGTAAGCCGGGTGACTATTCGCATCCACACTTTACCCACCGTGCGGTGGATATCATGGATACACCCGCGCTGATCGCTATTCTGGACGAGATTGCGCAGATTGATGCCGTTATTCATGCTGCGGGCATTATGAAATCTGCGCCACTCGGTCAGCTTTCACTGGAGGACGGCGAAACGCTGTGGCGCTTGCATATCAATGCAGCGCAGGTGCTTGCCGACCGTCTGGTCGATAAGCTGCCGTCAGGAGGCAGAATTGTGCTGCTGGGCAGCCGCACCTCCAGCGGTGCCGCAGGACGCAGCCAGTACGTAACCACAAAATCTGCGATGATTGGTATGGCGAGAAGCTGGGCAGCGGAGCTGGCACCACGTGGCATTACGGTAAACATTGTCGCGCCGGGTGCCACAGAAACCCCGATGCTGACGATGCCGGGTCGCCAGAGTTCACCACCGAAGCTACCGCCGATTGGCCGTTTCATTCAGCCGCAGGAAGTGGCCGATTTGGTGGGTTATCTGCTCTCCCCTTCTGCGGCAGCCATTACCGGCCAGCAGTTGGTGATGTGCGGCGGTGCCTCGCTGTAGTGCACTTTTTTCATTATTACAGGCCAATTTTCTTAAGCGTAGATTGGCCTGAGCTTTCTTTTCTTCAACCGTTCCCCTGCAAGCCTAATTATATCGCACATATAACTCTTTTTATTTATCACACATACATTAACCGATAATAATTAATAGAATAATAATACAAACCCCATTGCAGAATAACTAAGAATGAATTGATCTTAATCAATCAATTAACAACACCATCCTTCCTCCTCATTTAAATAGCGCCTACACTATTTTGAATACCTAAAAATCAAGATAGAAAAATAATTATTCAAAATAGCACCTATTAATTAACAAGCCAAAAAATCACATTAGATTAATCTAATAACACCCAAACAATGATGTAATAAAACGGCAATGCAACATATTAAACAACCAGTTATTTAATAAAAAACAAATCATCAATATCATAAAAATCGTCCATTAATAAACATATTAGCGTCGAGATTCAGGCGGATACTTTCCCTGCCGATTCCGCATTTCGGAGACTATTAACGGTACTTTTATTACCCCTTTATTGAGTCAGAAAAAATAACAGCAGGAGATTTTCGTATGGATAATGACACATTAGCACCAGACACAACCCCTTTCTCACTCGGTAACAGCATAGTAAATAGCGGAAAAATAGCCTGGCAGGATGGCAGCAAAAAATCTTCTACCGATAAAACCGTAGCAGAACAAGAAACCCTTACGCCACGTATGCAGCGCCTGCGCGCCCACTATTTAGAAGCGCGTCCCAGTGTCTCTATTTATCGCGCGTTAGCCTTTACCGACGTCGCGAAACACAACCCCGGACTGCCCCCCATTCTGCTACGTGCGAAATCCTTTCGTAAAGCCTGCGAAACCGCCCCCATCCTGATTCAAGATGAAGAATTGATCGTCGGCCACCCCTGTGGCAAACCGCGTGCTGGCGCGTACTCTCCCGATATCGCCTGGCGCTGGGTACAGGACGAACTGGACACCATGAGCACGCGCCCTCAGGATCCGTTTCAGATTTCAGAAGAAGATAAAAAAACGATCCGCGAAGAAATCGCGCCCTTTTGGCAAGGCCGCTCACTGGATGAAGTGTGCGAAGCACAATATCGTGAAGCTGGCCTCTGGGAATTCAGCGGAGAAACTTTTGTCAGCGATCTGTCTTACCACCAGATCAATGGCGGCGGCGATACCTGCCCGGGTTATGACGTGTTGCTCTTCACGAAAGGGATGAAGGGCATCAAAGCCGATGCACAGGCAAGACTTGCCGAACTGGGTATGGAAGATCCGGCTCATATCGATCGTATCTATTTCTATAAGGCCGCGATTGAAACCTGCGACGGTGTCATGACCTATGCCAGCCGCATCGCCGCACAGGCGCGAGTGCTAGCAGCACAGGAAACCGATCCTTCACGGCGTGCAGAACTCCTGATGATTGCCGATGTAAACGAGAATGTGCCTGCCAATCCCCCCAAAACGTTGCAGGAAGCCCTGCAAAGTATCTGGACGCTGGAATCTTTGTTTGAAATTGAAGAAAACCAGACCGGTATTTCGTTAGGACGCGTCGATCAATATTGCTACCCGATGTATAAAGCCGACATTCAATCCGGCCGCCTGACGCGCGAACAGGCACTGGAACTGCTACAGATGTTCATTCTGAAATGTGCAGAACTCATGTGGATGTCCAGCGAAAGCGGCGCGAAATATTTCGCAGGCTATCAGCCGTTTATTAACCTGACGGTCGGCGGGCAGAAACGCAGTGGCGGCGATGCCTGTAACGAGCTTACCTACCTGATTATGGATGCGGTACGTTTTGTGAAAGTGTACCAACCTTCGCTCGCCTGCCGGATTCATAACCAATCACCGCACGAGTACATGGAAAAAATTGTCGATGTGGTCAAATCCGGTATGGGTTTCCCGGCATGTCACTTCGATGATTCCCATATCAAGATGATGCTGCGCAAAGGCTTCGATTTTGACGATGCACGCGACTACTGCCTGATGGGCTGCGTAGAACCACAGAAATCAGGCCGTATTTATCAGTGGACGTCAACGGGCTATACCCAGTGGCCAATCGCCATTGAGTTCGTGTTAAACCGTGGCCGCATGCTCCTATTTGATCGCATTCAGGGGCTGGATACTGGCGACCTGAGTACGCTGGATACCTTCGAAGCCTTTGACCGTGCGGTGAAAACGCAGATCGCACACATCATTCGCCTGTCGGCAATTGGCACCGTAATCAGTCAGCGCGTACATCGCGATGTGGCTCCCAAACCACTGATGTCCCTGCTGGTGGAAGGCTGTATGGAAACCGGTCAGGATGTCACCGCGGGCGGCGCAGTCATCAATCATGGGCCTGGACTCATCTTCTCTGGGTTAGCCACCTACGTCGATTCCATGATGGCCATTCGGAAACTCGTTTATGAAGATCGTCAGTACACGCTGGAACAGATGCGTGACGCGCTGTTAGCCAACTTTTCAGGCTACGAAGTACTGCACAGGGATTGCCTGAATGCCCCGAAATACGGCAACGACGACAACGCCGTTGACCAGCTCGCGCTCGATATCACGGAATGGACGGAACGCGAGTGTCGCCAATACAAGATGCTCTATTCCACCTTTAGCCACGGCACCTTGTCTATCTCCAACAATACGCCAATCGGCGCATTAACTGCCGCCAGCGCAAACGGGCGACTGGCATGGACACCGCTCTCCGATGGGATCAGCCCAACGCAAGGGGCAGACAAAAAAGGGCCGACGGCAAGCATCAAGTCCGTCAGCAAAATGAATGTGGAAAGCATGAACATAGGGATGGTGCATAACTTCAAATTCCTTAAAGGCATGCTAGATACGCCAGAAGGTCGCAACGGGCTAATCACTCTGCTGAGAACGTCCTCCATTTTGGGCAATGGTCAGATGCAATTCAGCTACGTTGACGATGAGGTGTTGAGGAAAGCCCAGCAGGAACCGGAGAAATACCGTGACTTAATCGTCCGCGTGGCGGGCTACAGCGCGTACTTCGTTGAGCTCTGTAAAGAGGTTCAGGATGAAATCATTAGCCGCACCATGATTGAGAAATTCTGAACCTCCAACACGTGCAGATAAGTCAGGCACACACCGTGAACAAGGATGTTTATCTTGCCGTAGGCAGAGTGAGATGTGAGGGAGTGAAATGGAATCAGCACAAGACATCACTGGCCGAATATTTAATATTCAGAAATACTCCCTCCATGATGGGGAAGGTGTTCGCACGCTGATTTTTCTGAAAGGCTGCAATATTCTCTGCCCTTGGTGCGCCAATCCAGAGGGGATACGCCGCGCCTATCAAATCATGTTCTCGCCGGATAAATGCCAGTACTGCGGCAAATGTGCCGAAGTCTGCCCTCACCATATCCACACCTTGACCGCTGATGAGCGTGGACAGCGATTTCATCATATCGATCGCACTATTCAATGCATAGGTTGCCGGAAATGTGAAACGGTATGCCCTTCTCATGCTCTTGATATCATAGGGCAAGATGTGACTGTTGCAGAATTGATGACCGTCATCATGCAAGACTATAGTTTTTATCAGTCTTCAAGCGGCGGCGTGACGCTCAGCGGCGGAGAGGTGAGCCTGCAAACGGATTTTGCCGTTGCGCTCCTTCAGGCATGCAAACAAAAGATGATCAATACCGCAGTAGAAACGCAGGGGACGACATCACTGTCACATTACGAGCGGCTGGCAGCGGTAACGGATATGTTCCTCTTTGATATCAAACATATCGACACGAACCAGCATAAAGCGCTGTTTGGTATAGGAAATGAGAATATACGACGTAATCTGGAGCATCTGGTCGAATTGGGTGCCGAAATCGTTATTCGCATGCCGCTCGTGCGCGGATACAACGATTCGTATGATGCTATCACGGGCGCGATTCACTACGTACAAACGCTCGCAAAACGTGGCAATGTGCGACGTATCGATATCCTGCCCTACCACCAGCTAGGCCGTAAAAAGTACGAAAGGCTAGGCACAATATATCCAATACAAACCGATCCCAGTTACAGCGAGGAAGAGCTAAACCGTTTAGGTGCTTTCTTTGACGAGTTTGATTTCGACATTCGGCTGGTTCGTCATTAAAGAAAAAACTAGACCCTAAATAATTCGAGTTTCAGGCAGGCGGCAAGAGAGGGAATCCCGATGAGCTTACTCAAGTAAGTGATTCGGGTGAGTGACAAATCTGCCGGAGGCAGGTTTGAACGCTGCTGGCAGCGGCCCCAACGGGGCGAGACACACGTAAGTGTGCCGAGTAGCGTAGCCAACGCACATGTAACTTGAAGTATGACGGGTATAGGCCACGTATTCTTAACAGCACATCAATCAGGAACAAAACTATGTCACCCAGAAAACAGTCATGGCTGTGGATGTTATTCGTTATCTTGTCAGAAACGTCCGCCACGTCCACGTTAAAAATGTTTGATAATAGTCAGGGCTCGACAAAGATAGCCTTATTAGCGGTTATTATTCTGCTGTACTGCATTTGTTATTATTCACTATCAAAAGCCGTAAAACATCTTCCCGTGGGTTTAGCCTATGCCACTTGGTCTGGCACCGGTATTTTATTAGTTTCGACGCTCAGTATTATTTTTTACGGCCAACACCCCGATATTCCTGCCATCATTGGGATGGTCGTGATTGCTACTGGTATAGCAATCATGAATCTCTTTTCTAAAATGGGCACGGATGAACAACCCGAGGCAATAAAAAGCGGCGATCAGAATCAACCATTAGACACAAAAATCATTCATTAACAATAAGGGTATCCATCATGTTAAACGGATTCTTATGGTTGGCGCTTTCCATTGGTTCAGAAATTACCGGCACCTCGATGATCAAAAAAACCGATGGATTTAAAAAACGCACGCCTTCCGTTATCGTTATTCTCGCTTACTGCCTCTGCTATTTTTCGTTAACCCGCGCAATGGGTTATTTACCCGTAGGCGTGGCCTACTCGCTATGGTGCGGATTTGGCATCGTCGGCGTAACATTTATTTCGATGCTGCTTTATAAACAAAAACCGGATTTACCCGCGGTATTTTCAATGGCACTCATTATCAGCGGGGGCATTATCATGAACCTCTATTCAAATATGTAACGTGTCCGATGCGCTTCTTTTTGCCACATTCCCAACGCGCTAACGAACGTTACCCGTATCGTGCAGCAGATCCGCATGTTGCTGCATTCGTTCCAGCGCTTCCTCATAACGCGGCATCGCATGCGCAGCACCTTCGCGCTCAACACAAAGTGAGGCATAGGCGGAGGAAAAGAGCGCCGCCTGCTCCAGGGTGTCGCCCGCCGCCAGCCTCGCGGCCAGCGCGCCATTGAACGCATCGCCCGCTCCCGTGGTGTCCTTGGGTTGCGCAGGAAACGCAGGAATATGGGCCTGAGTCTCACCGGTGGATAACAACGCCCCCTGCATGCCAAGCGTGATCACCAGTTGCCGCACCCCTTTTTGATGCAGCACCGCTGCGGCACGCTGGGCGCTGTCAATATCGGTGACTGAGATGCCCGTCAACAGCGTTGCTTCGGTGCTATTTGGCGTCAGCAGATCGATCTTACTGAGCAAAGCGTCACTCACTTTCTGCCAGGGAGCGGGATTCATAATGACGAAGGTATTCGCCGCCTGTGCGATATCCACGATACGCTGAATCGCGCTAAGATTATTTTCTAGCTGAATCAATAAAATATCCGCGGCGGCGACCGTCGGCTGGCAGCGCGCGATTTCCGCCGCCGTCACCGTCAAATTGGCACCGGGATAGACGGAAATCATATTTTCCGCATCATTACCGGCCACATAGATCAGCGCATTCCCCGTCGGTTTTTCCTTACAGGTAAACAGCGTAATGGCATCAAAGCCGGTCTTTTCGAGATGACGCCGGGCAAACAGGCCAAAGTCGTCATTACCAATTTTACCGATGTAGTGTACGCGCGCGCCCGCACGCAGCGCCGCCGTCGCCTGATTCGCCCCTTTTCCGCCCGGCCCCATCATGCTGCGATGCGCAATCAGCGACTCTCCTGGCTGCGGAAAGCGGGACATGCCCGCCACAATATCCAGATTGAACGAGCCAAATACGCAAACCTTGCCTTTCATGCTTTTCTCCCGAATTGACGCTCCGCTGCCAGACAGGCTCCGCGACAGCCGGTATAGTCCGTCGCCTCACTGAACACCATGTTTAGCTTCTCTCGTGTCATTGGTGGGCGTAAATGCCGCCAAATCCCGTCGCGTAGCGCCGCATGCGGAAAATCGGCCATCGACAACACGCCTCCGCCAAGAACCAGATAGTCGGGATCGAAAATATTCATTTCCATCGCAACCACCTTCGCCAGTCGATCGATAAACGCCTGTAAATCTGGATGCGTTCCCCAGCGCGTAAACAGTGACGACATGGCTGACTCCCCCTGCTGGATTGCCCAGTTTTTCAACCAGTGCCCCGACGTCAGGGTTTCCACACAACCAAGGTTACCGCAGGGGCAAGGCTGTTGATTATCCGGCCAGGGTATATGCCCCAACTCACCCGATCCTCCGTGCTCGCCGTGATAAAAACGGCCATTGAGCCACAGACTATTGCCAATCCCTGTACCGAGGTAAATACCCACTGCCGTGTCTGGCAGCGTCTTTAGCTGCATTAAATCCCACAGCATCAAATGGTTGACGTCTTTATCCATCGCCACGGGGATACCCAGACGTTCGCTAATCGTCTGGGCAACCGGCTGGCCATCCAACGCCGGGATAAACGGCAGCGACAGCACGGATTGGCGGTCTCGGCTCAAAATACCCGGCAGCCCCAACATCACGCCGTTCACCGTCTGCGGTTCCAGCGTCTGCGCAATTACCTCCGTCAAGGCGGCCAGCGCATCAGGCTGCTGTGCCCAGTTCTCCGTTGCTATCTTGCGAAACCCCGACCACTGGTGCTGCGCATCCATCAGCATTAACCGTGTACTGGTACCGCCAATATCGATCCCCAGCCAGCATTCGGTCATGCCGACTCCTGTATCAGGCGCTGTGCCTGCGCGATGTGTCCCGTCATGGTTTCCCACGATGTTGCCAGATCGTCATGCAGGTTGAAGAGGCCCGATGTCCCCACAATCAGGACTTCCGCCCCCGCATCCAGCAGCATACCGTAGGTTTTCTGATTACAAGACCCATCAATCTCAATCAGATAGGAATAACCATGTTGCTGCTTTAACGCCTTCAACTGCGCGATCTTTTGCAGCATTTCAGGGATAAAGGGTTGCCCCGCGTAGCCTGGATCCACCGTCATGACCGTAATCTTGTCCAGCAGATGAATATAGTGATGAATAAATTCAATCGGCGTCGCCGGGTTCAGCACCACACCCACTTTTTTACCTAGTGCGCGGATCTGATTAATCACGCGAAACGCGTCTCGGTTGATAGTTTCAGCGTGAGGGCAAATGTAGTCCGCGCCCGCCTTCGCAATCGCATCAATAAAATCAGTGGGCGTTTCCACCATCAGATGTACATCGATCACCAGCGGCGTATGCGGGCGAATCTGTTCAATGAAGAACGGCGACAGCGTGATATTTTTCACGTAATGCCCGTCCATGATATCGACATGTAAAAAATCCGCACGCGAGTTTAAAACCGCCAACTGTTGCTTGATCTCCATTAGATTCATGCACATCAGCGAGGGAGAAATTTTAGTACGCATCAGACTTCCTTTTTTTCAGTTAAATGATCGGTGCGGGCGCGTAAGGCACTAAGGCGCACCGCACGGTAATCGGAGTAGCGAGCTTTAAAGAATTTCAGCGCGAGGACGACAATCAACACCGCTCCCCACATCGCCAGGCTGAAGTGCTGGCTGATATTCATCAGGTTGAAGCCGGTGGAGAGGATCTGGAGCACGATGAGCGACAGCACCACGCCCGTCACCCGACCAAATCCACCGTTCGGATCGGTGCCACCAAGAATGATCGCCAGCACCGTGAGCAGTAGGTAGGAGTCGCCGTATCCCATGCGTGCCGAGTTGAAACGCGCCATCATCACCAGCCCGGCCAACACGCACATCAGGCTGGAAATGACGTACACCAGCATCAGCATCCGATGCGTATTGATGCCGCTGAACCAGGTGGCATTAATGTTGCTGCCACCCATATAAATGCACTTTCCTGCCCGCGTTTTGCCGAGGAACAGAGCCAGTGCGCCAGCGGCGGCCATAAACAACCAGAGCGGCAACGGAATGCCAAGCCACGTGCCGGAACCCAGCGTGCGCAAGACATCCGGCATTCCGCTAACGGCCGCCCCTTTGGTTAACCAGATGCCGATTCCGTTAACCGTCATCATGCTCGCCAGCGTCACCAGAATGGGGTGCGCCCCCACTTTCGTGACCATAAAGCCCGTTAACGCGCCAATCACCACAGCAATAACCGATGCCCCCAGCAGGCCAATCCCCAGCCACAGCAGTTGCATCGCCGTCCCAGCCCCTTCAGGCAGAAAGTGCAGCAGCACCCAGGCGATAAACAGGCTGGTCAGGTTCGCCGTCGCAATAATGCACAGGTTGAGTCCACCGCTGAGAATGGCGATAAACATCCCCAGCGTCAGCAGTCCCAGTTCAGGAAGCTGGAACGCCATACTCATGAACGTCGAGGTAGTAAAAAAACGGCCGGGCAGCATCACGCTAAACAACGCACAGCACAGTGCGATGAGGAACAATAGCCCTACGTCAGCGCCGCTCGGTTTGAAGATGTATCGTTTCATCAGGATCCTCCGGTCGGTCACACAAAGCTGACGTCGGTTTCTTTGCGTTTTTTGTAATGTGTGACGGCGATGGCCAGCATAATCACCACGCCGATAACGATATTCATGAAGTAACTAGACACGCCGATCAGATTCAGACCGTTTTTCAGAATGGCAATGAGAAAGACCCCCATCAGCGTCCCCAGAACCGTCCCTTTACCGCCCATCAGGCTGGCACCGCCGAGTACGGTCGCGGCCAGTACGTCAAGTTCGCCGCCCACGAGCGCATTCGGCACCACCTCACCCATGCGGTAGGTCTGCACCAACCCGCCTATCGCAGCCATCGCTCCTAAATAGCCATAGGCGAAGAGATGGATCAGCCCCACCCGAATGCCAATTCGGCGAGCGGACTCCTGGTCGCCACCGACCGCATAGAGTTGACGCCCCAGATGGGTTTTATTCAGGAGGATCCAGGTCAGCCCAGTAATAACCAGCAGCGTGACCAGCGGTAGCCCCACCTGAAAAGGCAGGCCGTCCAACGTAAACGGCAAGACTTGCCGCAGCGTGACCCACCATTCGGGCAACGTGTACAGGCTACGGCCGTCGGTCAACCACATCAGCAGGCCGAACAGCAGCGATTGCATACTGATCGTGATGATGATCGAGACGATTCTCAGCGAATAGATCAGTACCGCGTTGACCATGCCGAACACGATGCCGCAGGCAATCGCCAGCACAACGCTGAGCAGGGCATTATCAAACTGGAATTGAATGAACAGTGTGGCAATCAGGTACTGCACGACCGATGCCACTGCGGCAAACGAAATATCGATCCCCCCGGTCACCAGCACCACGAACAGTCCCAGCGCGAAGATGCCCGTCACCGCGTAGCTTTCCGCCAGATCGAGCAGGTTTTGCATCGACAAAAAGTGGTCGCTGGTCAGCGAGAAAAACACGATAGCGACAAGCAGCACCCAGGCCAGCCATCCTTGGCTACTTTTGGGTTTAAAAAAGGAGAAATCAGGCATTGATCACCTCGGCAAGTTGCTGTTGTTCCAACTGTTCAGGCTGATACTCCGCATGAATAGCACCGTTGCGAAAGTGTAAAATCCGGTCGCAGTTGTAATAAACTTCTGGCACCTCATCGGAGATCAGGATGATGGCGAGCCCTTCCTGCGCAAGCTGGTGGATCAACGCGTAAATACTGGCTTTCGCTCCCACATCGACACCCACCGTGGGCGAATCCAGAATGAGGATTTTCGGTTGAGTCAGCACCCATTTCGCCAGCACGATTTTTTGTTGATTGCCCCCAGACAGGGTAGAAATCGCCTGCTGCGGATCGGCCAGGCGTACCCCTAGCTGCCCGATCCAATTCATGATCAGTTTATTTTTACGATACTCATCAATCAGGTGGAATCGGTTGCGAAGCTGATCGAGGATGGTCAACACCATGTTGTCTGCAACCGACTGCTGCTGCACCAACCCCAGCGTCAGACGATCCTCAGAAACGTAGCCAATGCCCGCCTTAATCGCGTCTTCGTGGCTACGGAAGGTCACTGGCTTACTGTCCAACCAGATTTTTCCGCGGTCTGGACGCGTCATACCGAATAAGGAAAGCGCCAGCTCTGTTCGCCCTGAGCCCAGCAGCCCACACAGTCCCAGCACTTCGCCTTCGCGCAGAGTAAAATTGATATCGTGATACTGGCCAGCACGGGTCAGGCCAGCCACCTCGAGTAGCGTGCGGTCTGGATTCAGCGTTGGCGTTTTACGCTGATAATCCAGCGTTAACCCCGTCATCAGTTCAGTCAGACGATGACCATCTATCTCGCTGGCAGGCCAGGTTCCAATCTTCCGCCCATCGCGGATCACGGTGACGCGATCGGAGATCTCCAGCACCTCATCCAGACGATGGCTGACAAACACCACACAGATGCGCTTCTCTTTCAGGTAACGCACGGTGCGTAGCAGTTGGTTCACTTCGGTCCGCGTCAACGATGCCGTCGGTTCATCCATGATCACCAGTCGGGCATCTGCCACTAGCGCGCGGCAGATAGCAACCTGCTGGCGCTGGGCGATGGACAGCGCCGACACCTTTTCGTCCAGATCCAGATCAAAATTCAGCTCACCAATGACCCGCTGCGCCGTTTCCCGTAGCGTTCCTGCGCGATACCAGCCCAATAGCCCTTTCAGGTTGTGTTCAAATGCGATGTTTTCCGCCACGCTGAGATTGGGAAATAGCGACAGATCCTGATAGATCACCTGAATACCAAATTCGCGCGCCTGCTTGGGCGTCAGGCGGGGAAATTGCGCTTCCGCCGCAGCTTCACCGTTAAAGAGCGAAATCTGGCTACCGGCATCCGGCGCGTATACGCCGGAAATCACCTTTATCAATGTACTTTTGCCGCAGCCATTGGTACCTGCAAGGCAGTGAACCTCCCCGACAGCCAATGACAGATCGACTTCGTGCAACGCGCGATTGCCGCCAAACGTCTTGGAGACAGAGCTGAGCGCAATCAATGTCTGTGGTTCGGTCAGCGTCATTGGTCTACAGCCCCATTTCGATCAGTTTTGGCAGATTGGCTTTATCAAGGCTTTCGGTATTGTTGCCAAGAATGGTACGCGCCTGCGCATCCACATTGACCTTACCCAACCCCTCGATCGTCATACCGTCCGTAATCGGCTGGTTCTTCTGCATCATGTCGGCCAACCGAACAAACACCTCGCCCGCCGTTTTCGGGTTCCAGATATAGCCACCTTTGATGGCACCCCGGTTGACCAGCGTGGCACCCTGTCCTGGGCTAAACGCGCCAATCACACAGATCTGATCGGTTTTATTACGGTTCATCACCGCACGTCCCGCCCCAATCGGCCCTTGTGAACCAAAGGCCATAATGCCTTTAAGGTCAGGGTATTTAGACATCAGTTCGTTACTGGTACGGATAGACCCATCCAGCGATTCACCGACGCCAAACTTATCGGTTACCAACTGCATTTTTGGGTAGTGCGTTTTTTGATATTCCAGCGCGGCATCGGTCCATTCCTGATGTAAAGGCACCGTCAGGCTCCCCACATACATGGCGTATTTACCTTCTTCTTTCATGCAGGCAGCCAGTGCTTTCATATGGTTAATACCGTGGGTCGGCGCATCTACCAGCTCAAAATCCCAGTCTGCATATTTCTGGCCGGGGGATTCATGCACCAGAACTTTAATACCCGCCTCTTGCGCACGTTTGAGCACCGGTTCCAGCACTTTCGGGTCATTCGGCACGACGCCAATGATGTCCACTTTCTGTGCGATTAAGTCTTCAATCGCACGAACCTGTAGAGCAGGGTCAGCCGCAGTCGGGCCAACCTGCCAGGCATCAATACCGCGTTTGGCCGCCTCGCTTTTGATGCCCGCTTCCATTGCGTTAAACCACGGAATACCACCAATTTTGACGACGACGCCCATACGCAATTTCTCGGCAGCATCGGCGTGAGCGGAACTTAATAAGGCAAGGAGGGTACAGGCGAGGAATGTTCTTTTCATAATCTCTCCAGGGTGATGATCTTGTTAGTTATTAATTAACTGCATGGACTGGGGACGTTGCGAACAATCAATAATATTGACGCCGTTCCAGGCCAATTCCTGTGTTAGATCTTTGTCTTCCAATTTGTCAGTAATAAGAAAATCCACATCACGGTAATGGCAAATACGTGCAAAAGAAGGATGCAAAAACTTACTCGCATCCATCAGCAAATATTTTCTTTCTGAAGCTAATAACATCTGCTGTTTCAGGTGTGCTTTATTTTCATTCCCTTCACGTAAATAACCGTCATTACCCAAACTGCTACAGGAAAAGAAAATTTTATTAATCAAAAACTCTTTTAACGGCTGTTCTGCCACCACACCATTAAAATCCTCATCACGATCGGAATACTCCCCCCCCAGACAGATGGTGCGAATATGCCCTTTCGGTGCCAGCGTCTGTACCGTTCGTAGTGAATTGGTTATTACCGTTAATTCTATATCGGGTAATTGTCGAGCGAGAAACCAGCATGTAGTACTGCTATCGAGTAATAAACAGTCCCCCACGCTAATAAAATCCAGCGCACGTTTGGCTATCTGCATTTTTTGCGAAATATTTTCATTCGTGCGCTGGTGAAAGGTTAATTCATACTCATTATTTTTATTTATATTATTTATTATTTTCCCCTGGTGCTTTTGTGCTAATACCGCACCACCGTGACTCCTCAGCAACATGCCTTTTTTTTCCAAATTGGATAAATCACGGCGAATAGTTTCCTGAGAAACTTGTAATAAACTGACTAATTCCGCCACCAGCACTCGGCTATTGAGGGTTAATATTTCCATTATTCGCCGCTGGCGTTCAATCGGTAGCATGATGACCTCCGGTGTTAATAAAGTAATGGATAGAGAGAGTGAAAAATGTGCACTGCGCGAGAGTACCAAGGGGTAAAATTGGCAGTTTTAATTAAGTGACAACAATCAAATAAAAAATGAAATAACCAAAAAAAATCATTATTTATTGTGATACAACTCCCATTTAAAGTCGTTATGCGTCATCCTTTTAGCGCTATCGAAAAAAAATAAAAAAATAGCGACTGCGCATTACAATGACCGAATATGACCGAATGTGTGTATTTGACCGTTTTATCTTGTTGCAGTTCGTTAACAAAAAACATCGTCTTGCCTCATCCCTCTCGCCGGAGCAACAGGAAAGGATAAAACGATAGACGTAAGGGGTGGGAAAGGGGAAAAGGCTTTATGCCGCGCGGGCTAATTGATGGGAAACACCACGCGCCTAACGGGTGGTGTTGCCAAAATACGGGAGTGACAACACGATCGCATGTCTGCCACGATCAGTGCAGGACGAACTCGCGGTACTTTTCCACCAATGTTAAAAAGTCGTCAAGACCGCATAAAGACAGGCTCTCTTCATCGTAATAACTCATGCCTTCCTCCAGTTCATCCGTGGTGAAAGACAGTTGATTTGCCTGAACCATCACTTCTTCTTCATCCAGCAATAACGTGTATTCGTGGCCCACGCGTCGCCACTGCCGTTCACTGCCTGCAACGGAACGCGCAGCATCTTCGACATCAGCCAGTACCGCCAGTTGGCCTTTCACTTCCTCATTGAACCAGTGCCCAATCGCTTCATGTCCCATCGACATACGAACGATGACCTGGCCCGTCACATCCCGCAAAAATTCATAGTCCATGATGTCATCCTCACTGTGATGTTTCTTATGTTCAGTCTAGTGCTCCAATTGCTCTCTCACCGTGACCACTGGCAAAACGCGAGATTATTTTTACACAGGAACCGCGACGTATGGCGAGATATGATAACGTGATTGCCCGTAACACGACCAGATGCCGACTCATTTCTTACGCTTCAGGAAAAACAGACTGCGATGCACAAAACCATTCAACGGCGTATTTATGCCATCCTGGCGATTGTTTTCAGCATTTTTCTCAACGGCTGTGACAACGAGGAAAAGACCGAGCGCACACCTGCCGCCCCCGCTCATCATGAGGGCTGGCCTCGGACGTTCCAGACGCTCAAAGGACCTTTAACGTTGCAACAACCGCCACTGCGCATCGTCTCAACCAGCGTGACGATCAGCGGTACGCTGCTGGCGATTAATGCGCCGCTGATTGCTTCCGGTGCCACCAGCCCACGCAGCGCCGTTGCCGATAGCAAAGGCTTTTTTTCTCAGTGGAGCCAGTTAGCTGAGGAGCGAGGCGTTAAGCCGCTGTATATTACCGAGCCTAACGCGGAAGCCATCGCTGCCGCTGCGCCTGACCTGATTGTGATTGCCGCAACAGGGGGAGATTCAGCGCTAAAGCTCTATGAACAACTGTCAGTAATTGCGCCAACGCTGGTGATTGATTACGGAGATAAAAGCTGGCAGGAACTTGCGCAACAACTCAGTCAGATTACGGGACACGAAGCCGATGCACACGCGGTTATCACTCGTTTTGAACAACGGGTGAATGCGGTCAAAAACGCGATTCAGCTACCTCCTCAACCAGTGTCCGCACTGGTTTATTATGAGGATGGGCGCGGTGTTAACCTTTGGACAGACGCCTCCGCACAGGGGCAATTGCTACATGAGTTGGGCTTCCAGCTTGCCACGCCGCCGGCCTGGCTTAAAACGGAAACGTCTCAGGGCAAGCGGCAGGACATCGTGCAAGTTTCCGGTGAAAATATGGCAGATAGCCTAACCGGTCGCTCATTATTGCTATTTTCGGCTGATGAAAACGTGGTTAAAAAGATGCTTGCCAACCCCTTCCTCCGCTATCTGGAACCGGTCATGCAACAGCAGGCATGGGCGATGGGGCCTGATACGTTCCGTCTGGATTATTACAGCGCAAGCAACATGCTTGATAATATCGAACGGCATTTCCGTAAACCGTAACGGCCTTCGGTTCGCGGCCAACAGTGGTTGGCCGCAGCGACACACCGTTCGCCTATCACGCTGGGGTGGCGGGCTTTTCCTCTGTCTCATCAGACTGGGTGACAGCATCTGGCTCACCAAAGGTGCATTGCCGCAGTGGCCGCACGAGCAGAGCCAGTAGAATAACTAGCCCTGCGATCCCCCCAAACATCAGAATGCTCATTGCAGGGGCGAATATCCTTCCCATAAAACCAAGCCCCAATGCTCCCACCGAATCCCCCGTCACATCCTGTGCCGTCACCAGACTATTCACCCGCCCAAGAAGAGGGTCCGGCGTGTGAGTCTGAATTAAGGTAAATTGCAATAGCCCGGTAATCGCATGTAAATAGCCATAACATACCAACGCCAACAGCGCGGGGACGAGATGCCCCACCAGCCCTAGCGACGCCACCGATAAGAACGCCCCGCTGGCACACAGCAACAGAATCAAACCAGGACGCGCCACGCCAGATACCCATCCGCTGGTAAACGCCCCCAGCATCGCGCCCAGCGGCACGGCGGAAAACATCAGCCCGACCGCCGACGGCCCTGCATGATAAACATCATTCGCTAACGTAGGGAAAAGGATGCGCATCGCGCCGATAACACTGACTAACATGCCGATCAGCACCACCCACCCGACGACACGATGCGAACATACAAACCTCACACCACCGATTAAGGCACGCAGTGGCGGTTCCGGCTCACTCGTTGCAGGGCGTAACGACGGCAAACGCACCAACGGAATCAGGGTGGCCAGCGTCCCAATAGCAGCAATAGCAAAATTCCAACCGACACCGCCCGCGACAATGATCACTCCGCCCAGTGCGGGTGAAAGGATGGAGCCCAAACGGACGGTCAACATGCTCAATGCGCCCGCTGCGGGCAAATTTTCCCGCCCGACCAAAATCGGAATAACCGCCATTAACGCCGTCATCCCCAGCGCACCGAAAAAACCATCCCATGCTGCCAGCACATAGAGCGCAAGTAACGACGGCGTATCAGAAAATCCGTTAATGCTGAGCGCGACGAATCCCAAGCCACAGGTGCCGCGCGCAAATAGAATCAGTTTACGGCGATCGAAACGGTCAGCCAGTACACCGCCCAGAATCAGGCCAATAAACATCCCAATACCGTCAAGCGCCACGGCCATCCCCACCTGAAAGGTCGAGCCCGTCATTGCCTGCACCTGAATCGGTACACCAACGGACAGCATACCCAGCGCGAAAACAGACAGCATTCGAGCAATAAAAATCGCGCGAAAATTCGCGTTGGTTTTCAACAGACTGAAGTCAAGAAAAACGGAGGATTTGGCCATAGATTTCCCGCGTGAAAGCCACACCAGCGTGAACGAAACCGTCCCTCATCCAGCGACAAGTTCACGGTTACCCCGCTGTAGGTCAATGTATTTACAAGGAAGGACATGCTACCATAGTAAAAAGACAATACTAATGATAGTAATTATCACACTCATTTACTCAGAAGGGAGTCGCATTGAGGATGCCCGTTTATCCTTCCAGCGTAGCGAATCGCACATCATACGATCCTCGCAGGGTTGATATTCGACGCTGGCGTGGTGTCACACTATGTTTACTGCTCATCACGCTCGGTGCCATTGCCAGCCTAATGCTGGGTGCAAAATCCATTGCACCGGAAACCGTGTGGATGAGCCTGACAGGCCAGCTCCACAACGCAGACAGTATTATTATTCTCGACGCCCGTTTACCGCGCACGCTGGCAGGCATCATTGCCGGGATCGCGCTCGGCGGTTCCGGCGCGCTCATACAAGCGCTGACCCGCAATCCCCTCGCCGATCCAGGTATTCTTGGCGTCAACGCGGGTGCCAGTTTCGCCATTGTCATGGGCATCATTTGGTTCGGTATCACCGACATGGCTTCCTGGCTTGGATTTGCCTGGCTCGGCGTTTTGGTGACCAGCGTGGTGGTATGGGTTATCGGCTCGCTCAGCGGTGGGCGCGTTAACCCCATTCGCTTAACGTTGACTGGTGTCGCCCTCAGCGCCGTACTCACGGGCATCACGTCTTCGGTTTCGCTATTGAATCCCGATGCATTTGACCAAATGCGCATGTGGGAGGCGGGTACGCTGGATATTCGTTCCCTGCATAACATTGCACTGGTCGCCCCCATTGTATTGCTGGGAGGTGGATTAGCGTTAATCATCGCCCGCGCGCTCAATGCATTAAGCATGGGTGACGACATCGCGACCGCCCTCGGCACCCGCACCGTATTAATCCGCTCCGTCGCCGTGATCGCCATCATGTTGATGTGCGGTTCGGCAACCGCGTTGGTCGGGCCTATCGGTTTTGTTGGCTTGATGATCCCGCATATCGCTCGCTGGTGGGCAGGACCAGACCAGCGCTGGATCGTATTTTATTCGATGCTGCTCGCCCCAGTGCTGTTATTGTGCGCCGATATTCTCGCCCGCCTACTGGCACCGAGTGAACTGCGCGTTTCGATCATAACCGCATTTATCGGCGCGCCCGTACTGATTTGGCTGGTTCGCCGCCACAACATAGTAGGAAACGAGCGATGAGCCATTACGCGCGTCATCGCCGGGCTGTCTACAGCCAACTCCCACGCCACATCGTTCTCATTAACAGCCTGCTGCTGCTGTTATGCCTGCTGTTGTTCGCACTGGCAGTCAGTCTCGGCGCACTGCAACTCCCACCGCTTGATATATGGCGCATATTTATGGGTGCTCCTTCTGTCGGCGCTACCGTCATCACCGAATGGCGCGCACCGCGTGCGCTCTCCGCGCTGCTGTTGGGCGCAGGATTGGGCGTCAGCGGCGCAATATTTCAGTCTATCAGCCGTAACCCATTAGGCAGCCCGGATATCATCGGCTTCAATACCGGTGCCTACACCGGCGCACTCATCGTGATCATCTTATTACAAGGTAATGGGTATGAAATCGCGAGCGGTGCGATGTTGGGTGGTATCGCCACCGCAGCCCTGGTTTATCTGCTCATCTGGCGTAAGGGAGTCACCGGGTTCCGCTTAATCCTTATCGGGATCGCCATCAGTGCCATGCTATCGGCCTTCAATACCTGGCTTATTGTCACAGGTTCACTGGAAAATGCGATGACGGCCGCGCTCTGGGGAACCGGCTCATTGAACGGCATGACGTGGATGAAAGCACAGCCGGCCATCATCCTGATCCCCTTGACTATTATCGGCACATTGTTGCTGCGCACGCGTCTGAAACTGCTAGAAATGGGGGATGACAGCGCCAGATCGCTGGGTGTTAACGCCGAAGCCAGCCGATTATGGCTGATGCTGTTCGGTATTCTGCTCACTGCGGTGGTCACTGCCGTTGCTGGCCCGATTTCTTTTATCGCCTTAGCCGCCCCACAGATCGCCCGGCGGCTCACTCGAGCCAGCGCAACACCGCTCTTTTCCGCTGGCACGATCGGTGCCGTGTTGCTGCTGTCAGCCGATATCATCGCCCAGCATGCCTTTGCTACCGTCCAACTTCCGGTAGGGGCCGTAACCGTGAGTATCGGCGGGGTTTACCTGATTTGGCTGCTTATCCGCGAAGCGCGGCGTTAACCGCCATATATGAAAGAGTAAAACGCCTATGACACACCTCTTACATGCTAACCATCTGACCCTCGGCTATGACAAAAAAATCATTGCGGAACATCTGAGCCTGTCAATTCCAGATAACCAATTCAGCGTGATAGTCGGGCCTAATGCTTGTGGAAAATCGACGCTGCTGCGCGCGTTGTGCCGATTACTGAAACCGTTAGCAGGGGAAGTGATTTTAGACGGCAATAATATCCACCATCTGCCCACCAAAGCGTTAGCCAGACAAATTGGCTTACTACCCCAGCATGCCGTCGTTCCGGACAACATCACGGTGGCCGAGCTGGTATCGCGCGGGCGCTATCCGCATCAGCGCCTGTTACACACCTGGAACCAGACCGATCAAAAGGTTCTGGAAGAGGCGATGGCGGCGACGAATATTAGCGAGTTGGCTGAACGTCACGTTGACGAGCTCTCTGGTGGACAGCGCCAGCGGGTCTGGATCGCGATGGTTTTGGCGCAACAAACCCCGCTTCTTCTGCTCGACGAGCCGACAACCTGGCTGGACATCGCGCATCAGATAGACCTGCTCGATCTATTTTATACACTGCGCCATCAGCATGGGCGCACGCTGGTGGCCGTGCTGCACGACCTTAATCAGGCCTGTCGCTATGCCGACCATTTGATTGTGATGCAGGCCGGACGCATCATGGCAGAAGGGAAGCCTGCCGATATCGTCAATGCCGATCTGATCGAACAGGTATTCGGCATGACGAGCCTGATTATCGACGATCCGGTTTCACACACGCCACTCATCGTGCCTTGCGGCCGTCACCACCGCATAGCAGAAGTGACGACCGCCAGACCGCCGTCAATCGAGTGACGTCAGCAACCGCTGTAGTAGTGGCCCCAGCGTTTCCAGCGAAGCAGGCGAAATAATATCCGCATGTTCGTAAGGCAACGGATGCACGTTGAGCGAATGGACGTAAGGTGCCCAAACAGCCTGTACGTCCATCTCCTCTGGTAGCGTGCGCGTTGCCACAAACAGTGTCGCTTCGCCATGATAAGAACGCGTCTGCGCCGCAGACAACAAGCGTACTGCATCACGGTAGTTAGCGACGATATCGTTAAACATCGCAGCCTTCTCCGCGCGCACCTGCGGATCGGTTTCGTCTTCCGCTGCGCTCATGAACGATGCCTGTTCACGCGCGACTTCCTGTCGCGCCTCTTCCTCGCTGGGTCCCGTCCAGTCCTGCCCTTCAGGCGGAT
This sequence comes from Pectobacterium wasabiae CFBP 3304, assembly GCF_001742185.1. Taxonomy (NCBI): domain Bacteria; kingdom Pseudomonadati; phylum Pseudomonadota; class Gammaproteobacteria; order Enterobacterales; family Pectobacteriaceae; genus Pectobacterium; species Pectobacterium wasabiae. The sequence continues at coordinate 821,316 of NZ_CP015750.1, forward strand.
AGGTATCCAGTAACCCGAGAAACTCCACATATTCGCCCGCCGCCTGCAACCGGGCAGCAATCCCCTGCGCGATCGTTCCGCCCAATGAATACCCCAGCAGGTAGTACGGCCCCTGCGGTTGCAAACGGCGAATCGATGCCAAATGCCGTTCGCACATATCATCCAGCGTGGCACAACTGGCGATCGTTCCCTGAGGACGCGGCGACTGCAACCCGACAATCGGATAACTCCCTTTCAGATAGCGCAGCAGACCGGTGTATTGCCAGGCAAACCCGGATGCCGGATGCAGGCAAAACAGGGCGGGACCACGACCACTTCGCAGCGGCAGTATCTCTCCCGTACCACTGTTGATCTCGCGGTCAATTTCGCCCGAGCCATCCAGCAGCGCAGCCATTTTCTCTACGCTGCGAGACGCCATAATTTGCCCGACCGTCAGCGCTGGCTGCCGATGTTGACGAATATCTGCCGCCAGACGCATCGCCAGTAACGAGTGTCCTCCCAACGCGAAAAAGTCATCATCCGCATAAACGGTGTCTCGTCCCAACAGGGCAGAGAAACACGCGGCCAATAACCGCTCCGTTTCGGATTCGGGTAAGCGCCCCTGTTGCTCCCTAACGGGGGCAGGCAGGGCTTTTCTGTCTAGCTTACCGTTAGCGCTCAGCGGGAAACGCGTCATGAATACATAGCTGACCGGTAACATATGAGCGGGCAAACACTGAGCCAGCGCCTGATGTAAAATGTCCGACTCCTGTGCTACGCCATCCTCTACGATGACCCACGCCACCAGTTGTCGGGCATCGGCACCTCGCGGCGTGCCGCTGCCGCTCGTCCCCAAATCACGCGCACACACCACCGCCTGGGCAACACCGGGCAAACCGGATAATGCCTGTTCAATCTCGCCAAGTTCGATCCGCTGCCCACGGATCTTCAATTGATCGTCACTGCGTCCCAGATATTCGACCGTTCCCTCTTCCTGCCACCGGGCAATATCCCCGGTGTGATACATCCGCTCGCCGTGCGCAAACGGATCGGCGACAAAACGGCTGGCCGTTAAGTCAGGGCGGCGTAAATATCCTTCTGCCAGTTGTACCCCGCATAGATAGAGATCACCGGCAACACCAACCGGCACAGGACGGAGATAGCTATCAAGAATACGCAACTGGGTATTCCATACCGGCAGACCGATAGGCACACCGGCGGTCCGACAGTTCGCTAGCGCCGCCCCCGAAGCGGGCTGATAAGTGACATCCACCGCCGCCTCCGTTGGACCGTACAGGTTATGCAATGGGGCGGGCAGCAAGGTCTGATAGCTCAGTGCCAAATCGCGCGACAGCGCTTCACCGCTACAAAACACCCGGCGCAGGCTGGTACAGCCGATATGCTCTCGTGGTCGATTCTCCAACGCGCTCACCCAGGCAGCCAGCATGGAAGGCACAAAATGCAGCGTGGTAACGGAATAATCGTTAATCAATTGTACCAGCGCATCGGGATCGCGATGTGACTCTGGCGGAGCCATCACCAGGCATGCCCCTGTCATCAGCGGCCAGAAGAATTCCCATACTGACACATCAAAACTGCACGGCGTTTTCTGTAGCACCACATCGTCGCAGGACAGCGTATAACTCGCCTGCATCCACCACAGACGATTCACAATCGCCTGATGGCTCACCACGACCCCTTTCGGTCTACCGGTGGAACCCGAGGTATAAATGACATAGGCCGCCTGTTGAGGGGAAACCTCAATGGGGTCAGTCAGCAGCGGTTGACGCTCATCGATCAGCGTATCCAGCAGTAAAACGTCGGCCAGAGGCGCAAAGCGCGATTGCAGTACGGATGCGGTGATGATCAGGCGCGGTGCAGCATCATCCACCATCAATGCCAACCGGTCGTCTGGATATCCCGTGTCCAGCGGTAACCACGCCGCGCCCACTTCCAAAATAGCCATCAGCGCCAGGCTGAGGCGCACCGAGCGCGGCAACGCCACGGCGACAATATCACCGGGCCGCACTCCGGCTGCAACCAACTGCGCCGCCAGCAGGCGCGTTTGGCTCCTGACCTGACGGTAGGTAAGACGATGCATATCATCTACCAGTGCCACACTTTCCGGCGTGCGTCGTGCCTGCGCATCAACGGCCCCATGCAACGTGCCAGATGGCACCGGATGGTCGGTCTGGTTGATACGAGCCAGTAACGCCTGCTCTTGTGGGGTTTGGAGTGTCCAGGCACAGAGCGGTGCCTCCGGCAATGTCACCAACTGTTCGAGCAGTAACATCAGCCGCTGCACCAGGCATTGTGGCTGCGGCACGCCTTCACGATACTCCAGCAACAGTCGTAAACATTCGCCGGGCAATACCAGCAGCGTCAAGGGGTAGTGGGTATAACCACGGTTACTGATACGCTCACAGCGGAGCGCGTCAGTCGCCTCACTCAGCGCATGACTATCAGGATAATTTTCTACCACCAGTAGCGTATCGAACAGGGTGCCGATGCCTGCGAGCTGCTGAATCTCCCCTAATCCCAGATCGTCATGTTCAATAAGCAGGATCTGCTGCGTCTGTAATTGTATGAGTTGGGTTAACAGCGGCTGGGCAGGATCAAACTTAATCCGTACCGGCAGTGTATTACTAAAGAGACCGACATGCCTGTCGATATCATTGAGCTGTCCGAAACGTCCGGACACTGGCGATCCGAACACCACGTCGTCAAACCCACTGTAAGCACTCAGCAACACGCCCCAGATACCTTGCATCACCGTATTGAGCGTTATCCCGTGTTGACGACACAAACGCATGATGCCTTGCTCAAGTTCGGGTGGGACCCGTATATCGCACTCATGCACCGCCCCGTGTTGTGATGTTTCATCAAACAGTACAGTGGGACGTACACCTTCCAGAACGTGCTGCCACCGCTGACGGGAAAGTGTGGCATCGCGTCGCGCCAGTTGACGCACGATATCCACATAGCGGGAACGCAGTGGCACCAATGCCGCAGCGCCACCGTGTAACACGGTGAACAGGTCGCGCAGCAGCACCGGGGTAGACCAGCCGTCCACGATCAGGTGATGGGCGTTAAGAAACAGCGTACTGCACGATGCATCGTCATGCCGTACCAGCACGGCATGCAGCATGGAAGACGGTTGATGGAAAAGATCGCGCGCCAACTCATCATGTTCCAACGCCAGCAGCGCATCCATCGTCTGTGATTCCGACAGCGCTGGCAGCGTATGCACGTCCAAGGGCCAGTAGATCGTATTGTCGTCAAGCTGAGGCACGATCTGTAACGGCAAGGGCGCGTGACGCGTATCGAACCGGGCAGCCAACTGAGGGTGCTGACGGACAACGCATTCAAGAGCCTGGCTAAGCTGCGCCGCATCCAGCGAACCGCGTAACGAAAGACGCGTCAGTGAATTGTAGCTTCCTTGGTTCGACGCCAATTCCGCATGAAACAGTAATCCCTGCTGAAGCGGCAACAGCGGCAGGACATCCGCCAGTGCGCCATAATGCTGGCTAAGTTGCGCCAGCGTATCATCGCTCACGCCCTCAAGCCCAATATCCGCCGCGACCAACGTCTCTTCCGCACGCTGCGGTTCGAGGGCGGCAAACGCCATCAGGTCGTCCACTGCCTGAACGAATCCCTGATGCAACGCGGTGATGGCCTGCTCGTCAAAAATCCCGTCGCCCCATCCCCAGTTGATCGCCAATCGAGGACCTGACGCCTGCTCATCGCAAAAAATGTTGATCTCAAGCGCGTGGCAAAGCGGCATATCATCATCCAGCGCGACAGCAAACGCATCGCGGAAGCGGTGTGACGTGCGCATCAGTGCCCATTCGTCATCTCCCGCCGTAAAGCGCCCCAGATAGTTAAACAAGATCTCAGGCGCATGCTGTTGTTCCAGCTCTGCCAGTTCGAGGCGGCCATCAGCATCCAGATAGCGCAATATGCCATAGCCAATCCCACGGTCGGGAACGGCGCGCAGCACCTGTTTCACTGCGCGAACGACCTGTAGAACCGCCGGTGTCGCGTCGGGTATCCAGCCAATGTTCACTGGATACTCTGCCGTCAACCAGCCGACGGTACGCGTCAGATCGCTGCCGTCGTTCAGATCGGCACGGCCATGTGACTCCAGAGATAAACGCCATTGCGTGACGTCATAACACTGCGAACCGGCAAGCATTAACGCACTCAGCAATATTTCTTCCGTCTCGGCGCGATAACGCTGCGGTAATCTGGCGATCAGTGCATCCGTTTGACGGGCGTCGAGCAGGAGGCGCATTTCACGCCGTTGATGCTGGCGATCGCTGGCGGGGTTCAACACCCTTGCCCCCAAACGCGGAACCGGGGATTGCAGCATACGCTGCCAAAATGGCCGTTCTGCCCGCCGCGCCGCACGCTGCGCCAGTAACGTGTCCGACCACGCGTGCAGGGTATACTCTTCTACTGCTAACTGAGGAATGTCACCCTTTATCAACGCGTCGGCGACAGATTGGAATTCCGCCAGCAGCACGCGCCATGAAACGCCATCAACCACCAGATGGTGCAACGCCAAAACCAGCCCTACAGCATGGCGCTGCGGGTGGCGCAGCAGCGTAGCACGCACCATTCTGCCCGCAGTGGGATCCAAATGCGCCACTGCCGCATCAAACGCCTGCTCTGCGCGGTGTTCAACGCTATCGTTCTCACCCAGCAGACAGTCGTCACAGTAGGCTTCCGTGGCATGGTGTAGCGGCTCGCCGACGACTAACTGCCGATCGCGGGTAAATGCCGCCAGCGCCGGATGAGCCTTGACCAACAGGGACAACGCCTGTTCCACTTGCTCCACGCGCAGAGCCGGCGGCACACGCAATAAGACGCCATGTGCGAAACGTCGATTGATCCCGTGAGTCTGAGCGAACCAGTGCAGGATGGGCACGCCGTCAATCGGCCCCTGTCGATCCCGCATAGGCAACGACGGCGCAGAGAGTGTCATCGGCTGCATCGCCAGCGCCATATTGGCTGGCGTTCGCTGAGAGAAAATTTCACGCGGTCGCAGCAGCCAACCGTGTTGGCGCATTCGCGTACCCAGCCCCATCGCTGAAATACTGTCACCGCCCAGCGCAAAGAAATCATCGTCCGCCCAGACCTGCTCCACTCTCAATAATGAGGCTATCGACTGACAAATCTGTTTCTCTTGCTCGCTTTCCGGTTCACGACCCACTCGCATGACGCCGCACTGAGGATCGGGCAGCGCCTGACGGTCAATTTTCCCATTGACGGTCAACGGTAACTCCGCCATGACCACCAACAGAGCAGGCACCATATAATCCGGCAGTTGCGCTGCCAACGAAGTCAGTAAACGCGACGAAATATCCGGGCTTTCACGTAACGATGCATCTGGTACGGAGCAGTAGCCAATCAGCCGGTTCGTCGCACCTAAAGGTTCAGCAATCACCACCGCAGTACTGACCTCAGGCAACGCAACCAATGCGTTTTCTATTTCGCCCAACTCGACACGGAATCCCCGCACCTTAATTTGGTGATCCACCCGTCCAATAAAGGTGAGCAGACCATCGCTACGCCAACGCATGACATCGCCGCTGCGGTAGATGACACCGCCGGAGCCAAACGGATCGGCCACAAAACGGGTGGCGGTCAGCGAAGGCCGGCGTAAATATCCTCGGGCTATTCCGTCGCCAGCAATATACAGTTCGCCGGGCACCCCAGCGGGGACGGGACGCAACTGTTCATCTAACAACCAAATACGGGTATTGGCAACCGGCTGCCCCAGCACAGGCTGTGCCGCGCTAGTGACGCTCGCACCCAGCGTATCGACGGTGTATTCCGACGGGCCATAATAGTTATGAATTTCTATTCCCGTCTGCTGCCGCATCCGCTCCCATAAGCGAGGGGTCGCCGCTTCGCCGCCAATCATAATGAACGCGGGCTGATGATTCCCTACTTCTAACAGGCCGCTATCGATCATTTGCGAGAAGAAAGAAGGGGTGATATCCAGTAGATCGACAGGTTCCTGATTCATCTGCTGCACCAGCGCCCACGCGTCGCGGCGTAACGTCTCATCAAAAATCCGCAGCTCGCTGCCCATCATCATGCAAAACAGCGGTTCCCAGGACGAATCAAAGGAAAAAGAGGCGGTATGTCCGGCGCGCAGGCGGCGACCGTGACGTGAGGCAAAACGCGCTATCGCCGGGCCGAACAGGAACTGTTCATGGGAAAGCAGCAGGTTGAGTAGCCCAACATGCGTACTCATCACGCCTTTCGGGCGTCCAGTGGAACCAGACGTATAAATGATATAGGCCAGGTGCTCGCCGCGCAGCGCACAGCGGCGCTCGGCATCACTGACTGAGTGCGTCGCCTGCGCCATGCACTCAGCCAGCACGATCTCGTCATCCAGACAGATAACATCAGACAACGCTGGCATTTGTGCGGCTACTGCACGGTGCGTCAGTACCATGACAGGCTGTGCATCTTCACACATCACAGTCAGGCGTTCGCGCGGATAGTCCAGATCCAGCGGCATGTAGGCCGCACCGCTGGCAAGCACGCCAAGGATCGCCACCACGGTATCGATCGAGCGCGGAACCCCTATCGCCACCACATCGTCAGCACCAATGCCTCGGCCAATCAGGAAACGGGCCAATTGCATCACGCGGTCCGACAATTCACGGTAGCTCAGAGACTGCACGCCACAGGCCACCGCAATCGTATCCGGCTGAGACGCAACCTGTTGTGAGAATCGCGCCAACACAGAAACCATTGACGTCGCTAATTCGGGACCACGACCCCATTCAGCCAGGCGCTGGCGCTCGTCAGCATCAACCAGCGCCAACTGCCCTATCGGCTGTTGTGGATGCTGCGTCAATTGACGCAGCAAATAATGGAGACGTGCCGCATGCCACTGCAACGTCTGCCGATCGTAACGCGCGGGATTCGCCACCAGTTCCAGATTCATGACGTCGTCATCAAAACCCAGAACAAACTCCAGATCGTCAATCGGCCCCATGGACAACGTATGCACCGTTGCGGGCGTGTCTCCCAGCACCAGACGATCGTGGTAAACTTTAAAATTGATAACAGGTCCGTAAAGCCCATCACGCTGGCCGACCAAACCGAGATCGCGCCGCAGTTGTTCCGCCTCGTAACGTTGATGCCGACGCACGACGTTAATTTCATTGACGAGCGCCAGCGTGACCTCTTTTATCGTCATGTCTGGCTGTAGTGTGAGCGATAGCGGCAACACGTTCACCACCGGCCCAACGGCGGAGAGCGCTGCCGATCCCATGCGGCGCATAAACGGGAACCCCACCGATAATCGGGATTCACCGCTCATGCGGAAAAGATAGACGTACAACGCAGCCATCACCAGCTCTGCGGGTTGCACCTGCTGTATATCCAAATCCGACAGGATGCTATCAAAACACACGCTCTCTGCGGAGACACGCTGATGCAGTGCGCGCTCCCTTGTTGCGGTGGCGACACACACGTCACTTGCCAGCGATACCGGAGCCGGCAGATCACGGGCATGTTCCTGCCAGAAGGCAGCCGCCCGCTGGCATGACATTGACGTCTGCCAGGACTGATATTCCTGCACCACCTCCGCGAACGGTGTAAATGGCGTGGCCTGAAGCGTTCCCCCCGTGAGATGCGCGTTGTAAATATCCACGATCCTCTGGTTCAAGCGGTGGAAACTAAAGCCGTCCAGCAGAATATGGTGGTAACGTTGATACCACAGCCAACGTGCCGGTTGCGCACTAACCTGTACCACCACATGGCGGTATAGCGGCGATTCGCCATCCGCAGGCAAGTCGGCGGCCACATCGTCGTGAAATAATGCCCACGCCGCGTTATCGCCGTCTTCCTGTTTGCTAAAGTCGAGCCACTCCGGCGCGTGTACGTGCTGACCATCGATGCGACGCGGAATCTGTTGCACAGGTTCGCCCATTTCATTGAGTCCGAAATGGGCATGCAGCGTATCGGCCTCGGACAGCCCTTGCCGAATGGCCGCATCCAGCAGACGTGGGATGATGTCTCCCGATAACTCAATGACATGCGCCACCGTGAAGGCATTATGTTGGCTGGCGATTTGATCCGCGATCCAGATACCCGGCTGTGCCGCAACCAAAGGCAGTTCCTGATACGTCATCTCTTCTTCCGACAATAACTGTGTTTCAGACACGTTGTTTTCCTTACACGACAAACAGAAAGAATCCCAAAAACGACTTACTGACGCTGAAGGCGTTTATGCTCCATCGGGCTATTGCAGGCTGGCAGGCCGCATATCCACCCAGTGGGTTTCGATATAAGTCATGCAGGCCGTTCGCGTGTCTGGGCCAATAACCTGACGCCATCCTGCAGGAACGTCGGCAAACGCAGGCCAGAGGCTGTATTGACGTTGCGCATTCATTAGTACGTAAAATGTCAGACTGTCATTATCAAAAGGATTTTGCTGTTCCTGGCTCATCGTCCTCACCTTGTTCCGTTTGTGTATGTTTATTTACTGCGTTGGCATCACTCAGTAACCAGCGAAACCCATCAATCAATCCGCCGCGCCAGCACAGGGTGTCGTGGCCCCCCGCATACTCGCGGTAATGGATCTGGTGTCCGGCATGGCACAACGCCTGATTCATCTGCCGATTGACGAATGCCATATCCGCTTCACGCGTTCCCACTTCCTGAAAAATAACCAAAGGAGAAACCGCCGAACGAGGCTGACGCGCCTGTGTGATCAACCAGCCCTCGTCTTGTTCTAAGTTTTCCGAAAAGTGGGTCACCCATTCCACATTCGGCCACCAAAACGAACCGGACTGCGTTAGTACCCGACCAAACCGTTGCGGCCAAAATATGCCAGCGAATAACGCCGACAGCCCGCCGTAACTCTGCCCAGAAACAACCGTGCGATCGGGTTCGTCGCTGAAGGAGGCATACTGTTTAGCTAACGGTAATAGCTCTTCTTGTACCGCCAGCCAGAAGGCTTTATTGCACGTCAATTCCTGTTCGCGGTATGACATATCAATGACATCAATAAACAGCCAGACAGCCGGAGGCAGCGATGCACGACGCGTTTCCTCGTCCAGCGCCTGAAACAGCGGCATCTCTTCTACCCATTTTTGCCCGTCCAGAATGATCGACAGAGGACGCTGCGACGGCGTTCCCCCTTCTCCTGTGGTATAGAGCCAAATGCGGCGAATATTGCCGAGTAAGGTGCTTTGCCAGGAAAACACGTGCAGCCGGGATGGATCCGCCTCCCCCGCCTGACCTACATCCAGCGCGCACCAGGCCGCTTGCGGCGGTGCGTCTGGCATATGCGCCGCCGAGAGCGACTCTCCCCAGTGCGTAATAAAGGGCTTAACCGGATTTAACGGATCGGCGATAGCATGCGGAAACAGCGAACACCACCATTCACGCTGCTCACACTCATCGGCGAAAACGGGCGGCAACTGCTCCCTACGGATTGGCAACAGGCTATAGCTGCCGCGCCAGTCGCTTTCGATATCCGTTGACCAATGCCAGACATCCGTTCCAGCCAAACGCTGTAGGCTTTGCGGCATAGTGCTGTGATGATCTGTCACACCGTTGATATCGATATAAACGCGCTGAATTGTAGAGTGTTGTTCGGTCCCTTCAGGATCGCGCCAGAAAAAAGTGATCTGCACCCGTTTCTCACCGCACGGCTCTACAACGGGGGTTCCTATACGGGCTAAATCATGCCACCACCCCGCCTCTCCAACGAAGGGAGAAGCCAGCAGCGCAGCAGCACTGTGAATTATGTGTTTTTCCTGCATCAAGACCTCTCGCATCACCATACGTGCATTTTTTACAACCCTGTCACAACCTTGCAACCAATTAATTAATTTAATTATTTAGCGCTATTTTCACCCAAAAACAAGCAACGCAAATCATATTGAGAATTATTTCTATTTGCAATAACATAAAAAATGAATAACGCTTTGCGTCACAGTTGGCAGGCGTTTTTTTGGCAGGTCATACGGGATTTTTCCATACACAAAATTGCTCACCAAATGAGCAATAAAAAACAATTAATTGTTATTAGTGTATTTTTTTATTTTTTAACATGTTCTCTATCAAAAAAATCGTACATTTTTTGGGTAATGAACACACCACCGATCTCTTGCTGTGGAGAGATTGTCGACGAAATCACACATCTAACCAAAGCACATAACGTTAAAAATATTTTTTTCTACGCATAAAGAGCTTTCTTCTAAGGGATGAATCATGAGTCGAACACACATAAAATCATTATCAAAGTTAACCAAAAGACCACAAACAATGTCATTGATGCCATCAGCATGTCGCCTGACATTGGCCTCACTGTTATTCACCTCACCGCTCGTCTATGCTGCCGGCAATGTTGAGGAAGATACGATCGTCGTCAACGCTACGGCTGGAGAGAGTGTTACCTCGCCGCTAAAGGGCATCGTGGCGAAACAAAGTGCCGCAGGAACCAAAACCAGCGCGGCACTGATCAAAACACCACAAACCATCTCGGTCGTCACACGCGATCAAATGGATGCGCAAGCGGCGCAAACGGTATCCGATGCACTGAACTACTCAAGCGGGGCCTTTACCAACTACCGTGGTTCGTCCAACCGCAACGACGAAGTAGTCGCACGTGGCTTTCGCTTTGCGCCGAAATTCCTGGACGGACTCAGCGGACAAAATGGCAGACTCGATCCGTGGTTGTTGGAGCGAGTGGAGTTGGTGCACGGGCCAGCATCGGTGCTGTACGGTCAGGTTAATCCAGGAGGATTAGTCAGCATGACCAGCAAGCGGCCTACGGCGCAGGACATCCGCAAAGTAAAATTCAGCACAGGTAACCAGCACTTCGGTGAAGCTGCCTTTGATTTCGGCGGCGCACTCAGTGACGATCAATCGCTGCTGTACCGGCTCAACGGGATCGCCAGTACCAAAAACGAGTTTGTCAAAGATTCCAAACAAAAACGCATCGCGGTGGCCCCCGCGCTCACCTGGCTACCCAACCCTGATACCAGTTTTACCTTGCTGACCAGCTACCAAAACAATCCGGAAAATGGGTTCCGTAACTTCCTGCCCGCTTATGGCACCGTCTTTGCCACCAGCGCCGGCTACATCCCTCACGATCTCAACGTGAGCAACCCAAATTATCACCAGTCAAAAAATGAACAAATTGCCATTGGCTACATTTTCGATCACTCATTCAATGATGTTTTCTCTTTCCAGCAGAACTTCAGATATTCTCAGATGAAAGAAAAATACAAATATCTGGTCTACACCATCGGCGGCAGTGCTACAGATACCACCCTGTTGCGTCGTCAGCAGCGTGAAGAGACTAATGCGGATGAACTGGGAATCGATAACCAGCTCAAAGCGGATTTCGCTACCGGTGATGTTGAACACAAAACCATTATTGGACTCGATTACAAATGGCAAAACACGGACTACAACTACTGGCGACGCGGAGGGGAGAAGGGAGACGCGTACAGCTTTGACTGGGCAAAACCTAACTACGGTAGCTCTTACCTCGTGCCTGACAGCGCACTGCCCTTAACGATTAGCACCAAAAAGAAACTCGATCAGGTAGGGGTTTACATTCAGGATCAGTTGGAATGGAATAACTGGAATCTGCTGCTGTCCGGTCGCCATGACTGGAGCGAAGTCAGGACGGTGGACCGTCTCAGCAATAATGATCTTGATAAGCAGAACGACAGTAAATTCACTGGCCGCGCAGGCTTGCTGTATGCCTTTGATAACGGCATATCACCGTATATCAGCTACAGTACCTCATTCGAGCCAACGCTGGAAAGCGGTGAGCCGGGTGCGGATCCATTCAAACCAACCACTGGCGAACAAAAAGAAGTCGGGGTTAAATTCCAACCGCAAGGTAGCAACACCGTATTCACGGTATCGCTGTTTGAAATCAAACAGAAAAATATGGTCTTGCAAAACAGTGTAACTAAACTCAAAGAACAGGTTGGCGAAGTACGTTCACGGGGCGTGGAAACCGAGCTTCGTAGTCAATTAACGCCTGAAATTGAGTTTATGGCGGCGTACAGCTATGTCGATGCGGAGACAACAAAAAGTGTCAGCAACCAATCCCCTGTCGGCAAAAAATTAGTTAGCGTCCCCGCGCACTCTGCCTCTGCTTGGGGTAGCTATAGCTTCCTCGACGGCGCATTGAAAGGCGCTAAGCTTGGTACTGGTGTTCGTTATATCGGCACCAGCTATGGTGATAGAGTTGAGGGCTATAAAGTCCCCGCCTACACTTTGTATGATGCGATGGCCAGTTACGATCTGGGCGAAGCCTCATCACGCTTGAAAGGCGCTGAATTACAAATCAACGTTAACAATCTCGCCGATAAAAAATACGTGTCATCCTGTGGCGGTGATACCGCCTGCTTCTATGGCAGTGGCCGCAGTATTGTCGCCAGCATCAACTACAACTGGTAATCACGTCAACCGTAAGCAGGGTGACACCCGCTTACGGTTACTCATGAATAGACCCCTGTAGCGACAACGACTTGTGTTATCCGATACGAGAGAACAATGTGATGAGTATTCCAAACCTTGCGACCTACCCTTTACCCTCGGCCAGCCAGTTGCCAGACAATAAAGTCAGTTGGTCGATAGAGCCAGAGCGGGCAGCCCTGCTAATCCACGATATGCAGGACTACTTTTTGAATTTTTGGGGAGAAAAGAGTGCCCTCACGGCACAACTGGTACAAAACATTGTCCGGATAAAAAACGCCTGCCGTGCGCGCGGCATCCCCGTTTACTATACCGCACAACCCAACCAGCAAAGCGATGCCGATCGCGCGCTGCTCAATGACATGTGGGGTGCCGGATTAAACCGCTATCCCGAGCAGCAAAAGATCACCACCGCCCTGACGCCAGATGCCGACGATGTGGTGTTGGTCAAGTGGCGTTATAGCGCCTTCCACCGTTCCGATCTGGAACAGCAGTTAAAGAGCGCGGGTCGTAACCAGCTCATTATTTGCGGCATCTACGCACATATTGGCTGCCTGACCACCGCCAATGATGCATTCATGCGTGATATCAAACCCTTTATGGTGGCCGATGCGTTAGCCGATTTCACGCAGGAGAACCATCTGATGGCGCTGCGTTATACCGCATCTTGCTGTGGCCGCGTACTCACCGTCGATCAATCCATCAGCGAACTGTCCCCCGCTGCGCAGTACAGTGAGTCCCGCTTGCGCGCGGAATTGCAACCCCTGCTGGACGAGGACGCAAGCGACATTGAAGGTGATGATAACCTGACGGATTACGGACTGGATTCGGTACGAATGATGTCCCTCGTTACACGCTGGTGTAAAGCTGGGTATAACGTTGATTTCGTCACATTAGCTAAAAAACCGACCCTCAACCGCTGGCTGGAACTGCTCACGCCGCAATAGGAGGAAGCTAATCACATGGCTCTACAGGATATCGTGATTGACTGAGGGGAATGAAGGCCAACCACGTGAGTGGCTGGCCCGACGAGAAATGAAGGCGTAGCCAAGTCAGCGCGGCTACGTCAGGTACAAGTTAGACGGTTGTCTGGAAGATCACACCATCTGCTTTCTCAGTATATTGGCCTAACTGGTCAAAATTCAGATAGCGATAGGTGTCCTGCGCGGTTTTATCCACCTGCAACATGTAGGTCTGGTACTCTTCCGATGTCGGCAAACGACCCAGCAGCGAGGCAACCGCAGCCAGTTCGGCAGACGCCAGATACACATTGGCACCCGTTCCCAAACGGTTCGGGAAGTTACGCGTCGAGGTAGAAACCACGGTAGAGCCGTCAGCCACGCGCGCTTGGTTCCCCATGCACAGCGAGCAGCCAGGGATCTCAACACGTGCCCCGCTCTTACCAAACACGCTGTAGTAACCTTCTTCCGTCAGTTGTGCCGCATCCATCTTGGTTGGCGGCGCAACCCACAGACGGGTCGGCAGTTGGCCTTTGTGGCTATCCAGCAGTTTACCTGCAGCACGGAAGTGACCGATGTTGGTCATACAAGAACCGATAAAGACTTCATCGATCTTCTCGCCCTGCACATCAGACAACCAGCGCGCATCGTCTGGATCGTTCGGCGCACACAGGATCGGCTCTTTAATATCAGCCAGATCGATGTCGATCACTGCTGCATACTCGGCATCGGCATCCGCCTCCAGCAATTGCGGATCGGCCAGCCATTTTTCCATACCTTGCACACGACGCTCCAGAGTACGACGATCGCCATAGCCTTCGGAGATCATCCATTTCAGCAGCACGATGTTGGAGCTCAGGTACTCGATGATCGGCGCTTTATCCAGCTTGATGGTACAACCCGCCGCAGAACGTTCCGCCGAGGCGTCGGTCAGTTCAAACGCCTGCTCGACTTTCAGATCCGGCAGACCTTCGATCTCCAGAATACGGCCAGAGAAGATGTTCTTCTTGCCTTTCTTCTCGACGGTCAGCAGGCCTTGCTTAATGGCATACAGCGGAATAGCGTGAACCAGATCGCGCAGGGTAATACCCGGCTGCATTTTGCCCTTGAAGCGCACCAGAACAGATTCCGGCATATCCAGCGGCATCACGCCCGTGGCAGCAGCAAATGCCACCAACCCTGAGCCCGCCGGGAAAGAGATACCGATTGGGAAACGGGTGTGGGAGTCACCGCCCGTGCCAACGGTATCCGGCAGCAGCATACGGTTCAGCCAGGAGTGGATAACCCCATCGCCCGGACGCAGCGATACACCGCCACGGTTCATGATGAAGTCAGGCAGCGTGTGGTGCGTGGTGACGTCCACCGGCTTCGGATAGGCGGCAGTGTGACAGAACGACTGCATGACCAGATCGGCGGAGAAGCCGAGGCAAGCCAAATCTTTCAGTTCGTCACGGGTCATCGGCCCGGTGGTGTCCTGTGAACCCACAGAGGTCATTTTCGGTTCGCAGTATTCGTCAGGACGAATACCCGCGACGCCGCAGGCGCGACCGACCATTTTCTGCGCCAATGAGAAGCCTTTTTTGCTGGCTTCAACCGCTTTGGAAATACGGAACACATCGCTGTGCGGTAAGCCCAGAGATTCACGTGCTTTAGACGTCAGCCCACGTCCGATGATCAGCGGAATACGGCCACCCGCTCGCACTTCATCCAGTAATACGTCGGTTTTCAGCGCAAACGTTGCTAGTACTTCATTGGTGTCATGACGGCGTACTTCACCTTCATACGGATAGATGTCGATCACATCGCCCATATTCAGATCGTTCACATCGACTTCGATCGGCAGCGCACCAGCATCTTCCATGGTGTTGAAGAAGATGGGGGCGATTTTGCCGCCCAGGACGACACCACCGCCGCGTTTGTTCGGAACATGAGGAATGTCTTCACCCATGAACCACAGCACAGAGTTGGTTGCCGACTTACGCGACGATCCCGTACCGACGACGTCACCGACATACGCCAGCGGGAAGCCTTTCTTGTTCAGTTCTTCGATCTGTTTGATCGGCCCTACGTTACCAGGCTGATCGGGATCGATGCCTTCACGGGCGTTTTTCAGCATCGCCAGTGCGTGCAGCGGAATATCCGGGCGTGACCAGGCATCAGGTGCCGGAGACAGGTCATCAGTGTTAGTTTCACCAGTGACTTTAAAGACGGTAACGGTAATTTTTTCCGCCAGTTTCGGGCGGGATAGGAACCACTCGGCATCAGCCCAGGATTGAATCACGTTCTTGGCGTGCGCATTGCCTGCTTTCGCCTTTTCTTCCACATCATAGAAGTTATCAAACATCAGCAGCGTGTGGGACAGCGCTTTCGCGGCAATCGGTGCCAACTTGTCGCTATCCAACGCATCAATCAGCGGATGAATGTTATAACCACCTTGCATGGTGCCCAGCAGCTCAATCGCTTTTTCCTGAGTAACCAAGGGGGAAGTCGCTTCGCCTTTGGCGACGGCAGCCAAAAAACCGGCCTTTACATAGGCGGCTTCGTCAACACCGGGGGGGACACGGTTAATCAGCAGATCAAGCAATACTTCTTCGCCTGCCGAGGGATTCTTGAGTGACTCAACCAGCGCGGCCATCTGCGTGGCATCTAACGGTTTAGGAACAATTCCCTGCGCAGCCCGCTCGGCTACGTGCTTACGATATTCTTCTAGCACGACGTTCTCCTCGCTCTCATTGTCTTCATTATGCCCGGCGCTCTTGTTCCCAATTGTGGTGTCCATGCCTGGGTGTCAGCGTGTGGATGTAAGGTAGTAGAGTGTCCGGTCCAGCCTCGTCAGCATATCAGGATTTGAATTGATTGTTAATTCGTTCACATAATAGCAACATTAATTTTTATTCAACTGCGCTATGTACCAAATATCACTATCACTGAAAAATACCGACATCAGCAGAATAGCATGTCCCTGACGACGCACACTAACTATGCTGATTTAACCACTCAATATGTGGGTTTTTAACAACATAACGTGATTAAGCATCGTCTAAAGACGCCGCGATAATCAGAATGTTCGCAATAGAGTATGAATAAGTGTTAACAGATGATAGGAGCCCCACGGCAATCATGCCGGATGGCTTCATTGATAACAGGAAACACTCCATGAAGATGAAACGGTATCTGCGCGTGGTTTCTGCCACATTTTTGGCGTTCAGCGCATCGGTCTATGCCGCACCTATCGAATTGGAGGGTCTCGGCTTAACCCGTGATATTCCTTGTAATGGCAATGATGTCACTATTTCGGGCAATGGCAACCACATCGTGCTAACAGGGGAATGTGCCAATATCCACATCAACGGTTCCGAGCACAACGTCACATTCGATACCGCCACATCACTGACCGTGACCGGCTCCGAGATGGCCGTTACAGGCCAGTCAACGGGTGACCTGACCGTCGCCGCGTATAAGAACGCCATTCACACTCATATCATTACTGAGGATAAGCCAGTAAAAGTGAAAGTGACGGGTACGGAACACCATCTTGATTTGGATTTTAACGGGCCTGCCGTTGTCTCTTTCAATGGCATCAGTAACCACCTCTCATGGGGCGGAACAGAGCCACGACTCTCCTCTAGCGGTGCCAATAATGTCATCAAACAAAAACCCTAGTCTGGACAGATAACCACAAATGCCCAACAACGGGCGCTGGCGATGAAGAACATACGCCCCAATCAACCACTCGCAGATTGGGGCGCAATGTTCAGTACAAAAGTATTAAATCTATTCCTTCAGGGGCAGGTCAGGCCTTAAACGTCAGCCACGGACGCAGTCGTGCCACGGGTTGAATCAGCCCTGATTGTTCCTGAATATCGATCACAGGCGTAACCGGTTTATAAGCCGCTGGCGCCTCTTCCCGCAGCCGCTCATCTTTCAGCGTAATACATTGCCAAGGTAGCGCATCTACCTGCTTCGCCGTATCAATCTTATTACGCATACTTTGCCGACGCTCGGCACGCCCTGCGCCGTGTGAACACGACCACAGCCAATCGGGATCCCCTTTCCCCGTAACGAGATAGGAGTAGTCTCCCATTGAACCGGGAATTAACGCAAACTCCCCAGCCTTCGCGGGCGTCGCTCCTTTGCGATGCAGGTTCATACCGTGTTCTGGCAGGATGATATTATGCGACAAATCGACCACCAGCTTACTGGTATCCCGCGTAAATACCTGCTTCCAGGAGGAACGGATCAGTTCCGTCAGCACGATCCGATTGATCCACGCATAGCGGGCAGCGACGCCCATGGCCTCCATATAGTCCGCCGCGTGTGCATCAACCAGACCAAACAGGCCGGATGCCGGATATTTCTCTCCCGCTGGCCAGCAAGCTCGTGCTTTATCGATCCCCCGCTGGCCGACATAAAAGCCCACGTCGCGTGAGCCGGTATGAATCATAATCACGACTTCGCCTTCCTTTACACCAGCCTGATACGCTGCATGTCGGTCCAAAACGGCATCCACAATTTGCAACTCAACAAAGTGGTTCCCCGACCCGACCGTGCCCAGACTGGAAGGACGAAGGATCTCTCGAGGCGCAAAAAACGGCTCAGGCGCATGTCGGCTATGGGCGCGAATCGCCTCGGTTCCGGCGATGGAGGCAAGCTCCGCCGACAGCCGTCGGAAGTCCACGTCCTGCCAAAGGCCCTGCAAGGGCAGTGCCGCCAACCACGCTGACAATCCCTCGTCAAAGAGCGCAGAAAACGAATCAGGCGTAACGGGAACATCACGCTGATCCAGAAGTAACGTATTTTTGAGCGCCTGAATCAGTGCGGGTTTATGCTCATCAGCATCCGTATGATTCACGCCCGTCGTCAGCAATCGCATGCCGCAATTGATATCCGTCCCAATCGCAGCCGGGATAACAAAGTTCTCCGTTGTGGCGACAATGCTGCCAACGGGCGCAAGCGTACCAGGATGGAAATCCGGCGTTGCGCGAGCAGCACAGACGTGCGCATCGCTGCCCGGTATATGAACCGAGGCGAAATCCAGCAGTTGCTGAACGGCTTTCTCCTCTAGCGGCAACGCTTCCGGCAATAAAACTTGCGCTTCTACGTGCTGCCTGCGGAGATGATAAATAGAATGTTGATAATCGGCGTCTATCCCCAAATGGGATAAACGTTTTTGTAAACGAGTGAATGTAGACATAGTGCTACCTAGAAAAACAAAAAATCGCTCCTCCTGTTTCGAGGAGAAGGCTGTTTTTCCTGCAGCAGCAGATTCAGGAAAGGATGTCGCGCTATTCTAAGGGGGAACGTGCTTATTGTAAACCGCCAGCAGCGTGCATAAATTCCCTCACCCACGGTTTTGTCGATATGAATCATTCTCCTCGCTCAAGGTCGAGGGTATGGTAAGCTCAATACATTAGGTATTACTAAATTAGTCAGTAACGCAAGGCGGAGTGAAGATGGCGGTGAACAATGCGGATCGGGAATTCATGCAGGACGGTGCAGCAAAAGCCGCTGGACTACTGCGGGCGATAGGCAACGAAAACCGGCTGCTGGTACTCTGCTTGCTTATTGAACACCGTGAAATGTCGGTGGGTGCGTTACTTGAACATATCCCGTTAAGCCAGTCCGCCCTCTCGCAGCATCTGGCGAAAATGCGTGAAGAAGGGTTGATTAGCTATCGACGCGAATCACAAACACTGCACTACCGCATCGAAAATCACGATGTAGAAACCATCGTCGCCACCTTAAAAACTCTTTTCTGCCCCTGATAGCGATAATAAAAAATTTCCGGGAGAAATTTTTAACGTTGCGCAGTGGCGGCCAGGGATGGCACGCCATGAAAAACGCCACAGGATTTCCCGTGGCGTTTGCGACTAAGTATGGCAGATCTACGATTTAGAACGACGTATTCACGCTGACAAAGAATGTCCGTCCCGGTTCGTTATAGGTTGCCGCACCGGCGCCGTAGGACGTTATGCTGGTTACATTCGCAGAATTGGTCGCAGTCAGCGACTGAGCATTCCCTGCTCGATATTGGCGCTTGTCGAACAAATTCTCCACTCCACCAGTGATACTCAGGTTTTTATTCACCTCGTAAGTTGAACTCAAACCAAAGATCGCATAAGGACTAACCTCATGGGTATCGTAAGCCGCAGTCAACGGTATAGATCCCACGGCTTTACCTTGATAGTTATATTTCTTCGGCTTCTGACGCCCGTACCAGGTCATGTTCGCCAAAACGGATAGCTCGTCTGTTGCCTGCCAGCTCACGGAAGAATTGAGCGTAAACTCCGGTGTGATTGATAGGTAATCACCCGTTGTTTTGTTTTCGGAACGCAGCATCCATGTAATATTGTTATTCCAACTTATTGTCTCGGTGACCGGAATAGCCAACGACCCTTCCAGCCCCTCTACCAACGCTTTAGGCACATTTTCCCACTGATAGACATTCGCATTATGATAATCTTTATTGCTTCCTCCTACCGCGTTACCGATTTTGTGGATACCTGACTCAATTTTGTTACGGTAATCATTGCGGAAATAAGTAACCCCCGCCTGATACCCATCTCGCTTGAATTCAATACCAATCTCTTTGTTGACACTGGTTTCTGCATCAAGATTGTTATTCCCCATCAGATAGCAGGCACCTGCACCATAACAACCGTTGCCACGGCTATACAGCAGATAGTTGGGGTTAAGTTGATAGAGGTTCGGCGCTTTGTAAGCACGAGCAATCCCCATCTTCAGAGTAAAATCGTCTCCCAACTGCTGCGACAAGTTCAGCGATGGGCTCCAGTTGGTACCAACAATATTATGATGATCTAGACGCAGTGCTGGTGTCAGCATAGTGCTATCAGTTAATTCGATATTATCTTCTGCAAAAACAGAAGCGATACGAGCAGAAATATTCTCGCTACGATGAGTATCAGCAATGGATCCGACACTACCAGCTTCAGTAGTAGGCTGTGTATTTGAAGACGGATCGTGCATCTTCTGTTCTACCCACTCCACGCCGATGGTGGCGGTTTGACTAAACCATGCCTCAAATGGAATATTGACTTCGCTGTGTGCCGTATAAGCATCCAGTTTAATGGTCGACTGATAATTTCCTGTTGGACGACCTGCTGGGCCCCCAGCTAAAGGTTCGAAAATTCGTGCATTACGAGTATCTTCATATTGCAGATAAGACAGCGTACTTATGCCGCTATCCCAATAACCGCGGTGAGTTATCGCATACTTCTGCCGATACATACGGTTGGTTTCCTGACCGTAAAGAGCCTGAGTGTCCGCTTTACCATTGTTATTCTCAGTATCGCCCGCATAGATGTTGCCCTGACGGCTAAAGCCAGTTTCAAACTCCAACGTTTGCTTTGGCATAAATGTCCAACGCAGTAATGCATTAATATCTTTGTTACGAACGCCTTCACGGCCAGCCGGTATCGCCGTTGATAACGGAGTTATCTGATGCCCATCGTTGATATTCCAAGCATCTGCCTGTGTTTTATTATAATTACCATACAAGCGAAGGCTGAGCGTGTCGGTTAAACCTCCCATTAAGTTAAAATTGGTACGTTTGGTAGCACCATCAGCCTTATCTTCAGGGAAACTCATGTAGCTATTCCATGCACCGTGCCATTCTTGCGTCGGCTGTTTGGTGATGATGTTAACCACACCGCCCGCAGCACCGTTGCCATAGCGCGCGGCAGCCGGGCCGCGCAGTACTTCAATACGCTCCACCATGTCCGCTGGCACCCAGTTGGTGTCGCCACGGGTATCACGTTCACCGCGCCAGCCGTAACGTACTGCCGCACGGCTCGATACTGGCTTACCATCCACCAGGATTAGCGTGTTTTCTGGTCCCATGCCGCGGATATCGATCTGGCGGTTATTGCCACGTGAGCCGCTGGTTGAGTTACCGGACAGATTAACGCCCGGCATGGTACGAATCAGCTCTGACAGATCGTTAGCAGGCGGACGTTTGCTGATATCTTCAGCCGTAATCACCGACACACCCGGAGCCTGACGAGTTTGCTCAGCGGCCGTCACCACCATCGTATCGCCCGACGCTTTACTTTCGGCCTGATTCTGCACCTGTGGGGCAGGTTCTGTTGAAGGAACGGTCGAGGTCTGTGCCGTACTCAAAAACGACGTCATCCCGCAGCTAACGCCAATGAGTGTCGCCAAATAACGACGCGATTGTGGTAGTTTCATCAAAATCATCCTGCCCTGTAAGATATGAAATCGTGCAATGTGACATCCCCAACGAAAAATGCTATTGAGAAGTATTTGCATTACCATTTTGGCGCGGTCATTGTTACATTTGTCATTCAGGACGGGGTTTGCTCTAGCAGCAAAATGTTTTGCCAAAGCATCAAAATGGAAGGCGCAGGTCGAAGGGTTTAATCAGGTAGGTAATCACGTGCGCAGCTTCACTCAGTCATCAAAACCGATCTTCAAAGATCACATCGTTCAGCAATCGAGCCTGGTCGCGAATCATTACCGGTTTATCGGCCCCCGGCTGATCGATAACACCCCAGTGCTATTTGGATCGTTCACGGTTGTGCAGCTCAATCCGCATCTGATCCTGCATACCGCAGATGTGATTAATCGCCACAACATGAAAACCCAAAACCTGCTGGATGGTGCGATCAAACTCGCCATCGTGGTAAGCGGCAATGCGCATATTTCATTTGGCCATCAGGAACTGCATCTGGGAGAGAGCCAGCCAGCCTCGCTGATTTCGCTGACGGAACCGACGATGTTTACCCGCATTGGCAAGCGTGATGAATATGAGAGAACCATTACGCTAACGTTCGATAGAGAATGGCTGTACGGTAATATGATGGATACCGTCGGTGACTGGCAGGCCATCCACGATTTCACCCAGACCCACCTTGCGACACACTTATGGACACCGTCCCGGCAGGCGCAGGCAATAGCCTTACAAACGCTGGATGCTGAGCCTTGCCAAACGCCGCTCCAGCGCCTTTATCTGGAAATGCAGTGCATGAGCTTGATTATCGAAGCGTTTACTTCACTGACTGCCAGCATGGCGCAGGAGAAAAGCAACGGTGTTACCCTACGTGGCTACCATCGTATTCAACAGATTCGAGATATGCTGGAAAGCGGCAGCGCCGACCACCTTTCGATGAGTGAAATCGCCAAAAGCGTCAACATGAGCGAAAGTACGCTACAGCGCCATTTTCGTCAGGCGTTCAATATGAGCGTTTTTGAATACCTGCGTAACTGCCGTTTGCAGCGCGCCATGCTAGCCTTGCAGAAAGACGGCATCGGTATTGCGCAGGCAGCCAGCATCGCCGGCTACAATAGCCCTGCCAATTTTGCCACCGCGCTGCGCCGCGCGTTTGGCATTACACCAGGGCAGCTAAAAGACCGTTTCTGACTTGCCCACTAATAACTAAATGGAATTTATTATTCCGTTTAGTTATTAATCACTATTCAAAAACGCGCAGTAAATTAGTGTTTTCTACCAAGATACCTGACCACTCATGACCAATCAGACTGATATCACCGCAACGCTTGCCCACCACGTTATCCATAGCGAGCCGAACCAAGACGCGATTGATGCCGCCCGCGAAGGGGTAACGGACTTCATCTCCACCGCACTTCCGATCGCACAAGGCGCACTTGCCGATAGTGGCCTCGCGCCGTTAAAGCAGGTATTCAGCGGTACGGATAGTCTGACGCGTAGCCTGATTTTGGGTTATACCGGTCACGTACTGGACTTTGACGATTATCACCCCGCATTTCGCGGTCACCCCAGCACCGTCATTCTGCCTGCGCTGTTTGCCCTTGCAGCAGAAGACGCATCCGTTACGGAAGACGCGTTTTTGACAGCCTATGTCATCGGTGTAGAAGCCGCTGGCAGAATCGGGCTGGCATGCGGCCCGCGTCATTACAGCCTCGGTTACCACAACACGGCCACGCTCGGGGCTATCGCCGCCGCCGCTGCGGCGGCACGTCTGGTTGATGCATCGGTAGAACAGACACAAATTATTCTTGGCCTTGCGGCTACTCAGGCTGCCGGGTTGCGGACGCAGTTCGGTTCAGCGGTCAAACCGCTACACGCCGGGCTTTCCGCCAGAGCGGGGTTGACTGCCGTTAAACTGGGGCTAGCGGGCTTCGAAGGCAACACGCAACGGGTGGTTGAGGCATTTCTTGCCGCGCATGGCGATCAAAAACAACAGCCGGAACTGCTGGTGGAAAACTGGGGAGCACCGTGGCGTATTCTTTCTCCCGGTTTAGAATTCAAACGCTACCCGACCTGTGGCGGAACCCACAGCGCTGCCGAAGCTGCATTTGCGCTACGGGAGCGGTGGCATGAGCAAAATGGTGCAGACGCCGATCTGGCCAACGCCATCGAGCGTATCACGGTGACCTTCCCGCCGGGCGGCGACGTTGCTCCTTTTATCCGTAACGCGACCAATGGCGTAGAGGCACGATTCAGTCTGGAGTATGTGATTGCAGCGGCTCTGATTGAAGGGGAACTGAAGTTGGCGCATTTTTCAGAAGCGCCGGTTGAAGCAGCGATCGCCGCACTGGCGAATCGCGTCATACGCCACGCCGATGAAACCGCCCCACCTGATGAGCTTGACCCTGAGGCGCGTTTTCATGAGGTTACCCTACATTTGCGTAACGGCAGCGCGCTGATCCAGCGCACCACGCGTCAGGAAACCTCAGCACGGCCCACCGATCTGCGCGCCAAATTGCAGCAAACTATCGGCTCTCTGGCACATCTCGACAGTAACCAGATCGCCGGTCGTTGTGCATTACGGCAAGCAGGCGATCTACGCTATTTGCTTGGGCTGTTATTTTAACAATGCTGGTTTTAACAAAATACTGGTTTTAACGGGATACGAGGCGCTGTCGATAGACATCATTATCGACAGCACTATTCCCGACAATACCATTACCGACGACCACCACGCCGTCAGCTCCGATTAGTCTTTCTGATGGGAAATCAATTTTCCTTTTTCATCAAATACCATCACACCCGGTACTCTGGAATAATTCCCTTCCCCCTCTGATTTATAGCGGGTCGCAAGTATATTGGGAGAACGGTATTCAAACTTAAAATAGCCATCAGCAGGATTAGCTATAATCAGATTGCCCACGCTGTCGATAAGACCTTCTTTCACATTGAAATAACGATCGCCAAGGTTAGATCCGAAAAGTGGCGCTTGTTTATACTTAGACAGGTTTTTTCCTTCCTGCTCAGAAATCATGGGGAAATGTGTCATATCAAGCTGCCGTAACACATGCAGAAGCATTAACCGATCCACCGGTGTTCCTGAATCCTTCGGCACCAAGAATTGCAATATGAGCCCATTTCCAACATGAGCGTCATATTCATAGCCAGCAAACGCGCTATCACCATAAATAAAGATGTCATCCACCTGTTTACCTTCAGGAACAATTTCTTTAGTTTCAGCCATAAGCTCAGGGATTGACTGGGGAGAGACCTGAAAATAAATGTTATATTGAATGACTTCTGACGGGAATTTTATCCGTATGCGTTGCATTCCCCGATCGATAAAACGCTCGGGCTTTTCCAGATTCTTATTTATTTCTTTCCATATTTGCTGATGCGTTTCTGCGATATTAAATTCATCCGCGATCTTTACACCATACTTCGCTTCCAACGCCTGCGGAGATAATGCCAGATCGTACATCGACAACCTCTGCTCACCACGGTAACGTTCATCCATCGTGCGCAGTACAGCAAACGCTTTAGCTAACGCTACGATATCTTCGGCATTCGCTAACCCGATAAAATAGCGTTGTTTAGCCTCATCATATTGAAAATAGACGGCTTCTAATGTGCCTTGCTGATTATCGTATGCCGCGCCGTTTTCTGATTGGAACAACACGCCCTTTTGCCCTTCCAGCCACGATGCGAGATTAAAATCCGCTTTCGCCGCGCTAACAGTAAACAGGTCAAAGTCAGTTTTATTCTGCTTATCCCGATAGGAATAGATTTGTGTATCTGTATTTTCCCTATCGATCAGCAGACGCCCCATCCGACGAACATAGGTCCCGAATGTCCACAAATCCAGCTTGTCGTACATCTTAAACGGCAACTTAATCGTAAAGTCGTCTTCAGGATAAAAGGGAACTCCGGGGAAATCGTCCATCGGCGCGCGGTTAAATGCCTCCTTCTCTTCAAGAAGCTGCGCCTGATAGGCTTTTTTGCTGTCTTCAAAACGTTGCTTAATCTTGAGTAAATCGGGTGACTGTTCTTCCGTCTTTTTCAAGACCATAGTGATTTCACAGAAATAAAATGCACAGGCAGCGCTTTTATCCGATACAAACTCAACCTTATTCTTTCCATTAATTTTTAGTGTGTTCCACGCACCGTTTACCCGTACTCGGTTCTCTTTTATATCCTCTATATGTTCACCATCTACGCTGTAGTAACTCACCTGAGTCGGTGTCAGATTGAAGTAGATGTCATTTTTAATACCCTTAAGGCCTTGCGTGATATGTTCTTGCAGATCATCTCTGTTTTTATTGGCTTCAGGATTTTTACTGTTATCAAACACAACGCGAATATCCTCAACCAGATATTTCCCCTCGCGAAGCTTTTCTTCTCCATTACAGCCTGACAACCATAAGGCCACCATGATAATACTCAGGTATTTCTTCATCACCTCATCCCTGTAAAATTAAAAAGCCCCTGAATGCTACAGCACGCAGAGGCGAGTAATACATCAGTAAGCTGATGTTATCAAAAAATTTATTATAATTCAGGCACTGACGGCTAGGGTTTCAGCCATTGTTCCAGAAAGCTAAAAACTTCTTCCTGCTGTTCCTGATAGAAAACATGCCCTAACTCAGGCCAGATCTTGGTTTGCAACTTGTTGTCCGCCCGTTGGGATTGCCACACTTCATGCATTTTGGCATAAGCATCTTCGACCGATTTCGTCGGGAACAGTTTGTCTTTGCCGCCGTTAAATAACAGCATCGGTTTTGGCGCGGCGACACTCGCCACATCGGGGAAATCAAAGCGTGTCGATAGCCCTGGATGCAGCATATAGAATGCCGACTGGCCTCTGAGCACGTTATTGCCCGGCGTCATCAGGCCGTCGTATGTGCCAATCCAGGACACCGCCGCCGTTGCCGCGACCTTGTCGGACAGCGCGGCGAGCTGCCAGGCACGATAGGCTCCCATCGAAAAGCCAACGACGCCAATACGTTGTTTATCAACCTGCTCAAGCGATGCCAGAAAATCCGTCGCCCGCATATCTTCGTAGGCCATCAGACCGGCGAGCGAGCGCCCAAGATTAAAGAAATTACTCGCTAGCGCCTGCTGCTGCTCATATTTGATCGGCCCACGCGATCCCCATCCTAGCGCATCCACCGCCAGTACCACATAGCCCCGCTTCGCCAGTTCATCTCCCACAAAACGACCGGTGAAGAACTTATCGGCCCACGCCTGTGCAGAAGCGAGTTGTTCGTCATTGCCCCACGGCTTGATCATCTTCTCTTTGCCGATATCAAACTTGGCACCGTGGTCATGCAGCAAGATCACCGCCGGATGTGGTCCCGCGCTTTTTGGCGTCAGGAGCAGTGCATCTACACGACTTTCATCGGTGAGGTTGAAGGCAACTTTCTCTGCCGTGTAGCTACCGCGATCCTGTTTTTCAATCGCCTGCGGCGCAAAGTCTTTGGTGGAGTCTGGCGTCAAGAGCAGCGAACGCAGCGTTTTTCTCGACTGGGATTGCCACTGGCTAAAATCCGTAAAGTTTCCCGATAGCCAGGAATCCGAGTAAGTCATCTGCTGCTTAAGCTGCGGGTAAAATGAAGGCAGCCCTTCATCCGTCACCGCCTGTTCCGCCGCTATTTGAGAGTGAGGGTTCATATCGTTCGCCATCAGTGAAGGGCTGGCCAGCAACGCCGCCAGTAACCAGACAGAGGAGCGTAAGGTATTCAGATTCATCGTAACCTCAAAAATAAAACATCGTTTCTTTTTTGAGACTTGATTGTAATTGACGCAGCTAAAAATAAACGGACGGAAGGCGCATTCTGCGAAGCCGCAGGCAAAAAAAATCCAGCACCTGTAAAGGTGCTGGATTGAATTCACGCTATGCGAACCTGAAAGAACTTACTTCTTCTTCGCTTTCGGATTCGGCAGGTCAGTGATGCTACCTTCAAAGATTTCAGCAGCCAGACCAACAGACTCATGCAGCGTTGGGTGCGCATGGATGGTCAGTGCGATATCTTCTGCATCACAACCCATTTCGATCGCCAGACCGATTTCACCTAACAGTTCACCACCGTTAGTCCCGACAATCGCACCACCGATAACACGGTGAGTTTCTTTGTCGAAAATCAGTTTGGTCATACCGTCAGCGCAGTCAGACGCGATAGCACGGCCAGATGCCGCCCACGGGAAGGTCGCGGTTTCGTAGCTGATGCCTTTCTCTTTGGCTTCTTTCTCGGTCAGACCAACCCATGCCACTTCTGGTTCAGTGTAAGCGATGGAAGGGATTACTTTCGGATCG
The DNA here is from genome assembly GCF_001742185.1 of Pectobacterium wasabiae CFBP 3304. Classification (NCBI taxonomy): domain Bacteria; kingdom Pseudomonadati; phylum Pseudomonadota; class Gammaproteobacteria; order Enterobacterales; family Pectobacteriaceae; genus Pectobacterium; species Pectobacterium wasabiae. Next base: position 849,253 of record NZ_CP015750.1, read on the forward strand.
AAGTAGTGTTTCTTACCGGAGATCACTTCAGCAGCAACGTGGCCTTCATGCACACCTTTGTGCGCCAGCATCGGCTGACCGACGATATCGCCGATAGCGTAGATGTGCGGTACGTTGGTACGCATTTGTTTATCCACATGGATAAAGCCGCGATCGTCAACTTCCACGCCCGCTTTGCCTGCATCCAGGTTTTTACCGTTCGGTACACGACCAATAGCAACCAGAACTGCATCGTAACGCTGTGGTTCCGCAGGCGCTTTTTTGCCTTCCATCGTCACATAGATGCCGTCTTCTTTGGCTTCTACTGCCGTCACTTTCGTTTCCAGCATCAGATTGAACTGCTTGCTGATACGTTTGGTGAAGACTTTGACAACGTCTTTGTCAGCGGCTGGAATCACCTGATCGAACATTTCAACAACGTCGATCTGTGAACCCAGAGCATGGTAAACGGTACCCATTTCCAGACCGATAATACCGCCACCCATCACCAACAGACGTCCTGGGACGTTTTTCAGCTCCAGCGCATCAGTAGAATCCCATACACGCGGGTCATTATGAGGAATGAAAGGCAGTTGAATCGGACGTGAACCCGCAGCAATAATCGCGTTATCGAAGCTGATCGTCGTTTTGCCGTTTTCACCTTCAACTTCCAGTGTGTTAGCACCGGTGAATTTACCCAGACCGTTAACCACTTTAACTTTACGGCCTTTTGCCATACCCGCCAGACCACCGGTCAGTTGGGTGATAACTTTTTCTTTCCACAGACGGATTTTATCAATGTCGGTTTTAGGTTCACCGAACACGATACCGTGTTCCGCCAGTGCTTTGGCTTCTTCAATGACTTTAGCAACGTGCAACAGGGCTTTGGAAGGAATACAACCAACATTCAGACACACCCCACCCAACGTGGAGTAGCGCTCTACCAGTACGGTTTCCAGGCCCAAATCCGCCGCACGAAATGCAGCAGAGTAACCCGCGGGGCCGGCACCAAGTACCACTACCTGAGCTTTAATTTCAGTACTCATCATGACCTCTTAATTGTTTTCCGGCGGGTCTGTGACGTCACACCCGTCATCATTCTGATTGAGGGTGCATTTTTAATAACGCCCTCTTCCACCGGGACGTGTCTTTGCCGCTGTAGTTTACAAAATCGTTAACAATTTTGAAACAACAAGCGACTAACGATTTGTCCTTGATCACTGACAGCTATAACAAATAACAGCTTATCAGAAAAAAGCCGGCCGTCAGGCCGGCTTTTCGATTACATCACCAGACGGCGGATGTCAGACAACGTGTTGTTAATGATGGTAATGAAGCGAGCCCCATCAGCACCGTCAATGACACGGTGGTCGAAGGACAGAGACATCGGCATCATCAGACGCGGCGTGAACTCTTTACCATTCCAGACCGGTTCCATCGCAGACTTAGACACACCAAGAATAGCGACTTCCGGCGCGTTGACGATCGGCGCAAAGTGCGTAGTCCCGATGCCGCCCAGGCTGGAGATCGTGAAGCATCCGCCCTGCATTTCGCCTGCGGTCAGCTTACCATCACGGGCTTTCTTGGAGATCGCCATCAGTTCGCGAGACAGCTCAGTGATGCTCTTCTTGTTCACGTCTTTAAAGACCGGAACCACCAGACCATTCGGGGTATCAACCGCAACACCGATGTTGATGTATTTCTTCAACGTCAGACGTTGCGCGTCTTCAGACAGGGAACTGTTGAAGCGTGGCATCTGCTCAAGCGCAGCGGCAACGGCTTTCATGATGAAGACAACTGGGGTGAATTTCACATCCAGTCTGCGCTTCTCAGCTTCCACGTTCTGCTGTTTACGGAACGCTTCCAGATCGGTGATGTCAGTCTTATCAAAGTGCGTAACGTGCGGGATCATCACCCAGTTACGGCTCAGGTTAGCACCAGAGATTTTCTGAATGCGGCCCAATTCCACTTCTTCCACTTCACCAAACTTGCTGAAATCGACTTTCGGCCATGGCAGCATGCCTGGCAGACCGCCGCCAGCAGCAGCTACTGGTGCAGACTCAGCGCGTTTCACGGCATCTTTCACGTAAGCCTGAACGTCTTCGCGCAGGATACGGCCTTTACGACCAGAACCCTTCACTTTCGCCAGATTCACACCGAATTCACGAGCCAGACGACGGATAACCGGCGTCGCGTGAACGTAAGCGTCATTCTCTGCAAAATCGCTCTTACCTTCCGCTTTCGCTGCCGGTGCAGCAGCAGGTTTTGCCGCCGGAGCTGGTGCAGCAGCCGCTTCTTGCTTGGCAGCCGGAGCCGCAGCAGGCGCAGCGCCTTCTACTTCGAAGACCATAATCAGTGAGCCGGTTTTAACTTTGTCACCAGTGCTGATTTTGATTTCTTTAACCGTACCCGCGAACGGCGCCGGGACTTCCATCGAAGCCTTGTCGCCTTCAACGGTGATCAGTGATTGCTCAGCCGCGATTTTATCGCCGACTTTAACCATCACTTCAGTCACTTCAACTTCGTCGCCGCCGATATCCGGTACGTTAACTTCTTTCGCCGCAGAGGCCGCTGGTGCAGCAGCAGGTGCCGCTTCAGCTTTCGCTGCTGAGGCTGCTGGCGCACTGCCGGCAACTTCGAAGACCATGATCAGAGAACCGGTAGAGACTTTATCGCCGGTGCTGATTTTGATCTCTTTAACCGTACCGGCGAAAGGTGCCGGGACTTCCATAGAAGCTTTGTCGCCTTCTACGGTGATCAGAGATTGTTCAGCAGCAACGGTGTCGCCGACTTTAACCAGCACTTCGGTCACTTCAACTTCGTCACCGCCGATATCCGGTACGTTGACTTCTTTCGCCGCGGAGGCCGCAGGTGCAGCAGCAGGAGCCGCTTCTTTCTTCTCTTCTGCCTTGGCAGGTGCAGCGTCAACTGCACCGTCGGCGGAATCGAAAATCATGATCAGTTTGCCAGTTTCAACTTTGTCACCGACAGAGACTTTGATCTCTTTAATGACACCAGCCTGCGGAGAAGGGACTTCCATAGAAGCCTTATCACCTTCAACCGTGATCAGCGACTGTTCAGCTTCAACTTTGTCGCCCACCTTCACCAGCACTTCGGTGACTTCAACTTCATCTGCACCGATGTCCGGTACGTTGATTTCGATAGCCATGTAATCTTTACCTCTTATGCCAGACGCGGGTTAACTTTATCTGCATCGATGTTGAATTTAGTGATGGCATCAGCAACCACTTTCTTATCGATTTCACCGCGTTTAGCCAGTTCACCCAGAGCCGCAACCACGACGTAAGACGCATCCACTTCGAAGTGGTGACGCAGGTTCTCACGGCTGTCAGAACGACCGAAACCGTCAGTACCCAGTACGCGGTAATCGCTAGCTGGGATGAAGTTACGGATTTGCTCAGCAAACAGCTTCATGTAGTCAGTAGATGCAACCGCTGGCGCATCGCTCAGTACCTGAGCCACGTAAGGTACGCGCGGCGTTTCGGTCGGATGCAGCATGTTCCAACGCTCACAATCCTGACCTTCACGTGCCAGTTCAGTGAAGGACGTTACGCTGAATACGTCAGAACCGATGCCGTAGTCTTTCGCCAGAATCTGAGCCGCTTCACGCACATGACGCAGGATAGAACCAGAGCCCAACAGTTGAACTTTACCTTTGCTACCTTCAACCGTTTCCAGCTTGTAGATACCCTTACGGATACCTTCTTCCGCACCCTGCGGCATCGCAGGCATGTGGTAGTTTTCGTTCAGCGTGGTGATGTAGTAGTAAATGTTTTCTTGTGCTTCACCGTACATACGGTTCAGACCGTCATGCATGATGACAGCCACTTCATAAGCGTAGGACGGATCGTAAGAAATACAGTTCGGGATAGTCAGAGACTGAATATGGCTATGGCCATCTTCGTGTTGCAGACCTTCGCCGTTCAGCGTAGTACGGCCAGAAGTACCACCGACCAGGAAGCCACGCGCCTGTTGGTCACCCGCTGCCCAGCACAGATCGCCAATACGTTGGAAACCGAACATGGAGTAGTAGATGTAGAACGGGATCATCGGCAGATCGTTGGTGCTGTAAGACGTTGCCGCCGCCAGCCAGGAAGAACCTGCGCCCAGTTCGTTGATCCCTTCTTGCAGGATCTGACCTTTTTCGTCTTCTTTATAGTAAGCAACCTGCTCACGGTCCTGCGGGGTGTACTGCTGGCCGTTCGGGCTGTAAATACCAATCTGACGGAACAGACCTTCCATACCGAAGGTACGCGCTTCGTCGGCGATGATCGGAACCAGACGATCTTTGATAGACGGGTTCTTCAGCATCACGTTCAGAGCACGAACGAAAGCGATCGTGGTAGAAATTTCTTTATTCTGCTCTTCCAGCAGCGTGCGGAAATCTTCCAGCGTTGGCAGTTCCAGCTTTTCGCTGAACTTAGGCTGACGGGTTGGCAGGTAGCCTTCCAGTGCCTGACGACGCTCATGCAGGTATTTGTACTCTGCGGAATCTTTATCAAAGGTGATGTACGGCAGTTTCTCGATATTTTCATCGCTAACTGGCACGTTGAAACGATCGCGGAAGTAACGCACGCCGTCCATGTTAATTTTCTTAACCTGGTGAGCGATGTTTTTACCTTCAGCCGCGTCGCCCATACCATAACCTTTAATGGTATGCGCCAGGATAACGGTTGGTTTGCCCTTGGTTTCCTGTGCTTTTTTCAGTGCAGCGTAGACTTTCTTCGGATCGTGACCACCACGGTTCAGTGCCCAAATTTGATCGTCGGTCCAATCTTTAACCAGTGCAGCCGTCTCCGGATATTTACCGAAGAAGTGCTCACGCACATAGGCACCGTTTTTGGATTTGAACGTCTGGTAGTCGCCGTCAACGGTTTCGTTCATCAGTTGGATCAGTTTACCGCTGGTATCTTTACGCAGCAGTTCGTCCCAACGTCCGCCCCAGATAACCTTGATAACATCCCAGCCAGCACCGCTGAAGATGCCTTCCAGTTCGTTAATGATCTTGCCATTACCGGTTACTGGGCCATCCAGACGTTGCAGGTTACAGTTGATAACGAAGACCAGGTTGTCCAGTTTTTCACGGGTCGCGATGGTGATCGCACCTTTGGATTCTGGTTCGTCCATTTCACCGTCGCCCAGGAAGGCATAAACGGTTTGCTTAGAGGTATCTTTCAGGCCACGGTGTTCCAGATATTTCAGGAACTTAGCCTGGTAGATCGAGCCAATCGGGCCCAGACCCATAGAAACGGTCGGGAACTGCCAGAATTCCGGCATCAGTTTAGGATGCGGATAAGAAGACAGACCGTTACCGTGAACTTCCTGACGGAAGTTGTTCATCTGATCTTCAGTCAGACGGCCTTCAAGGAAGGCACGAGCGTAAACGCCCGGAGAAATGTGGCCCTGGAAGTAGACCAGGTCGCCGCCGTCCTGCGCATTGCGAGCACGGAAGAAGTGGTTGAAACACACTTCGTAGAATGTGGCGGAAGACTGGAAAGAAGCCATGTGGCCGCCCAGATCCAGATCTTTTTTCGAGGCACGCGACACTGTCATGATCGCGTTCCAGCGAATCGCTGAGCGAATACGGCTTTCCAGATCCAGGTCACCTGGGTATTCCGGTTCGTCTTCCACAGCGATGGTGTTGACGTATTGACGCGCAGCCAGACCAGCAGCAACACTGACGCCGCCTTTACGTGCTTCACTCAGGACCTGATCTATCAGGAACTGAGCGCGCTCAACACCCTCTTCACGGATGACCGATTCGATCGCCTGCAGCCAGTCGCGGGTTTCGATCGGATCCACGTCATTATTTAAACGATCTGACATGGTTATTCCTTATCTTCTCTAATAAGTTGGTTTGTTGGAGCCTGTCTTCCTGCATTCTGGTTCAGGTTTTACCCTAAGCAAAACGCATGAAGACAGGCTCATCGTCGTCATTGTCGCATTCAGAGCACCAAAATACGGGTGCTCAGTCCTTGCGTTGCTGGAGCCGACGCAGCGATCTTTCGCGCCGACTATGTTCCCGGTTAAGATCCAGCAATACTTCCTCAATAAACGCCAGATGGCGGTGTGATGCTTCGCGCGCCTTCTCCGGCTCACGGGCAACAATCGCCTCAAAAATGCTGGCGCGATGAATGCTTACCTGAGCCAGCACTTCACGGCTCAAATAAAGCAATTCAAAATTCTGCCTCACGTTCTGTTCAAGCATCGGCCCCATACAGCGCACCAAATGCAACAAAACCACATTATGCGTGGCTTCTGTTACAGCAACCTGATATTGCATAACGGCTTCTGACTCAGCGTCCAGATCGCCCGCTTCCTTCGCCTTCTCAACTACGGCATGGCAGTCCCGGATACGTTGCAAATCCGACTCAGTGCCACGCAACGCCGCATAGTAGGCAGCAATGCCTTCCAGCGCATGACGCGTTTCCAGAAGATCGAACTGTGATTCGGGATGTGTGCTCAGTAATTCTGCCAGCGGATCGCTGACACTTTGCCATAGATTGGCTTGAACGAAGGTACCACCACCCTGACGGCGCAAAAGTAAACCTTTGGCTTCCAGGCGTTGAATGGCTTCTCTCAGAGAAGGGCGGGAAACATCGAACTGTTTTGCCAGTTCACGCTCCGGTGGGAGCTTCTCGCCGGGGCGCAAGGTTCCCTCAAGGATCAGAAACTCCAACTGCTGTTCAATCACATCTGACAGTTTGGGCTGACGGATCTTGCTGTATGCCATGGTGAATTCTTCTCTGCGAATGGCGCGGAGTCAATTGGTAATACCAATTTCAAAAACGTGACGCTAAAGTAACAAAGTATTCACCTTCTGTCCATAAGGACCTTGAGCTAAATCACCAATCCCACCAGATTTTAACAAATGCATGAGAAACATGCGGCAAAGTGATAGCCCACCTGTGGTATTACCATTAATCCCCCCTGTCTATATTTTAACTTTTTTGAAACGTAAAGCAGGCAGTGCTGAACCGTTTAAATGCACAAATAGTGAATCTTTATTCAAAAAAAAAGGTTTTTTATTCTTGCAAAGATAGCGTGATTACCAGTAGTCCCCTATCAGGGTAAACACTATTTTTACAGCGGGATAAAGCGGCAATAAAAGGGAGTAAGCCCAAAGAGGTATCGCTCATCGGTTTCCCATCACCAAAGGGGTCAATCAAAGAGAGATAAAAATTTTGATGTGGCGATAGTTTTTAATTATCAGACTATAAGAAATCAGTGCAATCTTGCGTACTTACCACTATTCTTTGGCAAACGGTAGAGGCTTTCTTGTTTTAAGAAAATCTATTCCGTAAAAATAAAATTACACAAACGTACAGTCAATGATACGCGGCGTATTTTTTACTTGCACTGGCAGAGGGTTAAATTTGATGGATAATCAACAAGCGGACGGCACGCTAAAGCGTGGTTTGAAAAACCGTCATATTCAGTTGATTGCCTTGGGTGGCGCGGTAGGTACTGGCCTCTTTCTTGGTATTGCGCAAACAATCAAAATGGCTGGGCCATCGGTCCTGTTAGGCTATGCGATTGGCGGACTGATCGCGTTTCTCATTATGCGCCAGTTGGGCGAGATGGTGGTTGAAGAGCCGGTAGCCGGATCGTTCAGCCACTTTGCTTATAAATACTGGGGCGATTTCGCTGGGTTTGCGTCTGGATGGAATTATTGGGTGCTGTATGTTCTGGTCGCCATGGCCGAGCTCAGCGCCGTGGGGATTTACGTCCAGTACTGGTGGCCAGATATTCCGACCTGGGTGTCCGCTGCCGTCTTCTTCCTACTGATTAACGCCATCAATCTGGCAAACGTCAAAGTCTACGGTGAGATGGAGTTCTGGTTTGCCATCATCAAAGTCGCCGCGATTATTGGCATGATCGTCTTCGGCGGCTGGCTGTTGATCAGCGGTACAGGCGGGCCAGAAGCCACCGTGACCAACCTGTGGGCGCAAGGCGGGTTCTTCCCGAATGGCGGGCTCGGTCTGGTCATGGCGATGGCCGTTATCATGTTCTCATTCGGTGGTCTGGAACTGGTCGGGATTACCGCAGCAGAAGCTGATGACCCAGAGAAAAGTATTCCACGCGCAACCAATCAGGTGATCTACCGCATCCTGATTTTCTATATCGGCTCGCTCGCGATCCTGCTGTCACTTTACCCATGGGGGAAAGTGGTAGAAGGCGGTAGTCCGTTCGTGATGATCTTCCATGAACTGAACAGCAACGCCGTGGCGACGGTACTGAACATCGTGGTATTGACCGCAGCATTGTCGGTTTACAACAGTTGTGTTTATTGCAACAGCCGCATGCTGTTCGGGCTAGCGAAACAGGGGAATGGGCCAAAAGCATTGGCAACCGTCGATAGTCGCGGCGTACCCGTTGTCGCAATCGGTATTTCCGCACTGGCGACAGCACTCTGTGTGCTGATCAACTACCTTATTCCCGGTAAAGCATTTGAGCTATTAATGGCGCTGGTCGTATCGGCTCTCGTGATTAACTGGGCGATGATCAGTCTGGCACACCTGAAGTTCCGAGCGCAGAAAGATAAAGAAGGTACGGTGACCAAGTTTAAAGCACTGCTTTATCCGCTGGGTAACTACCTCTGTCTGCTGTTCCTGGCCGGTATACTGGTGATTATGTTCCTGACGCCGAGCATTCAGATTTCCGTCATGCTGATTCCGGTTTGGCTGATTATTCTGGGCGCTGGTTACTTCATCAAAAAGAAAAATCAGGCGGCGTAAGCCTCAGCGTTCACCACATCCTTTTCCATGGCCGACTCTGTCGGCCATTTTCATATTTGCCATGTCCATCACACTTTGCTCCACCCGACCCGTTTGTCCATTTTTGCAACCGATTTCATACGCTCTTTTATCCCTATCGAGAGGAATAATCGTGCTTACACGTTAAGCACAGGAGTCGTATTCATGAAGAACAACGCACTGTCCGTTAAAGAAAAGATCGGCTATGGAATGGGTGACGCAGGATGCAACATGATTGGCGGAGCCATCATGCTATTTCTGAGCTACTTCTACACAGATATCTATGGGCTCTCGCCAGCCTTGGTCGGCACCCTGCTACTTTCCATTCGCGTCATCGATGCCGTCACGGACCCGATTATGGGCGCGATCGCCGATCGCACCCAAAGCCGCTGGGGTCGCTTTCGGCCTTATCTGCTTTGGGTCTGCGTGCCCTACGTGCTGTTCAGCGTCCTCATGTTTACCACGCCGGATTGGAGCTACAACGGCAAGGTCATCTACGCGTTCGTCACCTATTTTCTGATGTCGCTGACGTACACCGCCATCAACATCCCCTACTGCTCACTGGGTGGCGTGATAACCGCCGATCCGCATGAGCGAGTTTCCTGCCAGTCATACCGATTCATCATGGTCGGTATCGCCACGCTCATCCTCTCTTCGACGCTGCTGCCTATGGCTGAGTGGTTCGGCGGCGAGGACAAAGCACGCGGCTACCAAATGTCGATGGGCGTGATGGCGATCATTGCCCTATTCATGTTTCTATTTTGCTTTGCTACCGTTCAGGAGCGAATTAAACCCGCCATCCCCACCAACGACGCGCTGAAAGCGGACCTACGAGACGTCTGGAAAAACGACCAATGGCCGCGCATTCTGCTGTTAACCCTGTGCAACGTCTGTCCTGGATTTATCCGCATGGCGGCCACGATGTACTACGTCACGTGGGTAATGGGAAAGTCCGTCTCATTCGCCAGCCTGTTTATCAGTCTCGGCGTGGTCGGCATGATGTTCGGCAGTGCATTGGCGAAACCCCTGACCGACCGTTTCTGCAAGCTGAAAGTGTTTTTCTGGGTCAACATCGCGCTAGCGATCTTTTCCAGCGCCTTCTATTTCTTCAACCCTCACCTGACCAGCTTTATTCTGGTGATGTACTTCCTGCTGAATGTCCTGCACCAGATTCCGTCCCCGCTCCACTGGTCGCTGATGGCCGATGTGGATGACTATGGCGAGTGGAAAACCGGCAAGCGAATCACTGGGATCAGCTTTTCAGGCAATCTGTTCTTCCTGAAAGTCGGGCTGGCGATTGCTGGGGCGATGGTCGGCTTCCTGCTGTCCTACTATGGTTATGATGCCAATGCTCCAGAGCAAAATGCAGAAGCCATGAACGGTATCATTATGTTGTTCACCCTTATTCCCGGCGTAGGCTATTTGATTACCGCAGGCGTTGTACGTTTGCTGAAGGTCGATCGCCAGCTTATGCAGCAAATACAAATCGATCTGGAAAAACGCCGTAATAACTATCGGGAACTGAGCGAAAGCCGCGACAGTCAATCACCCAACGTCAAAAGAGGAGGAGAGAATGATGAACCCACATCAATGGCCTAACCCACTGATTGAACAACGGGCTGACCCTTTCATTCTTCGCCACACGGATGGACAATATTATTTTATTGCCTCAGTACCTGAATACAATCGGCTCGAAATTCGCCGGGCCAGTTCGCTGGAGGCGCTTGCCCACGCGACCCCAGTGACAATCTGGCGCAAGCATGAACGCGGCCCTTTAAGTACACTGATTTGGGCACCAGAACTGCACGTGATTCATGGCAAATGGTATGTCTATTTCGCCGCTGCGCCGACGGAAGACATCAAAGACGGCTTATTCCAGCACCGTATGTTTGCGCTGGAATGTGCAGACAGCGACCCGCTAAAAGGCAACTGGGTAGAAAGAGGCCGGATTTATACACAATTTGATACCTTCTCGCTGGATGCCACCCACTTTGAACATAAAGGCAAACGCTACTATCTATGGGCGCAAAAAGATCCCGCTATCTCTGGTAATTCGAATCTGTATCTGGCGGAAATGGAAAATCCGTGGACGCTGAAAGGCACGCCGGTCATGTTGAGCAAGCCGGAACTGCCGTGGGAAGTGGTCGGTTTTAAAGTCAACGAAGGGCCCGCTGTCATTAAACACGGAGAACGTCTCTTCATCACCTATTCCGCCAGCGCCACCGATGAAAATTACTGTATCGGCTTACTGTGGGCGAATGCAGACAGCGATCTGTTGAACCCGACAAGCTGGCATAAATCGCAGCAGCCGGTCTTTACCACCAGCCGAGCAAACCGGCAGTTTGGGCCAGGCCATAATAGCTTTACGCAAACAGAAACGGGCGAAGACGTTCTGGTTTACCACGCCCGCAACTACACGGAGATCGAAGGAGACCCGCTGTATGACCCTAATCGCCATACGCGGATTAAAACCTTCACCTGGGATCGTGACGGAATGCCCGTGTTCGGCGAACCGCCCGCTGACAGGCAATAAGCGAGAAACGGGTGCGCTGGGATGCCCAACGGGAAATTAAACCAGCGCACCGTATATCGTCAGGAGCGCGACGACAACCACTAATACCAGCGTCACCTTTTTCGCCAGCGTCACAGCGGCTTTGGGCGTCTCCACAGGCTCAACGTGGGATTCACGCGCGAGAGAAAATTGGGCCAGTTGAGTCAACACCCAATACGGTGAACTGCGAGAATCCCCCAGCGAGGCGAACCAGGCAGGTAGTGCTTTCTCGCCGTGCCCCAGCAAGGCATAAGCCGCACCCGCCAAACGTGCAGGGATCCAATCAAGCCAATGCAACAAACGATCAACACCGGACTGTGCACGTTCCAGCGGCGTGTTATGCCGAGCAAGCCAGGTTTGTCTGGCGCGCAAAAATGCATACCCCACTAGCGCAATCGGCCCGTATGGCCCTGCGGCGACGAACCAAAATAGCGGAGCCAGATAAAACCGGAAATTTATCCATAGCAATGCATTTTGCAGCTCTTTTAACTGCTCGCTTTCACCTGCGCCAACGGGCAAACCGTGAATCAACGCCAATTCCGCCGCCATTTCCCGGCTGGCATCCGCCTCGCCGCGCTGTGCCGCCTGCAAATAGCGCCGATAGTGCTGACGAATCTCACCCGCACCAATACACATCAGGCTGATAACAATCCACAGCAAAAGAGAAATCAGGCCAAACAGAATGCCACTCGTTAGCCACAGCAATCCCGCCACGATACCCATGCTGCATAGCGTCAGGAGCAGCGTTTGAAATAAAGAGGGAGAGGGAACGTGTCGGAATACAACGTCAAGCCGATGATCGATCTGCCAATGCTCCCCCTGCTTGAACAACCGTTCCCATGCCAGCGTAAGCAACAGTGTAAACAGCGTCATTGATCGAGACTCCCTTTGTTTTCTGTCCAGTTTTCTTGTAGCAGACGATGATAGCCATCCCAGTCAAATGCCGCGCCGGGATCGGTTTTGCGGCCCGGAGCGATGTCGCTATGTCCGGTAATTCGCGACAGTGTAATAGGATAATCCCGCATTAATAGGCGTGTAATCGCAACCAGTGAGTGATACTGCGCCATGGTAAAAGGCAGCGTATCCGTACCTTCCAGCTCGATGCCAATAGAGAAATCATTACAGCGGTCACGGCCTTCAAACACCGAAACACCGGCATGCCAGGCGCGCTGGTCGAAAGACACATACTGTGTGGTTTGCCCATCGCGACGAATCAGGCAATGTGCCGCTACACGTAAATGGGAAATATCGGCAAAATAGGGATGCGCAGTGGGATCCAAAGTAGCCGTAAACAGTTGATCAATATACGGACCACCAAACTCACCGGGCGGCAGACTGATATTGTGAATCACCAGCAAGGAAGGCACCTCATCATTCGGGCGGCCATCATAATGCGGTGAAGGCGTGTGGGTAATGTCAGATAACCAGCCATTTTCCAAAAGCATCGGCGATAACCTCGCATCGTATCGTTTGCCGGCTGAATCAGGCGAAAAATCAATTGGAGCCAAAAGTCCTTGTATTCAAGATACCATGTTTCACACCACCCTATCTATCCAACTGGATATCGATAGGTTTTACCGTTCGTTCTGTGAGATTTCCGCCATTTCCTGCCTGTTTTCGACCTCCACATCCTTTTTAGCAAGGTAAAATCCTCAATCCAATTATGTGATTAAAGTCACACTACAAATGTAATGGCGTAATAGAAGGCAATCGTTTTCGTGCATTGCGTCTATTTTTACTTAAAATGCATGACAAAATTATCTTCTGATTTTTTTTGATATTACCAAAACTTATTTTGCGGTCTTACGCATGGCGTAAATAACGTCTAACACTACGGTACTTAACATGAAAAAAACTTTCGCCGCAGGCGCCTTGCTCGCACTGTCATGCTCAATGCCTGCCCTTGCCGACAGCAATAAAGCTGAATACCTCTCCGACTGGTGGCACCAGAGCGTTAACGTCGTCGGCAGCGCCCACACGCGTTTCGGACCACACCTGAACAGCACGACTTACCTGGAATATGAAGCATTTGCGCGTAAAGACTGGTTCGATTTCTACGGCTACGCCGACGCACCTAAGTTTTTCGGTGGCGATCCCGACAGCCGCGGTATTTGGGATAAAGGCTCCCCACTGTTTGTCGAGATCGAGCCACGCTTCTCGATTGATAAACTGACAGGAACGGATCTGAGCTTTGGACCGTTTAAAGAGTGGTACATCGCCAATAATGTTATTTACGATCAGGGTCGCAACAGCGGTTCACGCCAGAGCACGTGGTACATGGGGTTAGGGACCGATATTGATACCGGAACCGATCTGTCGCTCTCACTGAACGGCTATGCCAAATACCAATGGCAGAACTACGGCGCAGCGAACGAAAATGAGTGGGACGGCTATCGTGTAAAAGTGAAATACTCTTACCCACTCGGCTCCCTGATGGGCGGTAACGTCTCGTATATCAGCTTCACCAATTTCGATTTCGGTTCAGAACTGCGTGATAAATCAAATTCAAGCCGCACTAACAACTCCATTGCCTCCAGCCATATTCTGGCACTGGGCTACGACCACTGGCACTACTCGTTTGTCGCTCGTTATTTCCACAACGGCGGCCAATGGGCTGATGGCACAGAACTCAACTTTGGCAAAGGCCCGTTTGAAGTGAAATCCACCGGTTGGGGCTACTACCTGGTCGTCGGTTACAACTTCTAAAATCGCGCTACCTTTCCGACGAATATGAATATTCGTCGGAAAACCAATAACATTAACGCGTTGAATTATAATAAGTATCCATTCTGGATGTCCTGATATAAACAAGGTAGCATAGACCCCCGAATCCCCCTTCGGAGTTTTGTCATGTCAACGCGTCGCTACAGTCAGGAACAACGTCAACAAGCCTTGCTCGCTCGTATTGCACAAGATATCCCCGCCAGCGTGCAACTGGCACTGCGTGAAGATTTAGGTGGCATCGTCGATGCTAATCAAGATATTACCGCTCTGCTGTTACCCGACAACGAGACCGTCAACGCCCGCATTATCACGCGTGAAGCAGGCATATTTTGTGGTACGCGCTGGCTTGAGGAAGTCTTTTCTCAATTGGGCAACACGGCAACGATCGTTTGGCACGTCGCCGATGGTGAGGCCATCACCCCCAATCAAACGCTGTGCGATATAACAGGACCAGCCAAACAGCTCCTGACCGGTGAACGCACGGCGCTGAATTTCCTGCAAACGCTGTCCGGCGTCGCAACCGAGGTCAGCCGCTATGTTGCCGTACTACAAGGAACGCGCACCCGACTGCTGGATACCCGCAAGACGCTGCCAGGTCTGCGAACGGCGCTGAAATATGCCGTATCGTGCGGTGGCGGAGACAACCATCGTCTTGGTCTATCCGATGCCTTCCTGATTAAGGAAAACCATATCATCGCCGCAGGTTCAATCAAAAATGCGGTAGAAAAAGCGCAGGCTTTACGTAACGATGTTCCAGTCGAAGTTGAAGTTGAATCACTGAATGAGTTACAGCAGGCGCTAGAGGCTGGCGCAGATATCATTATGCTGGATAATTTTAGTCTGGATAACATTCGGGAAGCCGTTGGCTTAACACAAGGCCGTGCGCTACTGGAAGTATCCGGTAATGTCACACTCGACACGCTACGTGGCTATGCGGAAACTGGCGTGGACTATATCTCGGTGGGTGCATTAACCAAGCACGTACAGGCACTGGATTTATCCATGCGCTTTATCTAATCACTTCGCTATTTCTATCGACGAGGTGCCATTGCGCACCTCGTTCGCATCTCTAAACCTCATCGCCTCATACACCATCGTCACGACGTAGACCGCCGATCCTGTACAGATGATCTATCCCGGCAGCGTGAAAATTGCGTCTCTGCTCGCAAAAATTTTTCAACGCTCTGTAAATCTCTAAAAACATGTCGTCGCGCTTTCCTGTTTTGATTTTCCCCGCTCGTCAGCCCTCATTCCCTTTTCTATGCTGCCAGCCGTCCGTATGGATTTATACGCCACAAAATTTATACTCAACACCAGGGAAATCAACATGACAAAACAACAAGGATTCACACTGATTGAGCTGATGATCGTCATTGCGATCATCGCTATCCTCAGCGCCATTGGCGTTCCCGCCTATCAAGGCTATCTGCAAAAAGCTGCGCTGACGGACATGCTGCAAACGATGGTGTCGTATAAAACGCCAGTCGATCTCTGCGGTCTGGAAAATGCTGCGTTTACGGCCTGCAATGCAGGGAATCAGGGGATTCCTGGCAGCAAATCTTCACGCTATGTCAGCACCGTTAGCGTCGTACAAGGCGTAATTGTGCTGACTGGGCAATCTACTCTGCAAGGGCTGCGCGTTATTCTGACGCCAACGTGGAATACCGAAACCGGCGCTTCACGCTGGACGAAAAATTGTGCCACGGACGACGGCACAGAGAGCCTGCAATCTGCCTGTCAGGACGTTTTCCGTTTCGATAACACGGCGGGTTAATCATGACTGGCTCCGCCTTCTCCACCGAGCATACACTCAGCGAGTTACAGACGTTGTGCCGACGTTATCAGGCATTATTACTCAGCATTGATGAACAAACGCTGTCGGTCGCCGTCACGGTGTCCCCTTCTTCAGAGATGATCGCCGCACTGCGTTTCGCCAGCAACCGCCGAATTATGGTGGAACAGTGGCCACAGGCCAGAATGGAACAACAGCTTAACCCAGTGAACGCCGTTGCTGAGCCAGCAGAAACCTATCATGCCGGTACTTATCACACCAATACCGGGCAGCAGGAGCATGACGACGATTCCCCCGTAGCGCAGTTTATCCATCAAACGCTGCGCCTCGCCGTTCAGCGCCGAGCCTCTGATATTCACTTTGAGCCACAGCCAGACAGCTATCGTGTGCGGCTACGCATTGACGGTGTATTGCAGGCCATATCCGCGCCACCGCCAGAGTTGACAGGCCGTATTACCGCACGGCTGAAAATCATGGGCAAATTGAATATCGCCGAACGGCGGTTACCGCAGGATGGTCAATTCAGCCTAATGCTGGATCAACAGCCCTATTCGTTACGCATCGCCACCCTCCCGTGCAGCAGGGAGAAAAAGTCGTCCTGCGTATTTTACAAACACATCAGCAGGAGTTGGTGCTGGATAAACTCGGGCTTACTGCAAAAGCATTGCAACAGCTTATCGGTGTGCTGAGTACCTCACAGGGTATGCTACTAGTCACCGGTCCAACGGGGAGTGGCAAAACCGTGACGCTTTACAGCGCGATACGCTGGCTGAACGATAGCAGTCGCAATATCTGTAGCGTGGAAGATCCGGTCGAAATCCCCTTGCAGGGAATCAACCAAACGGCGATCAATCCTAAAGCGGAACTGGGCTTTGGCAGAATTTTACGTGCGCTGCTGCGACAAGACCCAGACGTCATTATGATTGGTGAAATCCGCGATGCTGAAACCGCAGAAATTGCGGTAAAAGCCGCACAAACCGGCCATCTGGTCATGTCCACGTTGCATACCAACTCTGCCGTAGAAACGCTGACTCGTCTCAACCATCTGGGCATTCCCGGTTATCTGTTAGCGGCGGCGCTAAAACTCATCGTCGCACAGCGACTTGTACGTCGATTATGCCCGCACTGTAAAACGCCAGGAGAGCCGCTACTCTCACTGCCAAACGACATGTGGCAAGGACCACTGCACCATTGGAAAGCCAATGGTTGCAGTCACTGTTTCTCTGGTTACTATGGCCGTGTCGCGCTCTATGAATTACTGCCCATCACGCCGGATTTTCAAACCGCGCTAGCAGGCAACGCCAGCGTAGGGGAATTATCTGTACTGTCACGCAACTCAGGTTTCCCAACGCTGCTGGCCTCGGGGTTGGAGCTGGTCAACGACGGCCTGACTTCACTTGCTGAAGTCTATCGTGTTGTAGGCGATGAACGGTCGATGAATCAGGAGGCGCAATGAAGTTAGAGCGCTTATATCACTGGCAGGCAATCACATCCGAGGGTGAATTTGCTGACGGCGCGCTTATTAGCACGCACCGCCAGCACGCTTATGCCAGCCTGATTGCCCAAGGCTACCAGCCGCTCATCGTAAAGGCTGGTCATTATCTATCACCCCGCTACTGGAAACGCGAACAGCTAGGTGAGTTAATCAAACAGCTTGCTGCACTACTACAAGCTGGATTGCCACTGCTGGAAGCATTAAAACTGATATCAGAGCAACATGAGCGCCCTGGCTGGCGCTGCATATTACGGGACGTCCGAACTCATGTTGCTCAGGGAAACTCGCTGTCTGAGGCATTGCACGACTATCCTCATATCTTTCCAGTCCTGTATCGATCCCTCATTGCCGTCGGCGAGTTGACTGGGAAGCTAGACGTATGCTGCCTACAGCTAGCACAACAGCAAGAGAAGCAATCCAGACTGCAACAAAAAGTTATCAAGGCGCTACGCTATCCTTGTTTTGTTTTGCTCATTGCAATGCTGGTCAGCATGATGATGTTGCTGCTGGTTCTACCCGAATTCGCAACACTCTACTCCTCGTTCAATACGCCGTTGCCGTGGTTTACTCGGCAGTTACTTCATCTAGCCGACCTCCTTGCTGGCTACGGGTTCCTTGGGCTATTGCTTATTAGCTGCCTAATATTGGGGTATGCCCGACTGAGACAGCAAAGACCATTATGGAAAACCAGAGAACAAGAATGGCTGCTGAGGCTCCCTGTGGTATCCAGTTTGCTACGTGGTAAATCACTGAACCAGATATTCAATATTCTGGCCATGACTCAGCATGCCGGTTTAACGCTTCCTGAGGGGCTGGATGCGGCAGCAACGATCCGTCACCCGCTTTATCAGGCAGCCATTCAACAGATACAGACGCAGTTGCATCAGGGTACGTCGCTATATCATGCCACACAACATCACATCGCATTGTTCCCTGCACCCTGTCCGCAGTTGATTCGGGTTGGGGAAGAAACCGGAGCGCTGGATACAATCTTTACACAGTTAGCAGAATGGCATGAGAGGCGGGTGCAACAACAGGCCGATATGCTGACACAAACGCTGGAGCCGTTATTGATGATGGTCGTCGGAGGAATGGTCGGGGCGCTAGTGATTGGCATGTACTTGCCTATCTTCCAACTGGGGAATGTATTGGCTGGTGCCTGAACCAGCCAATACATGCAAGACAACGTCGACAAATCAAACTACGCAATCGCTGTTAACAACGGAAAGACAGAATGTGAAGACGTATAACTATCCGTTGAAAATACGATTTTCCTGCTCGGCCACGCGGATAAACGTTGTGCGCTTCGTCAGCTCCTTCAAGCGGGATGCGCCAACATAGGTACAGGCCGATCGCAAGCCGCCAAGGATATCGCGGACAGTATTATCTACCGGACCGCGCAGTGGCAATTTCACGGTTTTTCCTTCTGCGGCACGGTACTCCGCCACACCGCCGACGTGACGTTCCATCGCAGATGTGGAACTCATGCCGTAGAACAACATCATTTTCTCACCGTTTTCTTCAACGATGGTGCCTTCACATTCATCATGCCCTGCCAGCATGCCGCCCAACATAACGAAATCTGCACCGCCGCCGAATGCTTTTGCTACATCACCCGGCATAGCACAACCGCCATCACTTACGATTTGCCCACCAAGGCCATGTGCCGCATCGGCACATTCAATCACGGCGGAAAGCTGGGGGTAGCCTACACCCGTTTTAACGCGTGTAGTGCAAACAGAACCGGGGCCAATGCCGACTTTCACGATATCTGCCCCAGAGAGAATGAGTTCTTCCACCATTTCGCCCGTCACGACGTTTCCCGCGCAGATAACCTTATCTGGGCAGGCCTCACGTGCTTTTTGCAGGAATGTCACAAAGTGTTCAGAATAGCCATTTGCTACATCGATGCAGATAAATTTCAGCTCCGACGACAGTGCCAGAATTTGCTTTAACTTGATGAAGTCAGCGTCAGATGTCCCGGTCGAAACCATAACATGACGTAATACCGATGCCGGTGCGCGTTGCACAAACTGAGACCAGTGTTCGACAGAGTAGTGTTTATGGACAGCCGTCAGAACATCAAAAGAGGCTAGGACTTCCGCCATACTAAACGTACCTACGGAATCCATATTGGCTGCGATAATCGGTACACCGGACCAGTTGCCTCCGGCGTGGAGA
Source organism: Pectobacterium wasabiae CFBP 3304 (assembly GCF_001742185.1). NCBI lineage: Bacteria > Pseudomonadati > Pseudomonadota > Gammaproteobacteria > Enterobacterales > Pectobacteriaceae > Pectobacterium > Pectobacterium wasabiae. The sequence continues at coordinate 868,752 of NZ_CP015750.1, forward strand.
AAAGTGAATTGACGTTCTAATTCAACTTCGGAGCGGCTTTTCAGCGTCGAACGCTTTGGCCGGATGAGAACGTCTTTAAAGCCTAACTTTAAATCTTCTTCAATACGCATGAGGTTCGAGTTCCTGGTTAGTGACGGCAATATATTCAGTATCACTACTGAGCATAATCGTGTTTGAAAAAATAATGCCCTTTACCAGTGACGTTATCATACGCAGGAATAATCCTGCGGCAAGACTGCGATTTTCACTTTATTTGGGATAAAATCAGAAAAATTTACCTATCGCCCAGCAGAGTGATAGTGTGAAGCAAACAGCGGTTTATGCCTGATCGGATTCGGGGGATGGGAATGTACTCCTCACCCTTGAAGATAATCGAAATGTTAACTTTTCAGCACGAGTGCAATGACATACATCGTAGCCTTAACGGGCGGTATCGGCAGCGGGAAAAGCACCGTCGCCGATGAATTTGCCAAATTAGGGGCCACTATCGTTGACGCGGATATCATCGCGCGTCAGGTAGTCGAACCTGGGAAACCCGCACTGGATGCCATCAGGCTCCGGTTTGGCGATGCTGTGCTCAATACCGATGGTTCATTAAACCGCGCCGCACTACGTCACCGAATCTTTTCCTCATCAGAGGAGAAACAGTGGCTGAATAATTTGCTCCATCCGTTGATCCATCAGGAAACACAGGCCCAGTTTCGTGCCATGTCCACACCGTATATTCTGTGGGTCGTCCCGTTACTGGTGGAGAATGGGTTGCAACAGCGAGCACAGCGTATTCTGGTCGTTGATGTAGACAGAGACACACAGCTTGAACGCACACTGGCCCGCGATAGCATCAGTCGGCAGCAAGCAGAAAACATACTGGCAGCACAGGTAACCCGAGAACAGCGCCTGGCTTATGCTGATGATATTATTGATAACAGTCGTTGCCCAAACGAACTAGCTCCACAGGTTGCGGCATTACACCGCCACTATTTGGATCTAGCCGCCTACGCAACCGACAGGATGACTAAGAATGAGTGACGCCTCCTCAACCATTTTATTTGAATATCCGCTGAACGAAAAAACGCGTACCTGGTTGCGTATCGAATCATTATTGCAGCAGTTGCATCAAAACCACTCCCTGACCGATATGGGGGGCGCACTGACATTTTTTCGAGCCATCGCCGAGCTGCTTGATGTACTAGAACGTGGAGATGTGCGTACCGAGTTGCTGAAAGAACTGGAGCGCCAACAGCAAAAATTGCTGCAATGGAGTGATGTGCCGGGCGTTGACATGGAGCGGATCCACACACTGCGACGCCAGTTGAAAGATCTGGCCGGCACACTGATGGCGGCACCGCGGATGGGGCAGTTCTTACGGGAAGATCGACTGATTGGCATGGTCCGCCAGCGACTCGGTATTCCCGGCGGGTGCTGCAGTTTCGACTTGCCGACACTACATAGCTGGCTGCACCAGCCTCAGGAGCTGCGTGAGAAATTGGTTTATGGCTGGCTTAGCTCCTTGTCGCCGCTCAAACAAGCATTGGATATGATTCTGGAACTGATCCGTCACTCCGGCACATTCCGCCCACAAACCAGCCTGAATGGCTTCTTTCAGGACAATGCCTCTGATGCAGACCTGCTACGTTTGCGTCTTGAACAGGTACATCAACTCTATCCGCAAATATCCGGCCATAAGACACGCTATGCCATCCGTTTTCTACCATTGGATAGCGAAAACGGCCATATTCCCCCTCGTTTAACGTTTGAACTGGCCTGCTGTTAGACACAGCCCCGATAAACGAAAACGCATTCAGCACCAAATAGAGTGAAAAGAATTTTATGACAACAGAGATTACAACGGTGAAGTGCCCCACCTGCAAGCAGGCGGTCATCTGGGATGAGAACAGCATCTATCGCCCATTTTGCAGCAAACGTTGTCAGCTCATCGATTTGGGTGAATGGGCTGACGAAGAAAAACGCATTCCGAGTGATGATATGGTTTCTGATAGTGATGACTGGAGCGAAACGCGCTAACAGCCACGTTTCGCAGTAACATCTTTCAGACAGGCAAATCTAGATTAAAGCGATTTCAGCCAGCGGATCATCTCCGCGTTCGCTGGCGGAAATTCCTCCTCGCGTAATTCTTCTACGCTCACCCAGCGAGATTCCTGACCTTCCCGGCCATAGGGTTCCCCCAGCCATGTTTCAACCAGAAAAAAATGAAGCGTGATGATTCTCTCCGGCGTAGAAAATGTTTTGTTATTTAGCGGCTGCGGTGCGCTAGCGTCGATACCCGTTTCTTCGAACAGTTCACGAATCAGCCCCTGCTCTGGCGTTTCGCCCGCTTCAATTTTACCGCCAGGAAATTCCCACATCCCTGCCATATGAACGCCATCAGGACGACGAGCAATGAAGTATTGCTGTTCCGCATTGCGGATGATTCCCACTGCGACGGATAACTGTTTTTGCGTCATGACAATTCCTATCAAATGCTTACCAAGTAAAAGGCGGTCAATGACCGCCTTTGCACTTATCACCTATTACTCACTGGATTAGCAGCCCATTATTTCTGTAAGCGACCGTGGCACTGCTTATATTTCTTGCCTGAGCCGCATGGGCAAGGATCGTTACGCCCAATTTTACGGTCTGCATGAGCGGGTGAACCGGTATTCAGGCTATCTTCTTCCTGATGGCTCAGTTGCTGCTGCCGCGCCAAACGTTCAGCTTCTTCACGGCGTTGCAGCTCCAACGCTTCGATTTCTTCCGGCATTCTCACCTGGACTTTGCTCAGCGTGCTGATCACTTCATATTTCAGTGATTCCAACATCGCAGCAAACATAGAGAATGATTCACGCTTATATTCTTGTTTCGGATCTTTCTGTGCATAGCCACGCAGATGGATGCCCTGACGCAGATAATCCATTGCCGCCAGATGCTCTTTCCACAATGAATCCAGCGTCTGCAACATCACACCTTTCTCGAAGTTGCGCATGACTTCATTGCCAACCACTTCTTCTTTGCGAGAATAAATTTCAAGCGCCTGCTGGAAAATACGCTCACGCAGCGTTTCTTCATGCAGTTCAGGCTCTTTATCCAGCCATGCCTTGATCGGCATATCCAGATCGAAATCGTTCTTCAGGCGCTGTTCCAGTCCTTCCGCATCCCACATCTCTTCCAGAGACTGCGGCGGGATATAGCTGTCGATAGTCGCTTTAAACACATCCTCACGAATACTAGTGATGGTTTCGCTGATATCAGCGACGTCCAGCAGTTCGTTACGCTGCGTGTAGATCGCACGACGTTGGTCGCTCGCTACATCGTCGTATTCCAGCAGTTGTTTACGAATATCGAAGTTACGGCTTTCCACTTTACGCTGTGCGTTAGCAATCGCCTTGGTGACCCACGGGTGCTCAATGGCTTCACCCGGTTTCATACCCAGCTTACGCATCATGTTAGAAACACGATCGGAGGCAAAAATACGCATCAGCGCATCTTCCATCGACAGATAGAAGCGTGATGAACCCGCATCCCCCTGACGGCCCGAACGGCCACGCAACTGGTTATCAATACGGCGAGATTCATGGCGCTCTGTACCGATAATGTGCAAACCACCCGCAGCCAGTACGGCATCATGACGCACTTTCCAAGCGGCTTTGATTTCTGCAATTTGCCCGTCATCTGGATTCTCCAGATGCGCCACTTCTGTTTGCCAGCTACCGCCTAATACGATGTCCGTACCACGACCAGCCATGTTGGTTGCGATAGTGACAGCACCCGCCTGACCCGCCTGAGCAACGATATCGGCTTCCATGGCGTGGAACTTCGCATTCAACACATTGTGTTTAATGCCCGCTTTCTCCAGCGCCAGAGAAACCACTTCGGATTTTTCAATGGAGATCGTACCGACCAGAATCGGCTGGCCTTTTACGGAACGGTCTTTGATATCCTCAATAATGGCATCGATTTTTTCCTGTTCGGTCATGTAGACCAGATCAGGCAAATCTTTACGGATCATCGGACGGTTGGTCGGCACCACAATCGTATCCAGCTTATAGATAGAGCTGAATTCGAACGCTTCGGTATCTGCCGTACCCGTCATACCTGCCAGTTTTTCGTACAGCCGAAAGTAGTTCTGGAAGGTAATGGAAGCCAACGTCTGGTTTTCATTCTGAATGGCCACCTTCTCTTTCGCTTCCACGGCCTGATGCAGACCATCGGACCAGCGACGTCCCTGCATGGTGCGCCCCGTGTGTTCGTCAACGATGATAACTTCACCGTCTTTCACAATGTAGTCCACATCGAGAGTAAACAGCACGTGCGCGCGCAGTGCGGCGGTCACATGGTGCATCAGCATAATGTTCGTCGGGGAGTACAGCGATTCTCCCTCTTCCATAATGCCTTCTTTCACCAGCAGTTCTTCCACCAGAACCAGACCGCGTTCGGTGAGGTTAACCTGGCGTGCTTTCTCATCAACAGAGAAGTGGCCTTCACCGTGGAAGGTGTCCGAATCTTCCTTCTCCTGACGGATCAGATGAGGGATAATTTTATTGACGCTGATATAAAGCTCAGAGCTGTCTTCAGCCGGACCAGAAATGATCAGCGGTGTACGTGCTTCATCGATCAAGATGGAGTCAACTTCATCCACCAGCGCGTAGTACAGTTTGCGCTGTACGCGATCTTCCGGGCTGAATGCCATGTTGTCGCGCAGGTAGTCAAAGCCGTATTCGTTATTGGTCCCGTAGGTAATATCTGCGGCATAGGCTTCACGCTTCGCCGGAGCAGGCATTCCTGGCAGGTTAATACCGACGCTCAGGCCAAGGAATTCAAATAGCGGACGGTTATTTTCGGCATCACGCTGTGCCAAATAATCGTTCACGGTAACCACGTGCACGCCACGGCCAGTCAACGCATTCAAGTACGCCGGTAAGGTTGCCGTCAGCGTTTTACCTTCACCAGTACGCATCTCCGCAATGCACCGCTCGTTCAACACCATACCGCCAAGAAGCTGCACGTCGAAATGACGCATGCCAAATACACGCTTACTAGATTCACGCACCACAGCGAAGGCTTCTGGCAGCAGGTTTTCCAGCGTTTCACCTTTCTCCAGACGAGCACGGAACTCCAGCGTTTTCGCTTGCAGTTCCTCATCTGAAAGTTTTTCCATTTCTGGCTCTAACCGACCAACAACATCAACATTTTTACGCATACGGCGTAGAGTACGATCGTTACGACTACCAAAAATTTTGGTTAGGATATTCATGACCATAATAATTTTAATCTCACAAGTGCCACGTATCCAGTGGCAACACAACATCGAAAACCTGAGAAACTCAGAGAAAACGGAATAAATTTCTTCCGCTAATTATCCATTACACGTTCAACTGAGAAGAGAGGGTCCTGCACGGATGCCGCGAATTTGGGCAAGCCAAATACCGATTTGATGATGTGCCTGAGGATAAAAAGTGACTCGCCCAGCATGGGGGGAGATCACAAAGGGATACTGGGAATCCTGCGTCAGCAGCGCATTTAGCGTATCCAGCAAAACCAGAGAATGCGGTTCCAGCTCGTCAGCCTGCTGGGCATTGACCGTCTGTGGCGTCGTCAATGCAAAAGAAAGGTGACGGATGACAGTACGAATCGCATGCTGATGCCAGTAATCAACGCTGTAGGACGAGCGTCGATGTGCTTCTTTCAGCGCCACCAGATCGGTAAGGCTCAGCGATACGTTATTTTGGCGACTAACACTGGAACTTGAATTAGGGAGTGAGGCAATATCCTGTGAGTCGTTCAGGCTTGTCGGCAGACCAAGACTCGCCGCGACCATCCCTAATAAGAGATGCGGCCAGAAATAACGTCTGCCAAATTGTCGCCAACGATTTAGAATACCAATCACGAGTAACATCCACCGGAGCCAGGTCTATGCGTGATAGCCGCCCACAATCACTGGAATTTCTGTTTGATAGCGCATCCATGTCGGGTAAAGGCCCGCTACAAGATGTGCAACAGCGCGCTATCGCCTTATTAAAACTCAACCGTGCCGTCCGCGGATTACTGCCTGCACCGTTGCACCCATGGTGCCGCGTCGCTAATTACCGACAAGGCTTACTGATACTGGAAACCGCCAACGCCAGTTGGCTGATGCGGTTACGTTACGAACAACCTGCGCTGCTCTCTGCATTACGCGCACAAATACTACCATCATTGGCTTCAATCGACATCAGGATTAATCCAACGCTTGCCGCAAAAGGGCATGAAATCGTGAAAAATAGTAGCATTTCAGTAACGGAGAGTGCCGACAGCAAACCGTTGCGTCAGTTGAGTGAGCAAAGCGCGGAAACATTGAGGACGTTAGCAGGCAACAGCCCGGAAAAACTTAGAAAGATATTAGAACGACTGGCTTCGCTGGCCGGAGAGAGTACCAGTAAAACCAGTCGTAATAAGAAGTGACGACTTCAGGCGTTACGCCAACACGATAGACGGTGCTTTAAATGCCAGTGGCATTTCAGCTTCGTCTTCAAAGGTCACGTATTCCCACGCTTCCTGATTTGCCAGCACAGCCTGCAACAGTTTGTTGTTCAGGGCATGGCCAGATTTAAATGCAGAAAACGCACCAATGATGTTGTGGCCACACATAAACAGGTCGCCAATGGCATCCAGCATTTTATGGCGGACAAACTCATCTTCAAAACGCAAACCGTCTTCGTTCAACACGCGGTAATCGTCAACGACGATGGCACAATCCATACTGCCGCCCAGGCACAACCCACGAGACTGCAAGTATTCGATATCGCGCATGAAGCCGAAGGTACGCGCACGGCTGATCTGGCGAACAAACGCATCAGCAGAGAAATCCAAACGATAGCGCTGGTTGCCCGCATCAATCGCCGGGTGGTTGAAGTCGATAGTGAAATCCAAGCTAAAACCGTTAAACGGTTTCATTTCGGCCCACTTATCACCATCTTCAACGCGAACTGGCTGTTTGATACGTACGAATTTCTTGGCACAATTCAGCTCTTCAATACCCGCATCTAACAGCAGGTAAACGAACGGGCTGGCGCTACCATCCATAATTGGAATTTCTGGCGCGTCAACATCAATGACAATATTGTCAATGCCCAACCCTGCAAGCGCAGCGTTAAGATGCTCCACCGTAGAAATACGCACGTCATGCTCATTAACCAGGCAAGTACAGAGCATGGTATCACGCACGGATTTTGCATCAGCCGGGAAATCAACCGGGGGATTCAAGTCTGTGCGGCGATAGATGACCCCGGTATTTGCCGGTGCAGGACGCATGGTCAACGTGACCTTCTTGCCGGTATGTAACCCGACACCAGTCGCCTGAACAATACGTTTTAATGTACGTTGTTTGATCATCATTTTATCTCGCATGTTACTGAACCTACCGACCTAGTATAGACCAGGCTCGGTGGCACAGTTTAGCACAAAGAGCGGAGATTCCAACGTTATCTGGCAGCAAATTAGTCTGCCTGCTTACGCAGAAACGCCGGGATATCCAGATAGTCTGGCTCTTTATTTGTCTGCGGATTCTGGTCGTTAACCACTTTAGCAGCCGGTTTTTCCTGCGCCAGCGGCGTCATACCGTGTTGCTGGTAACGATGATCCATCACAGGCTGGCTGGCCTGCTTGTTCGTCACCAGAGTAATCTCAGGACGTTTGTCCATGCCGATACCCGTCGCAACAACCGTCACACGCAGTTCATCATTCATTTCTGGGTCAAGCGACGTACCAATCACCACAGTCGCATTGTCAGATGCAAATGCACGGATAGTGTTACCTACCGTCTCGAACTCATCCAGACGCAGGTCAAAGCCCGCCGTGATGTTGACCAACACGCCACGCGCGCCGGACAGATCGATATCTTCCAACAGTGGGCTGGAGATCGCCATTTCAGCCGCTTCTTCTGCACGGTCTTCACCGCGTGCAACGCCGGAGCCCATCATGGCATAACCCATTTCGGACATCACGGTACGCACGTCTGCAAAGTCGACGTTCATCAGGCCTGGACGCGTGATCAGCTCGGCAATACCCTGTACTGCGCCTTTCAGTACGTCATTTGCTGCACCAAATGCATCCAGCAGGGAAATACCACGCCCCAGTACTTTCAGCAGCTTATCGTTTGGAATGGTGATCAGCGAATCAACGTGCTTAGACAGCTCGGCGATACCTTGCTCCGCAAACGCCATACGCTTTTTGCCTTCAAAGTTGAAAGGCTTGGTCACCACAGCGACGGTCAGAATACCCAGGTCTTTGGCTACTTCAGCCACAACCGGTGCAGCGCCGGTCCCTGTACCACCGCCCATACCTGCGGCGATAAACACCATGTCCGCGCCTTCCAGCGCTGAACGCAGTGCTTCACGATCTTCTTCAGCCGAATTACGGCCAACTTCCGGGTTAGCGCCTGCACCCAGACCTTTTGTGATACCGCTACCGATCTGAATCGTCTGGCCAACCGCTGTTTTACGTAATGCCTGCGCATCCGTGTTGACCGCAAAGAACTCAACGCCTTCGATGCGCTCGCGCACCATGTGTTCGACGGCATTACCACCGCCGCCACCGACGCCGATGACTTTAATCACCGCGTCGTTGGTTAATTCCATTGGTTCAAACATAATTTCTCTCCGTTTGTGCCTGTAACTGCGAGATCATAAAACTGTGCCAGGTGATCTCTTTGATAAAATTAAAATTCTTTCCTCAACCAGCTATTGATTCTCTTGAACCAGTTGCTCACTGAGGCACGTTTTTCGACTTCATGCTCACCACCCAGGTGAGATTCTTTTCCGTAATGCAGTAACCCAACCGCCGTTGAGTAATAAGGCTCTTGGGCGTAATCCGTCAGCCCTGTTATATTCATTGGTTGTCCAATACGCACCTGTGTATGGAACACACGCTGCGCACAAGCCGCCAGACCGTCTATTTGCGCGGCACCGCCCGTCAGCACAATCCCTGCCGCCAGATGGTGTTTCACGCCCTGTTGACGCAACTGCTCCTGCAACTGTAAAAGTTCATCGTTCACCAAGTTCAACAGCTCGGTGTAACGTGGTTCAATCACTTCCGCCAGTGTCTGTCTTTGCAGACTGCGGGGTGGACGTCCTCCAACACTCGGAACCTCCACATTCTCATCTTTGCCGACGATCGCGCCTAATGCACAGCCATGGCGCACCTTAATCGCTTCGGCATCCGTCGGCGGCGTGCCAAATGCGTAGGCAATATCGCTCGTAACTACATTGCCTGCATAAGGAATCACTTTCGTGTGTCGCAATGCACCACCGGTATAGACCGCGATATCCATTGTGCCGCCACCGATATCAACGACGCACACGCCCAGTTCACGCTCGTCTTCTGTCAGAACCGCATAGCTGGAAGCCAGCCCCGCAAAAATCAGTTGGTCGACTTTTAAACCACAGCGTTCAACGGCTTTAACAATATTCTTCGCCATATCGTTATGGCAGGTTATCAGGTGGACTTTCGCCTGCATACGCACGCCGGATAAGCCCACTGGGTTTTTAATCCCTTCCTGATAATCGATCGCATATTCTTGCGGAATTACATGGAGAACGCGGTGTTCATCGCGCACGCGCACCGATTTAGCGGTGTGCACCACGCTTTCTACGTCTTCCTGCGTCACCTCTTCTTCTGAAATAGGCACCATTCCTATTTCATTCTGGCAACTGATGTGTTTTCCCGATAGCGCCAGATACACAGAAGAAATCTGACAGTCTGCCATTAACTCCGCTTGATCAATCGCGCGTTGAACACACTTAACGACCGATTCCAGATCGTTTACGCCGCCTTTATCCATTCCGCGTGACGGACAACTGCCTACGCCAATAATATTGACCATGCCATCGGGCAGGACTTCCCCTACCAGCGCAGCCACTTTTGCTGTACCGATTTCCAGCCCAACTACCAGTTTTCTGTCTGTCGACTTGATCATTGTTGTTTAGCCTGTGCCTGTTTCTGGTTACTGTTCTGTTGCTGATCAATGTCTTATTGCTGACCAACTCGTTGCCGATCAACATGTTGTTGATCAAGCAAAGCTGGAGCCCAACCTATCGCGGCCCCGCTGTCGTATCGCAAATCTACATGGCTAATACGTTTGTTCTCGCTCTGAGCCTGCCGCTGCAACAGCGGATACAGCTCGATAAAGCGTTGCAGACGTTTAGCCCTATCGTCCCGCCCCAATTCGAGGCGAGTATCATCGTCTAATCCCAGTTGCCACGAATGCCGCGCACTCATCGCTACCGTTTTTAACGTAAACTTTCCGGCGGCTAGCGTCTGACTCATGATGCGATAGCCTTCCAATACTTCTGTTTCACTGCCTTCTGGGCCATATAGCAACGGCATCTTACGGTTACCAACGCGTTCGGCGGGGACAGTGAACGAATTTCCTTCCGCATCAACCAGTAGCTGATCATTCCAACGCGCTACCGGCACATATTCAACCAGATGAATCTTTAATTCGTCCGGCCACTGCTTACGCACGCTGGCCTGTTTGATCCATGATAGACGTTCGATCTGCTGCTGGATCACGTTCACATCCTGTGTCATGAACGTTCCCGGCGACCCCAACGACAAAATCGCCTGACGAATATCGTCATTGGTGGTGTACTGCCTTTCCCCTGTCACTGCCATACGAGAGAGCGGCAGGCGGCTGGCGTCTTTCATCCACCCCACCACAATCCAGCTTCCCCAGACGATCGTCCCTATCACCATCAGCAGGAAAATGATTCCTGCCAATTGGCCTCCATTACTGCGACGTGTTCCTTTCGGTTCAGGCTCTCGTCCGCGTGTATTCAGCGCTGCCTGCGACATATCAGCCAGCAAGCTCCAGAATTTTCACGACCAGTTGCGAAAAAGTCAGACCACGTTGACGCGCCGCCATAGGAACCAGGCTGTGGCTCGTCATCCCTGGAGACGTATTCACCTCAAGCAAATAGAAAGCACCATCGCTATCCAACATAAAATCGACGCGTCCCCATCCGCTACAATCCACCGCACGGTAAGCCGCCATCGCCAGTACCGCTAACGCCTGCTCTTGATCGTCCGGCAGACCACTTGGGCAGAAATACTGCGTATCGTCCGACAAATACTTCGCTTCATAATCGTAAAACGTCCCCGCAGGCTGGATGCGAATAGACGGCAATACCTCATCACCCAAGATAGCAACGGTATACTCTGGGCCACTCAGCCATTTCTCGACCAGAACATCGTCATCATGACGGAATGCTTCTTCCAATGCCGCAGGCAACTCACTAAGCGCATTCACTTTGCTCATGCCAACGCTGGAACCTTCACGGCTTGGTTTGACGATCAGCGGCAACCCAAGATGAGTGAACTTCGCCAGCAATTCGTTTGCTGCCGTTTCTGAATAGTGCCGACGATCCAATGCCACGTAAGGCGATACCGGTAATCCGACCGCTTGCCACACCTGTTTGGTACGGAGCTTATCCATCGTCAGTGCGGATGCCATCACGCCGCTACCGGTATAAGGCAGCCCCAGAAATTCCAGAACACCCTGCAATGTGCCATCTTCACCACCACGACCATGTAAGGCGATGAAAACGCGGGTAAAGCCTTCTTCCTTCAATTTCGTCACAGGGAAGTCACGGGTATCGACCGCATGCGCATTGATGCCCGCTTCTTTCAGGCCAGCCAAAACCGCCTGACCGGAAAGTAACGACACTTCACGTTCAGCAGAGGTTCCACCAAGCAATACGGCAACTTTCTCAGTCATGATGTTCCTCATTCACTTATCTGCGGCTGTAATCTGGAATCAGCCAGTTTACGCGCCAGTTTACCGATGTTGCCGGCTCCCTGAACCAAGATCAGGTCTTCACCTCGCAGCGCCTGTGACAACAGTTCCGGTAAAGTATCCACATCCGTCACCAGAATCGGATCAATCTTACCTCTTCCGCGAATGGTACGGCACAGTGAACGGCTGTCTGCGCCCGGAATCGGCGATTCTCCAGCGGAATACACATCCAGCATCAGCAACACGTCAACCTGCGATAGCACATGCGCGAAGTCGTCGTACAAATCACGGGTGCGCGTATAGCGATGTGGCTGAAAAATCATAACTAACCGCTTATCTGGCCAGCCAGCGCGTGCGGCTTTAATCGTAGCATCAACCTCAGTCGGATGATGGCCATAATCATCGACCAACATCGCGGTGCCACTGTGTCCATTGACTAATTCGAGCGGATACTCGCCGAGAAAATCAAAGCGACGCCCGGTGCCCTGAAAACGTTCTAGCGCGCGCAGAATCGACTCGTCGTCGATGCCTTCATCGGTCGCCACGGCAACCGCCGCCGCTGCATTCAGCGCATTGTGACGCCCCGGCGCATTCAGCGTAACGTTCAGCAACGGTTTATCTTTCCGCTCCAGCGTAAAGTGCCCTTGTGCGCCAGTCTGACGATATCCAGCAATTCGCACATCAGCATCGTCGCTAAAACCATAGGTAATGATGTGACGACCAACACGTGGCAGCAGCTCACGGATTACCTCATCATCCACACACATCACGGCCTGACCATAAAACGGCAGGTTGTGCAGGAAATTAATGAACGTCTGCTTCAGGTTCTCAAAATCGCCCTGATAGGTGTCCATATGGTCGGCTTCAATGTTGGTTACAATCGCCACCATCGGCTGCAAATGCAGGAAGGACGCATCGCTTTCATCTGCTTCTGCGATCAGGTAACGGCTTGAGCCCAAACGCGCATGCGTTCCCGCTGCTTTCACCAAACCGCCGTTCACAAACGTTGGGTCCAATCCCGCTTCAGCATAAATACTGGTGACCATCGCCGTTGTCGTCGTCTTGCCATGCGTACCCGCGATCGCAATGCCATGACGAAATCGCATCAGTTCCGCCAACATTTCGGCACGACGGATCACCGGAATCCGTGCATCATGCGCAGCGACAATCTCTGGGTTATCCGCCGTAATCGCACTTGATACCACCACCACGCTGGCGTTCAGAACGTTCTCTGCACGGTGGTGGAAATAAATCTGCGCGCCAAGTTCGGTCAACTGTTGCGTCACCGCATTCGGTGCCAGATCGGAACCGCTAATTTCATAACCTTCGTTGGCCAACACTTCGGCGATACCACCCATGCCAGCACCGCCGATGCCGACAAAGTGTATGTGCCGGACGCGATGCATCTCGGGCACGATTGAACGTAGTTTCGCCAGTTGTTGAGTATTCACTTTATTCTATCGCTACCTTGTAACGTCGCCGGCCAGTCTTCTACCCGACAACGTTGTATTAATTAACCATGAGCCACATCTGTGACCCGACTGCCTGCCGCTGCACTGACTTCCGCCGCAACCCGTTCGGTTGCATCTGGAATCGCCACTGCGCGGGCTTTTTGCGCCATCGCCAGCAAAGTTGTGCGATCCCAACCGGACAGCACCTCACTGACTGCCGCCACGCTAAACTGTGGCTGCTCAATAATTTTTGCCGCGCCAGCCTTTTCCAGCGGCAGCGCATTCCAGTACTGCTGCCGATCTTTATGCTGAAACGGCACAAACAGTGCAGGTAACCCAGCCGCCGCGATTTCACTGACGGTCAAGGCACCGGAACGGCATACCACGATGTCTGCCCACGCGTAGGCTGCCGCCATGTCATCAATAAACTCAGTAATCTTGTGCTGCGTCTGCCCAACATTCTGATAAGCCTGCTGAACGGTTGATAACGCACCTTTACCGACCTGATGCCAAATCGTAATACGCTCACCCAACTGCTCTGCCACACCGGGAAGCGTTTGGTTCAGCACCCTTGCACCCTGACTACCACCAACAACCAGCACCCTCACAGGGCCTGAGCGATCGGCTAATCGTGTTTCCGGTGCTGGTAATGCCAACACATCGGTTCTTACCGGGTTACCCACGACATCTGCCTTGGGAAACGCGCCCGGAAACGCCTGCAATACCTTTTTAGCGATATGGGATAACCAGCGGTTGGTCAGCCCTGCAATACCATTCTGCTCATGCAGTACGACCGGAATGCCGCACAGCCAGGCAGCCAGACCACCGGGGCCAGAAACATAACCGCCCATGCCCAGCACCACATCAGGCTGGTAACGGCGCATAATCGCCCGCGCCTGACGTACTGCCTGAAAAATACGAATCGGCGCGCTTAACTGCGCCCGAATACCTTTGCCACGCAAGCCAGAAATGCGGATAAAATCAATTTCGATACCATGCTTAGGCACCAAATCGGCTTCCATACGATCCGCAGTACCTAACCAGCGAACCTGCCAGCCCTGCGCCATCAGATGATGCGCAACCGCCAGCCCAGGGAAGACATGTCCACCCGTGCCGCCAGCCATCACCATCAAACGCTTGCCTTCGCCACTCATCGGGCACCTCTCGTAAACGCCTGCGCTTTTGTCCGGCGCGTTTCAAAATCAATGCGTAACAACAAAACAATCGCCGTCGACATAATCAGTAAACTGGAACCACCATAACTGATTAGCGGTAGCGTTAACCCTTTCGTCGGCAGCATCCCCGCCGCTGCGCCTACGTTCACCAGCGTCTGAAAGCTAAACCAGACACCGATCGAACACGCCAGAAAGCCTGAAAAACGCTGATCGATCTCCAGCGCCCGCTTTCCGATAGACATCGCGCGAAAAGCGACGAAGAATATCATTAACAACGCCAAAACCACACCGATATACCCCAGTTCCTCACCTAAAATAGAGAAAATGAAATCGGTATGCGCTTCCGGCAGATATTCCAATTTCTGCACTGAATTCCCCAGCCCTTGCCCCCAGAACTCACCGCGTCCAAACGCCATCAGAGATTGTGTTAACTGGTAGCCGTCGCCGAACGGATCATCCCACGGATTCCAGAAAGACGTCACACGCCGCATACGGTAAGGTTCAGCGACAATCAGAAGCCCAACGGCAAATCCACCGGAACCGATGATCGCCAGAAACTGCCACATCTTGGCTCCGGCCAGAAACAGCATCGCCAGCGTCGTAATAAACAGTACCACCACCGTACCGAGGTCAGGCTGAGCCAGTAGCAGCACCGCCAATACCACCATCACGCCCATCGGTTTGCAAAATCCCCAGAAGTTATTTCGTACTTCTTCAACCTTGCGCACCATGTAGCTGGACAGGTAGCAAAACAGCGCCAGCTTGGATAATTCCGCAGGCTGGATGCGCAACGGCCCCAGAGAAATCCAGCGAGACGCACCGTTAACCGAACTTCCCACAGCGAGTACAACCAGCAGCATGACCATCGCGAGCAATAACAGCACCGGACTATAGCGTTGCCATATTTCCATCGGGATACGCAGCGTAATTAACGACAAGCCAAACGCTAACCCCAGATAAATCGCATCACGCTTCGCGAACAAAAACGGGTCGCTGGCAAGACGTTGCCCGACAGGCATAGAAGCAGACGTCACCATAACAAAACCAATAATGGCGAGCCCAAGCGTCAACCACACGAGCGTTCTATCGTACAGAACGATGCTCAGCGTATCGCTTTCGCGTGTCCCCATAACCCAGCTTTTGACGCGTTCGATAAACGCCAGCCCAAAGAACCGCATCAACCTAATTCCTTCGCAAGGCGAGCAAACTCATCACCTCGCTGTTCAAAACTGCGAAACTGATCCAGGCTTGCACAAGCTGGCGACAGCAGCACCATGTCACCCGGCTTAATGCGTTCAGCGATGACGCGCATCGCCTGTTCCATTGTGTCTGTCTGTGCGGCAATTTCCGGGCGCAATGCAGCCAGTTGTGCACCATCACGACCAAAGCAATACAAACGAATACGCTCACCCTGTAAATACGGCACCAACGGCGAGAAGTCGGCAGATTTTCCATCACCACCGAGTAACAAATGCAACGTGCCGTCGACAACCAAACCGCTTAATGCTGCTTCGGTGCTGCCCACATTGGTGGCTTTAGAATCATTGATCCACCGCACGCCATCGCGCTCAAAGGCCATTTGGAAACGATGCGGTAACCCGGTAAATGCCGTCAATGCCGCCAGCGCAGAAGCCCGCGGGATCTTCACGGCATCAGCCAGCGCCAACGCCGCCAATGCATTCGTGTAGTTATGTTGCCCGACCAGCTTGATTTCACGGGTGTTGAGCACACGTTCACCGTTTACACGCAGCCAGGTTTCACCCTGCTGGCGGTTGAGATGATAATCGCCGACATCAACGCCAAAACTGCGACAGCGTGCATCCGCACCGCGAACCGGCATGGTCAGCGCATCATCAGCATTCACAACACACAAATCCGCGTGTTCATAAATACGCAATTTCGCCGCCCGGTACTGCTGTAGACCAAACGGGTAACGGTTGGTGTGATCTTCCGTTACGTTCAGAATGGTAGCCGCAGCGGCGTGCAGGCTACTCGTCGTTTCCAATTGGAAACTTGATAACTCCAGGACATAAAGCTGAGCGGGCTGTTCCAGCAACTGCAACGCGGGGAGGCCAATGTTGCCACCGACGCCCACCTGCCAGCCTGCAGCGCGCGCCATTTCACCGACCAGCGTTGTCACCGTGCTTTTGCCGTTCGAACCGGTAATCGCCACAATCGGGGCCTGCGCTTCACGACAGAACAGTTCAATATCGCCAACAATCTCAATACCAGCATCAGCGGCGTCACACAGAATCGGCGTCGCCAACGCAACACCGGGGCTGGCGACGATCAAATCCGCATTCATCAGCCAATCTTCATTCAGGCTGCCAAGATGCCGTTCCACCTGTTCCGGCAGCTTATCCAGACCCGGTGGACTGATACGGGTATCCACCACGCGCGGTACGACACCGCGCGCGAGAAAGAAATCAACACAGGAGAGCCCGGTCAGACCCAACCCGATAATGACGACTTTTTTACCCTGATAGTCCACCATGTCTTATCGTACCTTCAGCGTTGCCAGGCCAATCAGCACCAGCATCAACGAAATAATCCAGAAGCGCACAATCACGCGCGGTTCCGGCCAGCCCTTAAGTTCATAATGATGATGAATCGGTGCCATGCGGAAAATCCGCTGCCCGCGTAACTTAAAGGACCCAACTTGCAGGATCACCGACAGCGTTTCAACCACGAAGACACCGCCCATAATCACTAACAAAAACTCCTGACGCAGCAGTACCGCGATAGTACCCAGTGCGCCGCCCAGTGCCAGCGAACCTACGTCTCCCATGAAGACCTGCGCCGGATAGGTGTTAAACCACAGGAACCCAAGCCCTGCACCGACAATCGCGGTGCAGACGATCACCAGTTCACTGGCATGACGGATATACGGAATATGCAGATAGCCGGCAAAATTCATGTTCCCCGTTGCCCATGCCACCAGCGCAAAGCCAGCAGCAACAAACACGGTCGGCATGATTGCCAGCCCATCCAGGCCATCAGTCAGGTTTACGGCATTACTCGTTCCTACAATCACAAAATAGGCCAGCGCGACATACAGCAGGCCCAACTGCGGCATCACATCTTTGAAAAACGGCACAACCAACTGCGTGGCTGGCGTATCTTTACCGATGGAGTACATGGTGAAAGCCACCACGAGCGCAATCACGGACTGCCAGAAATATTTCCAGCGGGCAATCAGCCCTTTGGTATCCTTACGCACCACTTTGCGGTAATCATCAACAAAACCGACTGCACCATAGCCCGCTAACACAAGCAGTACGCACCAGACATACGGGTTAGACAAATTCGCCCACATCAGAACGGAAACGATAATCGCCACCAGGATCATCACGCCCCCCATTGTCGGGGTTCCGCGCTTGCTAAAATGCGATTCCGGCCCTTCGCTACGCACAACCTGCCCAATCTGCAAACGTTGCAGCCAGGCGATCATATGCGGCCCCATCCATAAGGAAATAACCAATGCGGTCAGCAGGCTGACAATGGCGCGGAACGTCAAATAAGAAAAGACGTTAAAACCGGTATAAAGTTTGGCCAAATGTTCGGCCAGCCATACTAACATTGAGCATTCTCCTGTAATGCGTGTACAACTTGCTCCATCGCAGCGCTGCGAGAGCCTTTGACCAATACGCTGATGACGTTATGTTCTGACATCAGCACCTTCAAACGTGAAACGAGCGCGGCCTTATCGTGAAAATGCTCACCATTACCGTTGCTTTGGCTTATCAATTTACTCAACGTTCCGACACTCAATACGCGATCGATGCCCGCAATACGCGCCGCTTCGCCCACCTGACGGTGACACTCAGGGGCATCATCACCCAGCTCGCCCATATCACCGACAACCATCACGCGGTAACCCGGCATCTCTGCCAGTACCTGTGCCGCGGCCGTCATCGAGCCCACGTTGGCGTTATAACTGTCATCCAGCAGTAGCTTGCCTTCAGACAACGTGATCGGAAATAATCGCCCCGGCACCGCTTGAAGCTGAGATAATCCGACTTTAACCGCGTCCAGAGTCGCCCCGACGGACATCGCCAGCGCCGTTGCCGCCAACGCATTCGACACATTATGTCGACCAGGTAAAGGCAGCAAAACCTGCGTTTCGCCAAACGGTGTATGCAGAGTGAAGCGCGTACCCTGTGCTAAAACGACTACATCGCTGGCAAAAAAATCGATGTCGCAAGCGGCCTGTGGCGAGAAATGCCAGACGGTTTTATGATTCAGCGTGACCTGCCAGTGCGGGAAATCGTTGCTGTCCGCATTTACGATCGCTACGCCGTCGGCTGGCAAACCAGAAAAAATCTCACCTTTTGCCTGCGCTACACCGGCCAGTGAACCAAAACCTTCCAGATGTGCAGCAGCCAAGTTATTGACCAGCGCACTTTCTGGCCGCACCAGATCGGTGGTATAGGCAATCTCACCAATGTGATTCGCCCCTAGTTCAATCACCGCAAACTGGTGTTCCTCTGTCAGACGCAGCAGCGTTAACGGCACACCAATATCGTTGTTGAAGTTACCCGCGGTATACAGCACCGAGCCACACTGGCGCAGGATCGCTGCCGTCATCTCTTTAACCGAGGTTTTGCCGGAAGAACCAGTCAGTGCAACAACGCGCGCCGTTGACTGCTGACGAACCCAGGCACCCAATTGCCCTAACGCTAAACGCGTATCGCTCACCAGCAATTGCGGTACATCGATATGTAAGCGCTTACTGACTAACAGGGCCGCCGCACCGCCTTTTACTGCATCTGCTGCGTAATCATGTGCATCGAATTTGTCGCCTTTCAGCGCGACAAACAAACAGCCGGACGTCAGTTGACGCGTATCGGTTGAAACATCTTCAATATCAATGTTCTCACCCATTAGCTGCGCATTCAGCGCCGTGGCAAGTTGCTGCAAAGAAACGCGAATCATGCGATCACCCCCAGCAAGCGAGCAACGGTAATGCGATCGGAATAATCAAGACGCTGATTGCCAACCAGTTGGTAATCTTCGTGCCCTTTTCCTGCAACCAGCACCACGTCATTTTCCTGCGCCTGCATGATCGCACTGGTGACAGCCTCAGCACGTCCATGTATCACCTGGACGCGCCCGGCATCTAGCAGCCCAGAGAGAATATCGGTAACGATCGCCTGAGGTTCTTCACTGCGCGGGTTATCGTCAGTCACTACAACGCGATCGGCCAGTTGTTCTGCAATACCGCCCATAAGTGGGCGCTTACCTTTATCGCGATCGCCGCCGCAGCCAAATACGCACCAGAGTTTGCCCAGACAGTGCAAACGCGCCGCTTCAAGCGCTTTTTCCAGCGCATCCGGCGTATGGGCATAATCAACAACGACCGTTGGCTTTCCTTCAGCATGGAAAACTTCCATGCGACCGCATACAGGTTGCAGTTGCGATCCAGCAATAACGAGCTTGTCGAGCGGATAGCCAAGAGACAGCAATGTTGCTAATGCCAGCAGCATATTGCTGACGTTAAACGCCCCCATCAGGCGACTTTCAATTTCGCCATGTCCCCAGCTTGAATCAAACGCAATCGTGGCGCCGTTATCGTGATAATCAATCTGTGTCGCTTTCAGCCAGCGCCCACGGCAGCCGGGGACCAAATTGTTTTCCATCGTTACAGCAACCGCGTCTGGCAACTTGGCTAGCCAACGCAGCCCAACCTCATCATCAGCATTGATAATCATCTGGCCTACGCGATGCTCAGCGAACAGTGCCCACTTGGCCGCTTCATAGCTTTCCATATCACCGTGGTAATCAAGATGGTCGCGGCTCAGATTGGTGAACACTGCCGCCGTAAAAGGCAGCGCGGCCACGCGGTTTTGTACCAACCCGTGGGAAGACACTTCCATTGCAGCAAACGTCGCGCCTTGCTCTACCAACTGGCTCAGCACCTGCTGAACATCGACAGCAGACCCTGTCGTATTCTCTGTCGGAATGGCTCGCCCCAATAGGCCATTGCCTACGGTACCCATCACTGCGCTCGTTTCGCCTAACGCCTGGCTCCACTGCGCCAGAAGCTGAGTCGTTGTCGTTTTCCCGTTGGTTCCCGTTACGCCAATTAGCTGTAATCTTTCCGCCGGTTGCTGATAAAAACGGCCTGCCAGCGCGGAAAGCCGCTGGTTCAGATTACTGAGATAGACCACTGGCACACCGTGCATTTCGCGAACGGTGCCATCAGCAGTTTCACCTTCTGCTTCAGCAACAATCGCTGCTACGCCTTGCGCAATTGCCTGCGGAATATAGCGCCGTCCATCTGCTTTGTGCCCGACAATCGCGACAAACAGATCCCCGGCAGCCGCGACGCGGCTGTCTAATGTCATTTCCCGCAGCGCGAGCTCCGGGGTGTCTTGCACCCACGGCGCAAGTAAATCGCGCAAATTACGATCTGCCACCTGATCCCTCTTCTCTATTAATTACAAACTCGTTTTTGTCGCCCACTGGCAACGCATCCGGTTCGATATTCATCGTACGCAGAACGCCACCCATGATGGCGCCAAAGATTGGCGCAGAAACCGCGCCGCCGTAGTACTTCCCTGCCTGCGGATCGTTAATCACGACAACCAGAGCAAAACGTGGGTTACTGGCTGGCGCCACACCCGCCGTATAGGCAATATATTTGTTGATGTATTTACCATCTGGGCCGACTTTCTTGGCCGTGCCGGTTTTAATCGCGATACGGTAGCCCTTGATAGCTGCCTTGGTGCCGCCACCGCCGGGTAGTGCAACGCTTTCCATCATGTGTACCACTGAACGCACCAGCGCTTCAGGGAAGACACGCTCGCCAGGCACGGGGGGATCGACTCTGGTAATCGACAGCGGGCGGTAAATACCGAAACTGCCAATCGTGGCATAGACTCGCGCTAACTGTAATGGGGTTACCATCAGCCCATAGCCGAAAGAAAAGGTGGCCCGCTCTACGTCAGACCACCGTTGTTTTTGAGGGTATAAGCCACTGCTTTCTCCGACCAACCCCAAATTGGTCGCTTTTCCTAATCCAAAGCGCGCGTAAGTATCTACTAACGCAGAGGAAGGCATCGCTAACGCCAGCCTGGAGACACCGACGTTACTCGATTTTTGGAGCACGCCCGTCAGCGTTAATTCACTGTAACGCGCCACATCTTTGATTTCATGACCATTGACGTAATACGGCAGCGTGTTGAGTACGCTGTTCTCTTTCACCACGCCGCGCTGCAAGGCCGTCATCACCACCATCGGTTTAACGGTAGAACCTGGTTCGAAAATATCGGTAATCGCGCGGTTACGCATGATGTCTTTCGGCGTACCCGCCAGATTATTCGGGTTATAAGACGGGCTATTTGCCATTGCCAACACTTCGCCAGTATTCACATCGACCAGTACGGCCGTTCCCGATTCGGCTTTGTTAAAGGCAACAGCATTATTGAGCTCGCGGTAAACCAGCGCTTGCAAACGCTCATCAATACTGAGCGCCAGATTATGTGCGGCCTGGCTGTCAACAGAGGAGATATCTTCAATCACGCGACCAAATCGGTCTTTACGCACGGTCCGCTCACCGGGTTGCCCAGTCAGCCAGCGGTCAAAACTTTTCTCAACGCCTTCAATGCCTTGCCCATCGATATTGGTGAAACCAATGAGGTGAGAGGTCACTTGCCCTGAAGGATAGTACCGACGGGACTCCTGCCGCAGATTAATACCTGGTAATTTCAGCTTATGAACGTATTCACCAATAGCCGGGTTAACCTGACGCGCCAGATAAACGAAGCGCCCTTTAGGGTTAGTATTGATCTTGGTTGCCAACTGATCTAACGGAATATCAAGCGCATCAGAAAGTGCTTTCCAGCGCGTATCCAGTGTAATACCGCCACGATCGTTCACTTCTTTCGGATCTGCCCAAACGGCATTCACGGGTACACTGACGGCCAGGGGGCGACCGGCGCGATCGCTGATCATACCGCGCGCCGTTGGCACTTCCTGAACGCGCAGGGAACGCATATCGCCTTCGCGCACCAGTTTGTCTGGATTGATCACCTGAAGATATGCCGCACGAGCCATCAAGCCAACCATCGCAAGCAGGATACAGCCGCAAAGCAACGCAAAACGCCAGCTAACAAAGCTGGCTTGATCTTCCTGGCGCTTTAACTTTCCTGTACGGGCTGCTTTCATGCTTAGCTGGTTGCCTATTTAGTTCATTACTTAACCACAATATTTTCCTGTGACGGATCGACATGCCCCATTTGCAGTTTTTCCGTCGCGATCCGCTCAACGCGGCTATGATCCCCTAATGAGTTTTCCTCCAGGATCAGATTTCGCCATTCGATATCCAGCGCATCACGCTCCAGCAGAAGCTGTTCGCGTTCTGCAGTCAGCAAACGCGTCCGGTGCGCCGTCGTTACGACAAAGACGGCAGAAACCAACACGGCAACGATCAGCAGCACCGGGAGTTTTGCATTACGCAGCAGATCCTCACCGATGACACCGACCAGCGTATGCCGTTCGTTACCGATCACGCTGACAGTCTCTCAGCAAACCGCAGCACGGAACTACGCGCACGCGGGTTTTCTGCCACTTCGTCTTCCGAAGGCATCAGTTTCTTTCCGACAGGCTTTAACGTCTGTCCACCCTGGCTGCGCAGTTGTTCTTCCGTTAGCGGTAGACCAGCAGGCACCTGTGGCCCACGACTTTGATGACGGATGAACCGTTTCACAATCCGATCTTCTAACGAGTGGAAGCTGATCACCGACAGACGCCCCTGCGGAGCCAGTACGCTCAGCGCACCTTCTAACGCACGCTCGATCTCTTCCAGTTCGCTATTGATATAAATGCGGATCGCCTGAAAACTGCGCGTTGCCGGATGTTTATGCTTTTCGCGAACCGGGCTAGCAGCCGCAATCAATTCCGCCAGTTCTTTTGTCCGCGTCATCGGCTCGGTACGATTACGTTCCACAATGGCGCGGGCAATCCGCTTGGCAAAACGCTCTTCACCGAACGTTTTCAAGACCCAGACAATATCGTCAGCTTCTGCTTTCATCAGCCATTCGGCAGCAGACAAACCGCGCGTCGGATCCATACGCATATCTAGCGGACCATCACGCATGAATGAGAACCCACGCTCAGGATCATCAAGCTGCGGGGAAGAAACGCCAAGATCGAGCAGAACACCATCGATCTGTCCGGTCAGCCCACGTTCAGCAACATACTCCGCCATTGCAGAGAACGGCCCATGGATGATAGAGAAACGCGGATCGTCAATCGCCTTGGCGGCTTCAATGGCCTGAGGATCGCGGTCGATAGCTAACAGACGCCCTTCCGGCCCCAGTTGGGAAAGAATCAGACGGGAGTGACCGCCACGGCCAAATGTACCGTCGATGTATGTGCCGCCGCTGCGAATATTCAGGCCATTTACGGCCTCATCCAACAGGACGGAGGTATGTTTATAATTTTCCAGCATGACTATAGCGATAAGTCCTGCAACCGCTCAGACAAAGGTTCCTGAGTCGATTGTTCAGCGTCAATATCATCCTTGACCTGTTGATACCAAGTCTGTTCATCCCACAGTTCAAACTTGTTGAACTGCCCGACTAGCATCACTTCTTTTTTAAGGTCCGCATGCTGCCTTAACGTATTCGCAATCAACAAACGTCCTGCACTATCCATTTGACACTCGCTGGCATGCCCCAATAACAAACGCTGCACACGACGCTCAGCGGGGTTCATGCTCGACAAGCGAGACAATTTTTGTTCAATGATTTCCCATTCGGGTAAGGGATAAAGCAGCAGGCAGGGCTGATGCAAGTCAATGGTGCAAACCATTTGACCTTGCGATTCCTCGTTCAGCATTTCCCGGTATCGGGTAGGCACAGCAAGACGCCCTTTACTGTCGAGGTTAACCAGCGTAGCCCCACGAAACATACCTGAATTACCCCTCCATCGCCTTTTTCACCACTTTACCCCACAAAATCCCACCTTTAAGAGTGTACGGAGGGTATGAAAACCTTGTCAAGCCAGAGCAGACGCGCTTTGGGATTATTCCTGAATGAATTTGGGCCAGCATAGAGGTAAAAAGAATAAGGAGTCAGAATTAGCAGTGATTAACATCATGATAATTTGAGGAAAATTTTCAGTAAAAAGGGTTCATTGCAAACATATCGCCACCAACTTCGGCATATAGATTATTTTCATTGTCACAACCTGATACCAAAGATAAAGACTATTCAGAATAGTCTCATTAAACCGAACGCCTTGAATACCAAGGCCTACCGTAGCCCGCAAAACCATACATGACTGTTAACATTTGCTCAATGTCACATTTTTAACATCAACATCATCGATTCTTTATTAATCTGTCGATTTACGCTCATTCATGCCCTCTCACCGATGAATACGGCTTCCTACGAAAAGAAAAACAGGTTCAGGAAACGCATCGAATAAAATGAACACCAGCACATCCTGAGAAGCCTTAAGCAAGGGCGTCAAAAGCAACCTCTGTTTATCGGTCATTCCCTCACTTCCTTTAAGGCTTTCACATAATTAACGCGTTGCAGGAACGCCACGGCCCAAAAACAAATTAATACTTTGTTTTTAAATAATTTTAAATTTCATCTCGCGATAAAAAAACAAGAAATTTACTGGATAAACATAAAGTAGCGGAAAAATAGAAAAAACGTTCGTAAATAAAAATTTTTCACTAATACCAAGCTAATATATCAGTGATGTAAACTACACAAATTAAATAAGACATAACAAAAAACCATCCAAACCAACCTAACCAGTTTATCCATCCTAAGATTGGAGCAGCCAGGTATGTTTTCCCCGACGTCACGATTGCGAAGCGCCACCGCAGATACCTTTGCGCTCGTTGTCTATTGTTTCATCATCGGCATGGCGATTGAAATCATGCTTTCCGGGATGAGCTTTGAGCAGTCACTGTCTTCACGCCTGCTATCTATCCCTGTCAATATTGCTATTGCCTGGCCATATGGGCTTTATCGCGATCGCGTGCTGAATATGGCTAAACGTCGCGGTGGCGACCATTTCCTGGTGCGTAGCGTTGCCGACCTGTTTGCGTATGTCAGTTTTCAATCCCCTGTTTATGCCGTGATCCTCTGGGTTATTGGGGCAAACCCAGCACAAATCCTGACCGCCGTCACCAGTAATCTGGTGATATCAATGGTGATGGGCGTAACGTATGGCTATTTTTTGGAATACTGCCGTCGGCTATTCCGAGTCGCACTGCCATAAAAATGCATTGAGATCGGATGAAGAAGAGGCGCCATAGCAATCTATGGCGCAGAAAGGCAGGGGATATTACGCGCGGCTCAGTGAGCCACGGCGGTACAGATTACGCCGAATACGATTCAAGCCAGGCTTCGGCCTTTTCGGTTCATCCAGACTGGCTAACACCAACTCCAGCACACGCTCTGCAACTTCACGATGGCGCTGGGCAACAGACAATACTGGGCATTCCAGATAATCCAACAGTTCATTATCCCCAAAGGTCGCGATAGCCAAATTATTCGGCAACCGCCCGTTAATCTTCAGGTTAACGTCCATCACCCCCTGCAATAGTGGGAATGAGGTGGTGAACAACGCATCAGGCATAGGATTATTGTTCAAATAATCCATAAACGCAGCAGCAGCGGCTACCCGCTCATAGCTATTGGAGTAAAGATAATTCACTTCACGCGGATCGCCTGCCCACGCCTGACGGAACCCCTGTTCACGCAGGAAACTGACGGAGAGTTCAGGCAAGGCACCAAGATAGAGTACCGATTTCGCAGGCATTTTCCTTAATTCTTGCGCCAGCATTTCGGCATCTTCAAGATCGGCCCCCACCACGCTGGTAAAGTGCTCACGATCTAATGCCCGATCTAATGCAATAATCGGCAGGCCACCGTTTATCCAACGCTGATAAAACGGGTGCTCAGGTGGCAACGCGGTAGAAACGATAATCGCATCAACCTGACGCTGTAACAAATGTTCAATACAGCGCATCTCGTTATCCGGCTGATCCTCGGAACACGCGATTAATAACTGATATCCGCGCTGTCTGGCCTGACGCTCCAGATAATTGGCGATGCGCGTATAGCTGGTATTTTCCAGATCGGGAATAACCAGGCCAATTGAACGTGTGCGCCCAGCGCGTAATCCAGCCGCGACGGCGTTGGGATGATAATTGTGCTCCCTGACGACAGCCATGACTTTCTCAACGGTCTTATCGCTTACGCGATATTGTTTGGCTTTCCCGTTAATGACATAGCTGGCTGTCGTGCGTGAAACACCCGCAAGACGCGCGATTTCATCCAGTTTCACGGTAACCCCTTAGTAGGCCGGAAAATAAGTAGGCCGGCTAAACAAATAGTGTGATGACCATAAAATCATCATGGATATGGCGTAGATCTAACAGCAGAAGCTTTTGTACGGCAACTGCTTTTATCACGTTACCCACATATTTCAAGTCGTCACATCAATAATGGACGTCTTTTAACCTGAAATACATTGCACCGATATCAGATAAGGGAAATAAAAAAGCCCGATGCTATTATCGGGCCTCTTAAAGGAAAAAGCAGCGAAAAGTCGATTAACGCATGATTTTGTCGCCGCGCGATACACCGACGATCCCAGAGCGTGCCACTTCAACAATTTCGGCAACTTCACGCACGGCACTGAGGAATGCATCCAGTTTATCGCTGGTGCCAGCAAGCTGTACGGTATACAGCGAGGCGGTGACATCCACAATCTGGCCGCGGAAAATATCGGCACAGCGCTTCACTTCTTCACGGCCATAGCCTGTGGCCTGTAGCTTGACCAGCATGATCTCTCGCTCAACGTGCGCACCCTGCCCCAGTTCGCTGACGCGCAGGACATCCACCAGCTTGTGCAGTTGCTTTTCGATCTGCTCCAACACTTTCTCATCGCCTACCGTCTGAATCGTCATTCGGGATAGCGTAGGGTCTTCGGTTGGCGCTACCGTCAGGCTTTCGATGTTGTAGCCACGCTGTGAAAACAGACCGACGACACGTGATAAAGCGCCTGATTCATTCTCAAGTAATACTGATAAAATCCGACGCATGATCAGGTCCTCTCCGTTTTGCTCAACCACATTTCATCCATCGCCCCGCCGCGAATCTGCATGGGGTAAACATGCTCGCTGCTATCGATGTTGATATCAACAAACACCAGGCGATCTTTCTGCGCCAGCGCTTGTGACAGCTTACTTTCCAGTTCGTCCGGCGTATCGATAGAAATCCCGACGTGACCGTACGCTTCAGCCAGCTTGACGAAATCCGGCAACGATTCCATATAAGAACTAGAATGGCGGCCAGAGTAAATCATATCCTGCCACTGCTTCACCATGCCGAGGAAACGGTTGTTCAGGTTGATCACCACGACCGGCAGATCATATTGCAGTGCCGTAGAAAGCT
This sequence comes from Pectobacterium wasabiae CFBP 3304, assembly GCF_001742185.1. Lineage (NCBI taxonomy): Bacteria > Pseudomonadati > Pseudomonadota > Gammaproteobacteria > Enterobacterales > Pectobacteriaceae > Pectobacterium > Pectobacterium wasabiae. The sequence goes on from NZ_CP015750.1 coordinate 896,572, forward strand.
CCTGAATATTCATCTGAATACTGCCATCGCCCGTGACACAAATGACCGTTTCTTCCGGTAGCGCAAGCTTGATACCCAACGCGGCGGGCAGGCCAAAGCCCATCGTCCCCAGACCGCCAGAGTTCACCCAGCGGCGTGGTAAATCGAAAGGATAATACAGCGCAGCAAACATTTGGTGCTGACCGACATCCGATGCGACATAGGCTTTGCCTTCGGTCAGCCGATGCAACGTTTCAATCACCGCCTGCGGTTTAATCTTGTCGCTTTCGGTGTCGTATTTCAGACAGTGACGCCCACGCCATTGCTCGATACCCTGCCACCAGTCGCGCAGCGCATCGAACTGCTGCGGTGCGCCATCCTGTTCCAACAACTCCAGTATCAGGCTTAGCACCTGTTTGGCATCGCCCACGATAGGGATATCTGCGTTTACCGTTTTGGAAATCGACGCAGGATCGATATCAATATGCAATACCGTCGCATTCGGGCAGTACTTCGCCAAATTGTTCGTCGTGCGGTCATCGAAGCGCACCCCAACGGCAAAAATCACATCGGCGTTATGCATAGCCATGTTGGCTTCATACGTCCCGTGCATCCCCAGCATGCCGAGGCATTGACGGTGCGTCCCTGGGAAGCCGCCCAGCCCCATCAGAGACGTTGTTACTGGCAGATTGAGCTTTTCCGCCAGCGCCAGCAGTTCTTCGTGGCACTCCGCGTTAATCACGCCACCACCGCTGTAGATAATCGGCTTTTCTGCCGCCAGCAGGGTTTGCAACGCACGACGAATCTGACCTTTGTGCCCTTGAACCGTTGGGCTGTAAGAGCGCATGCTGACGCTTTCGGGATAAACATACGGCAGTTTATTCGCCGGACTCATGATGTCTTTGGGTAGATCGACGACCACTGGCCCCGGACGTCCGGTTGATGCCAGGTAAAAGGCTTTTTTCAGGATCGTCGGGACATCTTCAACTTTCTTGACCAGAAAGCTGTGCTTCACGATAGGGCGGGAAATGCCCACCGTGTCGCATTCCTGAAAGGAATCATAGCCAATCAGCGAGGTGGCAACCTGACCGGACAACACCACCATAGGAATGGAGTCCATATACGCCGTGGCAATACCGGTGATGGCGTTTGTCGCACCGGGACCGGAGGTAACCAGCACAACGCCGACCTCACCCGTCGCGCGCGCATAGCCATCGGCCATATGCGCTGCACCTTGCTCATGCCGCACCAAAATATGCTCGATACCGCCAACCGTGTGTAGGGCGTCGTAAATATCCAACACCGCACCGCCCGGATAACCGAACACATGTTTTACGCCCTGATCGATCAACGATCGGACCACCATTTCGGCGCCTGACAACATCTCCATGGATCTGCCTCTTTTGTTCAGAAAACGGAGCCCGTTTCTGTATTGACCGGGGGGAATCCCCGCGCTCACGTTGTGTTAATACTGTTAACTTTACGAAATATTATAGGGATTGCTAATAACCCATTAACATAACGCCAGATTATGACGCAGACAAACGGCAAAAAACCACCGCTCCTAATCAGGCCGAGGGGAAATCGAACGTGAGTGAAAAAAGAACTGAGATAAAATACTAGCCAGGAACCTGTAGACCTGAGAGATCGTCCATAAAGGACGTGAATTACAGAGTGAAATTTTGAGGCCGAAAAACCACATTTCTTTTCAGGAGACGAATTTTTCGGCCTACGACATCATCAAGATTCCGCGTACATCGCATCAATTTCCAGTTGATAACGCTGGTTGATGATCTTCCTGCGCAGCTTGAGCGTTGGCGTCAACTCTCCTTCCGCCATCGAAAACGGTACTGGCAGCAGCGTGAATTTCTTCACCTGCTCAACGCGGGAAAGCTCTTTCTGCATCTCCCGCAGGCGCTGTTCGAACAGTTCAATAATATGGCTGTGACGCAACAATTCCAGACGATCGTGGTACTTCAAGTTGATGGAGCGAGCGTATTCTTCCAGTGCCTCGAAACAAGGAACGATCAGTGCTGAAACGTACTTACGCGTGTCCGCGATAATCGCAACCTGTTCGATGAAGCGATCCTGCCCCAGTGTCCCTTCCAGATGCTGCGGTGCAATATATTTACCGCCCGAGGTTTTCATCAGATCTTTCAAGCGCTCGGTAATAAACAGGTTTCCGTTAGCATCCAGCTCTCCTGCATCACCGGTTTTCAGCCAGCCGTCTTCGGTAAAGGTTTCTGCAGTTTCCTGCGGACGATGGAAATAACCCCGCATGATGGTCGCGCCACGCACTTGGATCTCTTTTTCCTCGCCAATGCGAACCTCAATGCCCGGTAGCGGCGTGCCAATAGAGCCTAAGCGGAAGCGGCCTTCTTCCCAGCAGGAAACCGTCGCGCAGGTTTCGGTCATGCCATAACCATAAATAATGCGAATCCCGATCGACCGGAAAAACAGAATAATGTTGTCATCCAGTCGTGCGCCTGCTGCGGGCATAAAGCGAATTTCGCCCCCCAGAAGCTGACGCAGTTTCCCTAACACCAATCGGTCGGCATAGTGGTGCAGGATGCGGCGTAAGAGGTTACCTTTTTTCGCCGCCTGCTTAGCCAGAAAAGCATGCTGCCCCTGCGCGATAGCCCAGTTGAAGAGTCGTTGACGATACCACGGTGCCTGTGCCACTTTTTCATGAATGGCGCTATACACTTTCTCATAAAAACGGGGGACGGCGCACATCACCGTCGGCTTCACCGCCTGCATCGCGCCACGCACCAGATTCGTATCGCTGAGGTACACGTTCTGTGCGCCACAGTGCATCACGAAGAAGCTCCAGGCACGTTCGAATACATGGGAAAGTGGTAAGAAACTCAGTGAGACATCGTTTTCCGACATGCTCAAGCGCTCGTCGTGCAGCTTAAGCTGCATCGCCATGTTGGTGTAATCCAGCATGACGCCTTTTGGTTCACCCGTGGTGCCAGAGGTATAAATCAGCGTAAACAGATCGTTAAGATCGCGACTGTCGATGCGTGTTTGCCATTCATCACGCCAGAAATCGTCTACTGCCTGCGCTTCAAACTCATGCAGAGATTGCGCAATATCGCTACCGTGCAGGTTAACGCCCTCATCCATCACGATAATATTTCGTAACTGTGGGCAGGCATCACGTAGCACCAGCAGCGCATCCAACTGCTCCTGACCACCGACGAAGATCGTGCGGATATCCGCATCATTAATAATGAACGCCGCCTGTGCCGCCGTATTCGTGGCATAAATTGGCACGCTGATCGCACGCAGGTGTAATAGCGCAAGGTCGGCCAGCGACCAATTCATCGAGTTATGAGAGAAAATCGCAACCCGTTCCTGAACATCCACGCCCTGCGCTAAGAGCGCGCTGGCAATGCGCTGAATGCGCTGTCCTGCCTGTGTCCAGGTGAGTTGCTGCTCGCCCGCAGGCGTCCACTCGCGCAACGCAATACGACCTGCGCAGTGATTGATCCGATCTTGAACCCGGTGCACCACATGGTATGGCTGTAAATGATTAGTCATCTGTAAAAGAATTTATAAGGGAAATGAATGTGACAGCGTTTCAGCGTACAGCTGTATATTATTTGGCGTGCAGTCTACCGCCATTGTTCAAAACCGCAACGATCTTTCGTTCATTCGTCGTTGGCTATCGCTGGTTTACTTGACGCACGTCACATCAATCAAAAGTTGACATAACCCTGATAATCGCGTACCAATAATGCAACACCGAATTTTAGATGACGAGATCCCATGTTCAACTTTGCTGTCCTACTAGGCCTACTACTAAACGCATCCTTCTTGCGCGGTAGGTTTGTGGGCAGAGTTAAGAACTAAGTTTCTCGCCACACGATACAAAAACCCGCGCTGATGCGCGGGTTTTTTTTTACTCGCCGAGCGCCAAGTACAAAGTAGACACGACAAGGAACTAAACCGATGAGCGAGCAAGTCATTATTTTTGATACCACATTACGCGATGGTGAACAGGCTTTACAGGCGAGTTTGAGCGTAAAAGAAAAGCTGCAAATTGCCTTTGCTCTGGAGCGTATGGGCGTTGATGTCATGGAAGTTGGCTTTCCCGTGTCCTCTCCTGGCGACTTTGAATCCGTTCAGACCATTGCCCGCAACATCAAAAATAGTCGTGTATGCGGTCTGACCCGCTGTGTCGAAAAGGATATCGATGTCGCCGCAGAAGCGTTGCGTGTCGCAGACGCCTTCCGTATTCACACCTTCATTGCCACCTCACCGATGCACATCGCCACCAAGTTGCGCAGCACGCTGGATGAGGTGATTGAACGCGCTATCTACATGATCAAACGCGCGCGTAACTACACAGACGATGTTGAATTCTCCTGCGAAGATGCGGGCCGCACGCCAATCCCCGATCTGTGTCGCGTGGTCGAAGCGGCCATCAACGCTGGTGCACGTACCATTAATATCCCGGACACTGTCGGCTACACCATGCCGCATGAGTTCGGTAATATCATTGCTTCGCTGTACCAACATGTTCCGAATATCGATAAAGCCATCATTTCTGTTCACACTCACGACGATCTGGGCTTGGCCGTCGGCAATGCCATGGCGGCGGTTCACGCAGGGGCTCGTCAGGTAGAAGGCACGTTGAATGGTATCGGTGAACGTGCGGGTAACTGCTCACTGGAAGAAGTGATTATGGCGATAAAAACCCGCCATAACCTCCTGAATGTCCACACCAACATCAATCATCAGGAAATTTACCGCACCAGCCAACTGGTCAGCCAGATTTGCAACATGCCTATTCCTGCCAACAAAGCGGTCGTCGGTGCCAACGCCTTCGCCCACTCTTCAGGCATTCATCAGGATGGCGTGCTGAAAAATCGTGAAAACTACGAAATCATGACGCCAGAATCCATCGGCCTGAAAGAGGTGCAGTTGAACCTGACTTCCCGTTCTGGCCGCGCGGCGGTGAAACACCGCATGGAAGAGATGGGCTATCAGGACAGCGATTACAATCTGGACGATTTGTACTCCGCCTTCCTGAAACTGGCAGATAAAAAAGGTCAGGTGTTTGATTACGATCTGGAAGCGCTGGCCTTTATCAGCCGTCAGCAGGAAGAACCCGAATTCTACAGTTTGGACTATTTCAGCGTTCAGTCTGGTTCCAGCGTGATGGCAACCGCTTCAGTCAAGCTGATCTGTGGTGAAGAAACCCAGTCAGAAGCCGCAACGGGTAATGGTCCGGTAGATGCCGTTTATCAGGCGATCAACCGCATTACGGGTTACCAAATTTCGCTGGTTAAATACCAACTGACGGCCAAAGGACAGGGGCGTGATGCGCTGGGTCAGGTTGATATCGTCGCAGATTATCAGGGGCGTCGCTTCCACGGCGTCGGTTTGGCAACGGATATCGTTGAATCTTCCGCACAGGCAATGGTAAATGTATTAAACAACATCAAACGTGCTCAGCAGGTAGAAAAAGAAATTCAGCGTCTGCAACAGCACAATAACCAACAACAAAACGATAGCAAACAACAAAACAGTCAGGAAACAGTGTGATGACAAAGAGCTACCATATCGCCGTTTTACCCGGAGACGGCATTGGCCCAGAAGTAATGGCACAGGCCCACAAAGTACTGGATGCGGTGCGTCAGCGTTTTGGTATCCGCATTACCACCAGTGAATACGACGTTGGCGGTATCGCCATTGACCGTCAGGGCACACCGTTGCCACAGGCAACCGTTGCGGGCTGTGAGCAGGCCGATGCGATCCTGTTCGGTTCCGTGGGCGGCCCGAAATGGGAACATTTGCCACCGGCAGAGCAGCCAGAGCGCGGTGCGTTACTGCCTTTGCGTAAGCACTTCAAATTGTTCAGCAACCTGCGCCCTGCACGTCTGTATCAAGGGCTGGAAGCGTTTTGTCCACTGCGTAGCGACATCGCCGCAAAAGGCTTTGATATCCTGTGCGTCCGCGAACTGACGGGTGGGATCTATTTCGGTCAGCCGAAAGGCCGTGAAGGTAGCGGTCAGTATGAGCGCGCTTTCGATACCGAGGTGTATCACCGTTTCGAGATTGAACGCATCGCGCACATCGCGTTTGAATCCGCCCGTAAACGCCGTAGCATCGTGACCTCCATCGATAAAGCCAACGTGCTGCAAAGCTCTATTCTGTGGCGCGAGATCGTCACGGAAGTCGCTAAAGCCTACCCAGATGTGCAGTTGTCCCATCTGTATATCGATAACGCGACAATGCAATTAATCAAAGATCCGTCTCAGTTTGACGTGATGCTGTGTTCTAACCTGTTCGGTGACATTCTGTCCGACGAGTGCGCCATGATTACCGGCTCAATGGGCATGCTGCCTTCCGCGAGCTTGAACGAGCAAGGCTTCGGCTTGTACGAGCCTGCTGGCGGTTCCGCACCAGATATCGCGGGTAAAGACATTGCCAACCCGATCGCGCAGATTCTGTCACTGGCGCTGCTGCTGCGTTACAGCCTGGGGGCGGATGATGCCGCAGAGGCAATCGAAAAAGCCGTCAATACTGCGCTGGCTGAAGGCTACCGCACCGCCGATCTGGCAAGCGCCAGCAACGCGATCGGTACCAGTGAAATGGGCGACGTGATTGCGCGTTTCGTGGCGCAAGGGGCATAACCATGGGTAAGACGTTATATCAAAAACTGTACGACGCGCACATCGTGCATGAAGCGCCGAACGAAACACCGCTGCTGTATATCGACAGGCATCTGGTGCACGAAGTGACTTCCCCGCAGGCGTTCGACGGCCTGCGTGCGATGGGCCGCAAGGTTCGTCAGCCGGGGAAAACCTTCGCGACCATGGACCACAACGTGTCCACGCAGACCAAGGACATCAATGCCAGCGGTGAGATGGCTCGCATTCAGATGCAAGAGTTAATCAAGAACTGTGCGGAATTCGGCGTTCAACTGTATGACCTGAACCACCCGAATCAGGGTATCGTTCACGTTATCGGTCCTGAACAAGGGATGACGCTGCCGGGTATGACCATCGTTTGCGGTGACTCACACACGGCAACGCACGGCGCATTTGGTTCACTGGCTTTCGGTATCGGTACGTCGGAAGTGGAACATGTGCTGGCGACGCAAACCCTGAAACAGGGTCGTGCCAAAACCATGAAGATTGAAGTCACCGGCGATGCGGCACACGGCATCACCGCAAAAGACATCGTGCTGGCGATCATCGGTAAAACCGGTAGCGCGGGCGGCACCGGCCATGTGGTTGAGTTCTGCGGCAAAGCGATTCGTGCACTGAGCATGGAAGGCCGTATGACGCTGTGTAACATGGCCATTGAGATGGGTGCGAAGGCGGGTCTGGTTGCACCGGATGAAACCACGTTCAACTACCTGAAAGGCCGCCAGTTTGCACCGAAAGACGCCAACTGGGACGCCGCCGTTGCCTACTGGAGCACGCTGCAATCCGATGATGACGCGCAGTTCGACACTATCGTCACGCTGGATGCCGCGCAGATTGCACCACAGGTCACCTGGGGCACTAACCCCGGTCAGGTTATCGCCGTCAATCAGGAAATCCCTAACCCTGATTCTTTCAGCGATCCGGTAGAGCGCGCCTCTGCTGCCAAAGCGCTGGCGTATATGGATCTGCAACCCGGCATTAAACTGACCGACGTGAAGATCGATAAAGTCTTCATTGGTTCTTGCACCAACTCGCGTATCGAAGATTTACGCGCGGCGGCAGAGATTGCCAAAGGACGTAAAGTCGCTGCTGGCGTTCAGGCTATCGTCGTACCCGGCTCCGGCCCGGTAAAAACCATGGCGGAGCTGGAAGGGCTGGATAAAGTGTTCATCGAAGCCGGTTTTGAGTGGCGCTTACCGGGCTGCTCCATGTGTCTGGCGATGAACAATGACCGCCTGAACCCTGGCGAACGTTGTGCATCAACCAGCAACCGTAACTTTGAAGGCCGTCAGGGGCGCGCTGGCCGCACCCATCTGGTCAGCCCGGCAATGGCTGCGGCTGCGGCGGTGACGGGTCGCTTTGCCGACGTCCGCGAGTTGAATTAAGAGAGAAACCGACATGGCTAAATTTACCCAACACACAGGTCTGGTGGTTCCTCTGGATGCCGCTAACGTCGATACTGATGCCATCATTCCGAAGCAGTTTCTGCAAAAGGTGACGCGTACCGGTTTCGGCCAACACCTGTTTCACGACTGGCGTTTTCTGGACGATGCAGGCCAACAGCCCAACCCTGAGTTTGTGCTGAACAAGCCACAATACAAAGGGGCAAGTATCCTGCTGGCGCGCGAAAATTTCGGCTGTGGCTCTTCCCGTGAGCACGCGCCGTGGGCGCTGACCGATTACGGTTTCAATGTTGTTATCGCCCCAAGCTTCGCCGATATTTTCTACGGCAACTCGTTTAACAACCAGTTGCTGCCAGTGAAGTTGAGCGACGAAGAAGTGGACGAGCTGTTCAAACTGGTTGACGGTCAGGAAGGGATTACCTTCACCGTCGATCTAGAAAATCAGGTCGTTCAGGCAGGTAGTAAACGTTATCCGTTTGAAATCGACAGCTTCCGCCGTCACTGTATGATCAACGGATTAGACAGCATCGGTCTGACGCTGCAACACGAAGCATCGATTACCGAGTATGAAAAGAATCAGCCAGCCTTTCTGAACTGATTTAAGATTACTGATAGTCTGAAGCTCGCATCCTTGCGAGCTTTTTCTTTTTTAAATTAAACGCTAAAGCAAGGCGGCAATCATATAAAAAACCAGCATACTTAAGAGCACGGCTATCACAATATTTCTGATAAAAAATGAAATCACGATGCTCACAATCGCGCCGAGAAAATAAGGGTTATCAGGAAAGGCGCGAATCACGCCGTGGTCCATTAAAATAATCGGTCCGCAAATCGCAGTGAGTAAACAAGGCGCTGAATACTTTAATGCTCGATGGAGTAAAGCCGGAATTTTTACCGGTACGGCGGGCTCAAGAAAGATATAGCGATTAAAAAACACGATCCCCGACAGAACGAATATCAATAACCAACTCATTTCTCTTCCTTAAGCACAGATGCGATGAATACCGAGAAAAACATACCGCCGACACCGGCAATAGCGATGGCGCCTTCTATCTTGAAGTAGGTCAATAGCATCGACAGCAGCAGAGAGAACAGGACGCCAGAAAAAGTGCTGATCTTCTTGATCATCGGTACAACGATGGTGATGAACGTGGCAACAATAGAGTAATCAAGGTGATACTTATCCAAGTCAGGCACCGAAGACGCCATGAGCACACCGAGGATGCTGAAGATATTCCAAAAAACATAAAAGGTAAAACCCGCACCGATTAAATAACTGGCGCTGACATTGTTCTTTCGATCTTTCTTTTCACTGAGCGCAAAGAGTTCATCTGATAATAAAAAACCAATAGGCAGTCGTTTTCTTAATTTTAAGGTTGAAACATATTCGCGTAGCGTCAGACCATATATCAGGTGCTGTGCGGTGATAAAAAACACGGAGATTAATAGCGTCGCAACATTCGCCCCGGACATGAGTAAGCCCAGCGAAACGAGCTGCGCTGCCCCCGCGAAAATAATCGCTGACATCCCGATACTTTGCCCGACGGATAATCCCGATTGAATAGCCATCGAACCAGCAAGAATCCCCCAGGGCACAACTGATAAACAGAGAGGAAGCATTTCAACCACGCCGGTCATAAAGTGCTTCCACGGGCTAATCGCGTCTTTTGATGACGACGATGAACGGGCTACGGTGTTTTCCATATAACCTTGCACTACCATAAATAAATCGATAGCGGAAAATTAACAAAACGCCTTTTAATAGTATTGGATAAAGTTGCTGCGCCTCAGAATAGAGAACGAGCCTATTCATACCCTCAATAACCCGAGTTTCAGGACAAAAACGTTAACGTTTTGAACAACGCACAGGCAACTTGAAGTATGACAGGTTATACGTTGCCTTTAGCAAACTCCCCTGGCGTCAACCCCAACGAATTTTTGAAATGACGATGAAAGTGGCTTTGATCGGTAAAACCACACTGCACCGACACATCAAGAATAGTATTGCCTTTACGTAATAGATCTTTCGCCTTACGCAGACGTGCCTGAATCAAATAAGCGTGGGGCGTAATACCGACTACTGCCTTAAATTGTCGTAAGAAGTGCCACACGCTAAGCTCGGCGAGAGCTGCCAGTTCAACAAGAGCCAGTTCTCTCTCGGGATAGCTGTCTATAAAGGCTTTAACATTCAGTATATTTTGAGTCGCAACGGGAAGTATTTGTGGCGTCAGGCGAGTCTTGCTATAGCGCATCGTCAGCCAGGTTAATGACGACAGCAGCAGCGTTTCTTTCAATAACATATTGCCCGGCTGAGCAAGCATATTGAAGGTCATGAGCAGTTGTTCAGCCAATCCGGGATCGTGCACCACCGCATCGGGAAACCACGGAACGGAATCTTTAGTGCGGTGAATATCCTGATTAATCGAGCGAAAAAGATCGGGATGCGGATAAATGGCCCGATAGGCCCAGCCAGTGTCTACCTCAGAACTGCCCGTATGCACATCGTCCGCATTCACCAGAATGATGTCACCTTTGGGCGCAACGTGCTCTGCACCAGAGCGATAAAAGCGTTGAGCGCCCTGCTCAATCACGCTGATGCAATAAGTATCATGAACATGACGAGGAAAGCGCTGCTGGTAGTACTGCGCCTGCAACATATCCAGACCGCCGAGTGCTTCAAGGTGTCTGAAGTTTGTCTGCTCTTGCGCAACCGGCTTTTTATGCACGCGTTAACCCTCTTATCATTTGTACAAAATTGCTCAGGCAGAAAAATAATAGGCGATCTTCATCATCCAGAAACGGTGTACCTGTTTCACTGATTCTATCAGAAGCGGACTCACATCCCCATGCTGGAAAAAACAGCAAAAAAAGCCAGCGACAAAAGCCGCTGGCGATCGATGATACATCTCTGTCTTTTTTACCGCTCTGGCTTTTTTACCAACAGGATTACATCAGATGAAAACGGGACACGCCAAGATTCAACCGCTCAGCCTGCTGCTCCAGCGATGCGGCAGACGAGGAGGCTTCCAGCACCAACGTCGCGTTTTGTTGCGTGACTCGATCCATTTCTGATATTGCTAACGACACCTGATTGATGCCGCTGCTTTGTTCATCGGAAGCCAGCGCGATCTCATTCATGATTCGAGTAACGTTATTAATTTCCGCGACAATCTCACCCATCGCTTTACCCGCTTCGGATGCCAGCGTCGTTCCCTCCGTTACTCTGGCTTCGGATTCTTTAATCAACGCGGCAATTTCTGTTGCAGCGTTAGCCGCACGCTGTGCCAGACTACGTACTTCTCCTGCAACCACCGCGAATCCTTTGCCCTGCTCGCCTGCTCTGGCGGCTTCAACCGCCGCATTAAGCGCCAGAATATTGGTCTGGAATGCAATCCCATTAATGAGCGAGATAATCTCAGAAATTTTATCTGAACTCTTGGCAATGCCGGCCATAGAACCGACAACCTGTTCCACAATATCGCCACCGTTCACCGCTTTAGATGACGTATCCGTCGCTGCCTTGCTGGCATGATGCGCATTATCAGTATTCTGCTTCACCGCTGCGGTGAGCTGTTCCATGCTGGCTGCCGTTTCCGCCAGCGCTGCGGCCTGCTGTTCCGTCCGGGCGGATAAGTCGGTATTACCGACAGCAATTTTTGTCGAACTGCTGTGAATCGACTCCGCACTATCACGCACCGAGCCAACGGTCTCTGAGAGTGAATCCTGCATTTGCTGGATATTGTCCCCCAAAATACCAATTTCATTTCTTCCCACATCCACACTCGTGCGCGTTAAATCTCCCTGCGCGATCGCTTGTATACGCGACACCCAATACTGTATTGGATTAATAATGACCCGGCGAATTAATAAGAACGTCATACCGGTTAACACGATGGCAAGAATAAACGCCCCCGTCATGAGCGTATATCCCAGCGTTGAATGTCTGTCGGCCGTCACATTAATATTTTTTGCCATCTCAACCCGATAAAGGTAAGACGCTTTCAGCGGCACGTCATACTCATCGTCCAACTTAGACAGGGTGGTCGACTCAAACGCATTGAGTTCGTCAACATTGCCCCGTTTCGCTATATCAAACATCGGCTTGATACCCCGCTCGACATAATCGCTATAGCGTGCTTTCAGTTCATTATCACGTGCTTGTTCAACGTCAGCGCGAACCGCTCTATTTTGATATCCGTTAAACATTTGCTGCGACATCGCCAGCCGTTCTTCGGCGGCTTTCATACTGGCGTTGTAACTGTCCGTAAGACCATTATGTAAGTGGTTCACCGCATGCAGCAAATTCATACGTGCCGCACGCATATGATTCGCGCTATCAACTAACTCCATCCGAACGTTCAATTCCAGCGTTGATTCATTTAATGACAATTCTGCTTGCTTCAAAAAATAGGATGATGTTGCGACAGCCAGGGCAAAGAGCAGTAAAACACCAGAAAAAACAACGATAAAAAGAGGTGTTAGCTTAATATTATGTACCCCGGGGGCGGACCGCCAGGATTCTGGTTTTTCGTAAAGCGCTATTGACTGATACGGTACATCGCTCATTTTTACATCCGTCGAGTTATTCAGAAAGTTGCTGTGAAGTAAATTTCAGGTAAGTAATAAAAAATAAAACACCACCACATGTTACATATTAATTAAAGATTGTGACAACCTGCGTTAAATGCAAGAAAAAAAATAGTAACCTATAAAAAATAATTTTATCTATAAGATCATCATCACAAAAAAACGTCATTTTAACGATAATGATTTCAATTAAAAACAATTCATAATGTGAATAATTACATGCAGTTATTTAGCAACCCAGTTAATTTCTTTGCGTTACGATTTATTATTAGTATAGAAACACATTCACAGAATTGTTTAATTTTAATGACAATAGATTTCATCCTAATATTCAATGTTGAGTATTAAATCATCGTTACTTTAGCAATCGCTGAATACCCCCCTCTGCGAGCATAATCCCTCTCCTGTCTTCTACTTTCTTTTGCGAAGCCGCGCGCAGGCTTATCACATCGTTCAATTTTCAGAGAAATAAGCGGATATATTTCATTCTCGACCAATAACGATGTTGACATCCGTCAACAATTGAATTTACCATGGCTCTCTATAGCGATGAAAAAACATCCAAATAAGCACATTCAAGCAGCTATTGAATACGCATTAGCGCAGGGCTGGCGTTTTTATTCTAGTAGTGGGCATGCATTTGGCAGGCTTGTCTGCGGTACTCCGAACCACAGTACTCACATGATGAGTATTTGGTCCACGCCATCAGTCCCAGAAAACCACGCAAAGCAAATCCGCCGCAACGTCGATAGCTGTCTGGCAATGCAGAAACAATAGAAGATACATACGGTTTAGCGAGGAATTTATGACAACGTATCACTTTTCTCTCACGCTATCGGGCGTTTCTGCAGATACCATAGGACTGGAGGATGCGCTTTTTTCCAGCGGCTGTGACGATGCTCTGGTCTGCTTTTATGGCAACGCTGTCTATCTCGAATTTGATCGAGAAAGCCCCCTTTTTTCTACCGCAGTCATCAGCGCTATTCATGACATTGAGTCCGCAGGTATCCAGGCAAACGTCCACTCCGTCGATGCAGCCTGGGTTGGGATCAGTGATATCGCGGCCTTATCCGCGCTATCGCGTCAAGCCATTGCGCTTCTCAAAGATGGAAAACGTGGCGCGGGCGATTTTCCCTCTCCGGTTCAACGCTTACGTGGTACATCGCCGCTATGGGAATGGAGTGATGTCGCCGACTGGCTAGCTAAACAAAAAAAAATACCACAGGAATTAGCCGACAACGCCCAGGAGCTTGCCACGATTAATCTGGCCTTGCAGATACGCAATGCACACCAGCAGGACGAATTAGCACGTTATTGTGCATTACTCAGCGAGGGTAAATTATTACGTGAACACTGCCGCTGATATCTCTTTGCCGCAAACTATCAGCGAAAAACCAAAAGGCGATAAGCAGGTCAGCACCATAAAAAAAACCAGCGAGAGAACTCGCTGGTTGGTGAAACATCACCATTACTCAGAATACGTTTCCTCACACCACCTAGAGCCAATGCCGATATTCGTCGTCGGACATGTCGTTCAGGTGCCACTGCGTCGCCTGCTGCAACAGTGCGATTCGCTGCTGGGCAGACATCCATCGCAACCACGTCGCTTTACAGGTCGATAAGTAGGTTTGATAGAACTGGGACAAACGGGAAATCGCCATGAGCCACCTCCTTTATTTCCTTGTTGAAAAGTATCGACGTAATATAGGGAAAGATAAATTGATGACTTTAGTGCAGGGAGTTCCTCTTTTATGTCTTCTCCTCGATTGCAACAACAGTTCATCCGCCTGTGGCAACACTTTCAGGGGCAAACCACCGATACCACGCTGCAAGAACTGACCGGGGTACTTAACTGCTCACGCCGCCATATCCGCTCGTTATTGAACGCAATGCAGCAAGAAGGCTGGCTCATCTGGCAGGCAGAAGCTGGGAGAGGAAAACGTTCGCAGCTCTCCTTTGTGTACACCGGATTAGCGCTACAGCAGCAGCGTGCCGAAGATCTGCTGGAACAGGATCGTATTGAGCAACTGGTGCAACTGGTCGGTGACAAAGAAGCGGTGCGCCAGATGCTACTCTCTCACCTTGGGCGAAGTTTCCGGCAAGGCAAGCACATTCTGCGCATCCTCTATTACCGCCCGTTAGGCAATTTACTGCCAAGTTCAGCACTGCGGCGTTCAGAAATGCATATTGCGCGACAAATTTTTAGCGGATTAACCAACATAAATGAGGAAAATGGGGAACTGAAACCCGATCTGGCTCATCATTGGCAGCAATTATCTCCCTTGCACTGGCGCTTTTATCTGCGTCCGGCAATCCGTTTCCATCACGGTCGTGAACTCACGATGGACGACATCACCACATCGTTATCGCGCCTCGCTCCGCTTCCGCTCTTTTCCCATATTGAAGCGGTGACCTCACCGATGCCGTTTGTGATTGATATCAAGCTGAGCAGCCCAGATAAATGGCTACCGTGGCTCCTGGCCAGCGTACACGCCATGATCCTGCCGCAAGAGTGGCAAACGCTGCCGAATTTTGCACAGCACCCGATTGGCACCGGGCCTTACGCGGTGGTACGCAATAACAGCAGCCAGTTGAAAATCCGGGCTTTCGATGACTATTTTGGCTATCGGGCGCTGATTGATGAGGTCAACATCTGGGTCTTACCGGATGAACCGGAAGAAATGCCAGTGTCTGTCCAATTCCAGTCTGATGAGTCTCATCATGAACAGTTGGAAAGTAGAATGGAGGAAGGCGGTTATTTCCTGTTATTCGACAAGCGCTCGCAGTTGAACCAACGCCCAGAGGTTCAGCAATGGCTCAGACAGGTATTTAACCCTATTTCGCTGCTCAGCCATGCCAATACCAGCAACCAGCGCGACTGGTCGCCCGCCTATAGCCTGCTGCCACGCTGGCATCACCATCATCCCGATACGCCACAGTCCATTCCTGAAGGGCTAACAGAAGTCACGCTTACGTTCTATCAGGAACATCCGGAGTATCGGATATTAAGCGAGATTATGCGCACACTGCTGGCGCAACAGGGCATCACCCTGCATGTTCAGATCATCAGCTACGAAGACTGGTATCAGGGCAATGCCGCAAGCGATATCTGGTTTGGTAGCCTGAATTGTTACCTGCCGCTCGAATTCTCTCTATTCGCCATGCTCTATGAGCTGCCACTGGTGCAACATTGCCTGAACGACGACCTGGGCACGGACGCACAGCAGTGGCGTAACCATACGTTGCCGATGGCGGAATGGTGTGAAAAGCTCATCAAGAGCGGGCAACTGCATCCGTTACTGCATCACTGGCTGCAACTTCAAGGGCAGCGCAGCATGCGCGGCGTCAGGATGAACATGCTGGGCTGGTTTGATTTTAAATCCGCCTGGTTCGCGCCGCCGGAACGCTGAGTACCGTTGAAAAAGGTGCGGGGCACGTTGAATCGCCCCGCACCCCGCGGTCTATTTTTGCAATTGCATCCGTAAGAAATGTTCGACGTCGACCGTCTCGTAACCATTGCGTTCATTGAACGTGCCGGATTTGTCCCACCACATGCCCTCTCCCAAAGCAAACGCAGCCCGATAGTGCGCCATTGCGTCATCTGGGGCCACCTTCAGATCCTTGCGCAATTTGTCCAGAGTCCATAGTGTCTTCTCAAAGACCTTCCCTGTGACACGTTCAACGACATCGGCAAGTTGCCCGTATGAAATAGTGTCACCTGCCACGTAGACCACCTCATTAGCCCGTCGTGGTTCAGCCAACAAAATTTCAGTCGTGAGCCAGCCAATATCTTCGGGGATCGTCACGGTCACTTGCGTATCCCAACTTCCCAGACCGTGAAGGATTCCGTGCTCCAGATCCACCACGCCGAAGACGGGTTCAAACAGGAAACTCGTGAACATACCAGTCGAAACAATCACCCATTCGGTACTCCGTTGGCTACGTAGCAGTTGTCTCACGTCGTATTGTTCATCAAAAACCGGATGGCCGCTTTTTCGACCCACAACGTCATAATCAACACCGAATTGCCAAGGGAAATAGCGCGCGACGTTGGCAGCCAACACCGATCTGGTTATTTTCATCTGAGTGCCTGGCCCCGCTACGAACCCCGAACAGTTCAATACCGTCTTATAATTCCTGAAAAGCTCGGTTAGAGCATGTTCATCAGAGGCCAGATCGAACCCGATAACGTCAACCCCTAGTGCACGGAGTTCGGTCAGTGTTGCCATCCCGTGCTCCGACGGATCGTTAACGGTGTCCGGCGAGACGAGTGCCGTGACCGACAACGGCAAGGTTCGCGCACGCGGTGCAAGAGCACGCAATACCGCCATACCGAGTTGCCCTGCGCCAAGCACAAGAATATCTTTCAACGCTGTTCCGCTATCATTCACGCCTTAACTCCTTCACAATTTCAAATTATCGCTATCATAGGGAATAGTGAACGCCCCATGTAGTCAGTGTGCTAACACGCCTTTTGTCCGATACTGCTTGTCAGAATAAGGACATTCAAAGATCGAGTGTCATGTTATACAAAAATGCGCAGATGATAAGATTCCGCCAGCTCACTTCATAATTTGAAAAAATCAAACGATAAGGTGATATGGCTGCTAACACGGCAGTACGCCTTACACGTTTCATCGCAAAATGGGGAGACATCATCGTATGGATCGGTTTCAGGCCATGGAGACATTTATCCGAGTGGTCGATGCGGGTAGTTTCAAAAAAGCGGCGGAAACAATGCATGTTCTGCCATCCACCGTCACCCGCAGCATCAAAGAACTCGAATCACATCTCGGCGCTCGGTTACTCAACCGAACGACGCGAGCACTCAGTATTACGGATATTGGCCTGCGCTATTACGACAGTTGCAAAGCGATCTTGCGGGATGTGCACGCGGCGGAAAGCGTAACGGCACAGCAAAAGGAGGAACTACAGGGAACGATCAGAATCGGGGCGACACCTTCTCTGGTCAAAAATTTCCTGATCCCGGCACTGCCGGACTTCTGTGAGCGTCATCCGGGAATAAGGTTGGACTTCCATCTGGGTGATGCCACTGTCGATATTGTCCAGCAGGGTATTGATTGTGTCATCAGAACCGGAGAACCCCCGTTATCACGACTGGCCGCACGACGTCTCGGGGCGTTCCATTGGACTATCTGCGCTTCCCCACGCTATCTCGAACAACATGGATACCCCACAACGTTGGACTCGCTCAAAGATCATGTCGCAGTGGGCTATATCCACAGCCGGGCAGCTCGTTCAATTAGTTGGGGGTTTCACGATGAAGCTCACACCGTAGCGATTCCGCTAGCAGGACAGATCAGCGTAAATGACACCGATGCCTATCTCGCCGCGGGTGTAGCGGGTCTGGGTCTACTACGCATTGCCAGTTATATGGTACGCCAGCAACTCTCTGATGGACATCTTGTCCGGCTGCTTCCTGATCTCGAAGCACCACGTGAACCTATTTTCATCCTCTACCCGCAAAGCCGCCACCTCTCGCCAGCTATCCGCGCCTTTATCGACTGGTGTACCGCACTAATCGAGCAGGAGGCAGTGAAATGGTGAATGTCCACAAACAGGACAACAGAGTTCATTACGTTAAGCGAGATTGTGCCTGTACTGTGGAGTATTCAAGCCTGGTTCGCGCCGCCGGAACGCTGAGAACCTTTCACTGCCCGACTTAACCCTTTACAATGAGTCGTTCTCAACGGGGTGCGGAAAATTTTTCGCTGAGAAGATACCCGTCGAACCTGATCCGGTTAATACCGGCGAAGGGATTTGAGAGTGCGGCTTATTGCTGCCTCGAAGTCCTTTGCCACCCTATGATTCTCAGGAGTGCAAAGTGTTAAATCAATTATTACACCGTTCAGCCATCGTGCTGAAAACCAGCCTGCCTTGTCTGTTACTGCTCTCAGCATCCGCTTTCGCCAAGCCCGCGCTTACCGTTTATACCTACGACTCATTCGCTTCCGAATGGGGTCCAGGCCCCGTCATTAAAACCGCGTTTGAAAAAGAGTGCGAGTGCGAACTGAATTTTGTCGCGCTGGAGGATGGCGCATCGCTGCTGAACCGTCTGCGTATGGAAGGCAAAAACAGCAAAGCGGATATCATTCTGGGGCTGGACAACAACCTGTTGCAGGCTGCGGAGCAAACCGGTCTGTTTACGCCACACGGTCAGGACACCAGCGCCGTCACAGTGCCGGGCGGCTGGAGCAATAAGACGTTCATCCCTTACGACTACGGCTATTTTGCTTTTGTGTATAACAAAGACACGCTGAAGAACCCGCCGAAAAGCCTGCATGAACTGCTGGACAGCAACGCACCGTGGAAAGTGATCTATCAGGATCCACGCACCAGCACGCCGGGGTTGGGCCTGCTGCTATGGATGCAGAAAGTGTACGGCGACGATGCGCCACAAGCCTGGCAGAAGCTGGCGAAAAAAACCGTTACCGTGACCAAAGGCTGGAGCGAAGCCTACGGCCTGTTCCTGAAAGGGGAAGCGGATCTGGTGCTGAGCTATACCACATCACCGGCTTATCACATCATCGAAGAGAAGAAAGACAACTACGCGGCGGCCACCTTTAGCGAAGGGCATTATCTGCAAATCGAAATCGCCGGGCAGTTGGCTTCCAGCAAAAATCCCGAGCTGGCAAAACGCTTTATGAAGTTCATCCTGAGCCCAACCTTCCAGCAGGCTATCCCCACCACGAACTGGATGTATCCGGCGGTGAAAACCGAACTGCCTGCGGGCTTCGCGACGCTTGCCGTGCCTGAGAAAGCCATGCAGTTCAGCGCACAAGAAGTCGCCGACCAAAGGACACAGTGGATTCAGGCATGGCAACGCGCCGTCAGCCACTGATCGGCGGACGTTTGTGGCCGGGACTACTGGCCACCTCGCTGTTAATTTCCGTTGCCGTACTGGCTTTCGGCGCACTGTGGCTACAGGCGCCCGAAAGTCAGTGGCGCACGCTATGGCATGACTGTTATCTCTGGCATGTCATTCGGTTTACCTTCTGGCAGGCGTTTCTCTCTGCACTGTTTTCTACCGTTCCCGCGATTTTCCTCGCCAGAGCGCTGTATCGGCGGCGTTTCCCCGGTCACCGTTGGCTGCTGCGCCTGTGCGCTATGACGCTGGTACTGCCCGTGCTGGTCGCCGTTTTTGGCCTACTCAGCGTATATGGCCGCCAAGGCTGGCTGGCCTCTGCGTTGGGCTGGTTTGACCTGAAATACACGTTCTCACCCTACGGATTGCAGGGCATCCTGCTGGCACATGTATTCTTCAATCTGCCGCTGGCAACCCGACTGCTGTTGCAATCCTTAGAGGGCATCGCCACCGAGCAGCGCCAGCTAGCCGCCAATTTAGGTATGAATAGCTGGCAACATTTCCGTCTGTTGGAATGGCCCAACCTGCGCAGGCAGATTTTACCCACCGGCGCGCTGATTTTTATGCTCTGCTTTGCCAGCTTTGCCACGGTGCTGTCGCTAGGCGGTGGCCCGCAGGCGACGACGATTGAGTTGGCTATCTATCAGGCATTGAGCTTTGATTATGATCCAGCGCGAGCAGCACTGCTGGCATTAATTCAGATGGTTTGCTGTCTAGGTTTGGTGCTGCTGAGCCAGCGGCTGGGACGCATTCTACCCGTCGGCAGCACGCAGCAGCTTGCCTGGCGCAACTTGCAGGATAGTACCTTAAGTCGCCTCACCGACGGCCTGCTGATCGGCGCACTGTTGCTGCTGGTCATTCCCCCTTTGCTAGCCGTGGTGGTCGATGGCGTGAATCGCTCGCTGGTTACCGTGCTGCAACAGCCCGTGCTCTGGCAAACGCTGTTTACCTCGCTGCGCATTGCCTTAGGCGCAGGATTGTTGTGTCTGGTGTTAACCATGATGCTGCTCTGGAGTAGCCGCGAGCTCAAGTTACGCCAGAAGCCACTCTACGGGCAGTTGATGAATCTGAGCGGCATGCTCATCCTCGCCATGCCCGGTATTGTGCTGGCAACCGGCTTTTTCCTGCTGCTGAATAACAGCATCGGGCTACCACAATCCCCCTATGCGCTGGTGGTGTTCACGAATGCGCTGATGGCAATTCCGTATGCCATTAAGGTGCTGGAAAATCCCATGCTGGACGTTGCCGAGCGCTATAACCGGCTCTGTACATCGCTGGATATTCGCGGCTGGCAGCGGCTGAAGCTGATCGAGCTGGCTGCGCTGAAGCAGCCGTTAGCTCAGGCGTTGGCCTTTTCCTGCGTGCTGTCAATCGGTGACTTCGGCGTCATCGCACTGTTCGGCAATGAGCAATTCCGCACGTTGCCATTCTATTTGTACCAGCAAATTGGTTCCTATCGCAGCGCCGATGGCGCAGTCACGGCACTGCTGTTGATGCTGCTGTGCTTTATGTTATTTACCCTGATTGAGAAACTGGCAGGCCGTCATGATCGCGCTTGAGAAATTGACCTACTTCTATCAGCACTTACCTATGCGCTTTGATTTTCACGTCAAACCGGGTGAGCGCATCGCCATCCTCGGCCCCAGTGGCGCAGGAAAAAGCACGCTGCTGAATCTGGTTGCCGGTTTCCTGATGGCGGATAGTGGTGAGTTACGGCTTAACGGCGCATCTCACCGCGAGACGCCTCCCGCGAAACGACCGGTTTCGATCCTGTTTCAGGAAAACAACCTGTTTCCTCACCTGACGATTGGGCAGAACATCGCGCTAGGATTGCACCCCGGCCTGCGACTCAGTGCCGCACAGCGTGAAACGCTACGGCAGATCGCCAATCGGGTCGGTCTGGCGGATCTTCTGGATCGGCTACCGTCGCAGGTTTCCGGTGGACAGCGTCAGCGCGCAGCATTGGCACGCTGTCTGGTGCGTCATCAACCGATTCTGCTGTTGGATGAACCGTTTTCGGCACTCGATCCCGCGCTGCGCCAGGAGATGCTCGATCTGGTTGAAAGCGTGTGTCAGGAGCGTCAGTTCACGCTGTTGATGGTGTCCCACAATCTGGATGATGCCATGCGGATCGCAAAACGCACGGTGCTGATCGTGGACGGGCAGATTTATTATGATGGGCCGACTCAGGCGCTACAGGATGGCAGCGCCGAGGCAGCCGCCATCCTGGGGATTTCGCGTCCGTCTTCGGATTGAGGAGTTAAGGCAAAGCCTGATAGCGCAGGTTACTGAACGTTACGTCGCCTTCGCCCGACGCGTAAAGGGCAGGCCGCAAACTGAGGAAGTCATACGCGACGTTGTGATGGTAGCCAGACACTTCCATCTGCACCGGATACTTCTTCCACGGTTCCTGATCCGAGGTTCGGGTGTAAAACGTCACGATATGACGGTCGTTTTTCATCCGAATTTGCACCTCATTGCCCGTGATGTGCGGTAGTTTCTTCTCCGCTCTTTCCAGCCCATAGCGGTGCATCACCGTCCCGTCCTGATTAAACGACAGCCCGACGTACAGCTTCGCATTGTAGAACAGCAGTAAACCGGCCTGCGCTCCGGGAGCGAAATTCGCCGTGACTTCAATTTGGTAAGCCTGATCGCCGGGGATCATCGTCAGCGGCGCGCTGTCTTTCGGCGACGTTCCTTTTGCCTTCAACTGTAGCTTACCGTCTTTAAGCGTGACCCGCTTCAGTTCTTCCGCATTGGCGCGGTAGAAATGCCAGCGGGCTGGAAATTTCTCGTCGGTAAAACTATCAGACCAACCGATACCGTGAGGCACCGCTTCGCCCCCTGCGGGTTTGCGAATCGGTTTGCCAGTATCGAATCCAGCAGAGGTAAACCAGCCATCATTCCCCCAGACGATCGGCTCCAACATCGCCTGACGTCCCAGCGTCATAAAGCCGTTTTCATAACCGTGGTACATCATGTACCAATTTTTATCCGGTCCTTCGATCAGCGTTGCGTGGCCGCGTGACCACCATTTTTCTGAACGATCCTGCGTGCGGATAATCGGGTTATGCGGTGAATTTTCCCACGGCCCGTTGATCGATTTCGATCGCGCGGCAATCACCATATGTCCGGTTGGTGGCCCAGCCGTGCCGCCTTCCGCCAGCACCATGTAGAAGTAATCGCCGTGGCGCAGCATCTTCGGCCCTTCCTGTGAGAAGCTTTCCACATCCCACTCTTCTGGATACTGCCACCCCTGATAGACCACCTCCATTTCACCGACCGTCGACAGCCCGTCATCGGTTAACTGCACGCGGTTGCCGCCAGACATAAAGATGTAACGCTTACCATCCTCCCCCACCACATGGCCGGGGTCGCTAGCCGGGTTTTTAAGACCGGTATCTTTCGGCGCTGTCCATGGGCCGCGAATATCATCGGCGGTAATCACATACAGCGTTTTCTTTTTCGTTCCTTTGGCGTCGATAATCCGGTTTGTAGTGAAGTAGATATAATATTTGCCGTCGTGTTTCACCAAATCCGGTGCCCAGATCGCGTCAACGGGCGTCGTTATCGCAGGGCCAAGCGGCTGCCAGTTCACCAGATCGCGCGAGTGCCAAATTAACAGTCCGGGGATGTCGTCAAAGGACGAAAACGTCATGTAGTAATCAGCGCCATCCTTGATAATGGTGGGATCAGGATGATCGCCCGCAATAATCGGGTTGAGATAACAACCATTACCCAAATCAGCCTGACGCTGCTGTTCAATACCGCGCATCCATTCATTGGCAGGGCCTGCCTGGCAGGCGATCGCCTGGCTGATACCTATTGCCATCAGTAAGATACCGCTTAATACACCTCTCCCCACTGCTCGGGACATGCCCATCTGTCACCACCCACTATCTCAATGATTATTTTATCATTTATAACATTGAAACCCTGTTCCAATTGTGAAAAAAGTCACGCTTCTCTGGTTGTGTGGCGAAAAATAAAGCAGTAATAACAGCATTAAATGTCGATAGATTGTGATCCTGTAGGCATATTCGGTTTTTATCCCTTGTGGGTATTGTGTCTTTTTATGCTGCTGTGCTTATATGAATTGGCAATTGGTTCATTACTTATTCGAACACAAATAACGTAAACGTAAATAACGTAAATAGGATTCCCGTGACGCACTACTCTTCTTCCACTTCAGCACTACTAAGCACCGCGCATGTTGACGCGGTCGTCGTCGTGCGCGTGGTGGTCGTGGTCGTCGTCGGCAGCGCGCCGTAACGGGTTCCGAATCGAAGATTCTCAAACCCCGCCGGCGCCAGCCGAGCGGGGTTTCTTGTTTCTACCCTCCCCGCTCCGACACCGCACCGGCCCTGATGAAGGATGTAAACATGCGTTATACAGGCGCTCAGTTGATTGTTCGATTGCTCGAACAGCAGGGCATCACCACCGTAGCGGGTATTCCAGGTGGCGCAGCTCTGCCGTTATATGATGCACTGGGTCAAAGCAAGACGATTCGCCACGTTTTGGCTCGCCATGAGCAAGGCGCAGGATTTATGGCACAAGGCATGGCGCGCGCCAGCGGGCAAGCCGCCGTTTGTATGGCCTCCAGCGGTCCGGGAGCAACCAACCTGCTTACTGCCATTGCCGATGCCAAACTGGATTCAATCCCGCTGGTGTGTATCACCGGTCAAGTGCCTTCCAGCATGATCGGCACCGATGCATTTCAGGAAGTCGACACCTACGGCATCTCTATCCCCGTCACCAAGCATAATTATCTGGTGCGTGACATCAACGAACTGCCGCGCGTGATCCCGGAAGCGTTTCGCATCGCACAATCGGGTCGCCCTGGCCCGGTGTGGATCGATATTCCAAAAGACATTCAGAACGCGACCATTGAACTGAGTGAACTGCCTAGCGTCTTTCCTCTCGATACGCCACCAGCCATCGTGCAGCAGGACATTGAGCGGGCTGCCGCCATGATTAACGCAGCGCAGCGTCCGGTTCTCTATCTGGGCGGGGGAATTATTAGCAGCGTCGCACACGAACAGGCCGTTCAGTTAGCGGAACGTTCCAGCCTGCCAACCACCATGACGCTAATGGCCCTAGGCTCAATGCCTGTCGATCATCCTCTGTCGCTGGGTATGCTCGGCATGCACGCCGCACGATCAACCAATCTGATCTTACAGCAGGCGGATTTGTTAATTGTGCTGGGTGCACGTTTTGACGATCGCGCGATTGGTAAAGCGGAGCAGTTTTGCCCGCAGGCCAGCATCATCCACATCGACATCGATCCGGCCGAGTTAGGCAAGATCCGTCAACCGCACGTGGCGATCAATGCCGATGTCGCGCAGGCGCTGGATCACCTGCTGCCACATATTGCCCCCCAATCGCGTGATGTATGGCACGCAACCGTCCGCGGGCTGCAACAGGAATTTCCGTTCAACATGCCGAATGTTGACGATCCCTTAAGCCATTATGGTCTGGTTCAAGCTACGGCACAGGCGTTGACGGATGATGCCATCATTACGACCGATGTCGGACAGCACCAGATGTGGGTCGCTCAATCTTATCCGCTGCGTCGCCCGCGCCAATGGCTGACATCCGGCGGGTTTGGCACGATGGGTTTTGGCTTGCCTGCGGCGATTGGTGCGGCACTGGCCGAACCGGAGCGTACCGTAGTGTGCTTCTCGGGTGATGGTAGCCTGATGATGAACATTCAGGAAATGGCGACTGCGGCAGAAGAAGGGCTCAACGTAAAAATCGTCCTGATGAATAACCAGTCACTCGGTCTGGTTCATCAGCAACAGGATATGTTCTTCCAGCAACGCATCTTCGCCGCAGATTACCGCTACAGTGCGAATTTCCTCGCGATTGCCGCAGGTTTCGGCTTTGCGACTTGCGATCTGAACGCCGCAACCGACCCACAGGCCGCGTTGAAAGAAGCACTCAACCAGCCGGGCCCAGCGCTGATCCACGTACGCATTGACGCTAATGAAAAAGTTTTCCCCATCGTGCCGCCGGGCGCAGCGAACATCGATATGATCGGAGATTAATGACTATGTCAACTCAAGCAACTTCAAATCAGGTCACGCTAGAACTCTCTGTACGCAACCATCCCGGCGTGATGTCACACGTTTGCGGCCTGTTTGCCCGCCGGGCATTTAACGTAGAAGGCATTCTGTGTATGCCGCTGACAAACGGTGAAGAAAGCCGAATCTGGCTATTGGTTAAAGATGACCAACGGCTACAGCAAATGATCAGTCAGGTAGAAAAGCTGGAGGACGTTCTACAGGTACGCCGTCACGGTGAAGAAATGCGTATTTTCGAGCAGGTCGCTGAGTTCTACTGTTAAATCTGGCAAGGGCCGGGAACGTCCCCGGCCGGAATAACGGCTACCCGTTGAGCACCTGCCATAGCAGGTGCCGGTAAACTGGCATCAGCGGGTGCTGAATCAGCACGATCAACGATGCAACCGCCGCTACAGATATCGCTGGAGCGACCCAACGCAGGCGTCTGAGCGGTATCTTTCTGCTAAACCAATCAGGATGCTTACGCTTATCGCTACGCCACCAGCGCCAGTTTAACCAGCCTGCGACCCATACTACGACGGCTGTTGTCAGTAATAACCACTTAAAACCGGCGCTGTTCGTGTCTGCGGGAATATCAATCGCCACCCCAGCCAAAATACCGGGTAAGAAATAGGCCGGTGGCCACAGCAGGCAGCCGATGATATTCGGCACGGCAAATTTATACGGAGGCAACCCCAACATTCCCGCCACCATCGGGATTAACGGCCGCGTCGGGCCGACGAAGCGCCCGATCAATATCGTCGGCATTGGGTGTTGATACAGGGCATATTCGGTTTTATTCACTAATGCCTGATACTTTTTCAGGAAAGACCAGTTATGCAGCGGCGCTTTGAAACGCACGCCAATAAAATAGGAAATCCAGTCCCCTAGCAGGCAGCCGATAATCCCAGCCGCCCACGCCGGATACAGCCCCATTTGTCCGCTACCGATCAGTGCCCCCAGCGTTGCCATCATAACCGTACCTGGCAACAGCAAGCCCACCAGAGCCAGAGATTCCAGAAAGGCAACCAGCATGACGGCGATCAGCGAATACGCGAGTGATTGGGTAACCAGATGATCCAGCCACGCTTCCATAAAACCTACCCATATTTTATAAAAACAAGGATTGTCTGGATCATAGCAGAAGCCGTCAACTCCTGATTGCTGGTCAATTCTTTTGCACCGCAGGGCATCAACACTTATGATAGCGGTCATTTTTTGCCACTGTGCCGCTCTGCCACTATGTTTTTTAAACTACTCAATCATTTCGGGCTACGACGCCTTATCTTATTACTAGCAGTGGCAAGCGCATTAGTGACGCTGGCAAACAGTTTTTATGCCAGCTATCGCGTCCAGCGAGAGCTTCTGATTGATAACACACTTGAAGCCAACCGCGTCTACGCCGCCAAACTTGCGGCAATGACCCATTCTTTCTTTAAAGAATCCCAGCAGCAGTTAGCCTACAGCGCAAACATCGTCGCTTACCAAATGGATGACAAAGTCAGTCTGCTAAAAGAAGCTGACCGCCTGCGATTACAGACCAGCAACTTCAACTCTGTCGTCATTGCCGATGAAAAAGGTATTGTCAGGGCCACATCACCCGACACGTTCCAATTAATCGGGAGAAACCTGACAACAGACGGCGTGCTCGACGCGTTAAAAGAAAAGCGGCCTCTCATCAGTCAGCCCTATATGTCTGCCGCCAATAACCTTATCGTGCTGATATCGTCGCCGATTTTCACGCGAGATGGCCGATATAAAGGGTTTATCGGCGGATCGATCTATCTCAAGCAACCCAGCGTGCTTAATACGCTGTTAGATAAACACTATTACCGCGACGGCTCTTATATTTATGTCACCGATAAAAATAGAAAGATGCTGTATCACCGCGATATGGAGCGTATTGGTAAAGTAGAAACCAACGATCTGAAGATCGACACACAGCGCGAAGATAATGGTAGCCAGCATATGGTTAACTATCTGGGTGAAAAAATGTTAGCGGGTTACGCCGTTGAATCAACCTCACAATGGGAGATTGTGGCGCTTCGTCCAACGGACACCACGCTGAAACCATTGGATGGACTGATGCTGAACGTTCTGCGTCATACGCTCCCGCTAGCGCTGCTTACTATCTTGTGCGTCTGGCTACTTGCCCGACTCATCGCACAGCCCCTCTGGCTGTTGGCGCGCAGTGCCAATAAGATGGATGCGACAGACGTTTCTGACGATATCAGAAATATCCACTCTTGGTATTTTGAAGCCTCTCAGCTTAAGCAGGCAATGTTACTGGGTATCGATTTATTACAGCGCAAAATTGGTAAGTTACGCTCTGAGGCACACTCGGACCCGATGACCGAACTGCTCAATCGTCGTGGGTTGGACAGCGTTCTCCGCTACTGGCAGATGGGGCAAAAAAGCTTTGCGGTCATTGCGCTCGATATCGATCGCTTCAAGCGCATCAATGACACTCATGGTCACGACGTCGGGGATACTGTTATTCGCTATCTATCACAGCTTATTCGCACCAGCTCGCGCGATGCCGACATTCTGTGCCGCAGCGGCGGTGAAGAGTTCCTGATCCTGCTGCCCGAAACCAGTCAGGATGAGGCTATCAAGATTGCTGAACGATTACGTCAACGCACGCAGGACTCCACGATACCGGTCGTGGGCAACATTACGATCTCATTAGGTGTTGCCCTGTGGGAACCGGGCACCAGCGATATGTCAGTCGAGCGAACCTTCAAGCTAGCGGATGAGGCGCTGTATCAAGCCAAACAGGAAGGCCGCAACCGTGTGGTTTCAGCCTTAAGCAACGAACATTAATTCCCGATTTCCCCTGTCTTTTTATGGTTCATCACACAGTCGCGTTAATCATTTAGCCAGACAGATTATGATGTCCCGATTAAGAACGCCACGGTAATCAATAAAACAGGCGGGTATTGCGTGATAGCAATACCCGCCTGTTTTACTTTTCTTACCTGAATTTTAGTTTTCCTATGCCTATTTTGCATAATAAATGTAAGTAACCGCTTACTCACACCCTTCGCAAACGTGCGCAAATTATCACCTTATTTGTCATTAACCTATCAAAATACCGTGTTTAAATTGGTTATTCCTTTGATTAATTTATCACTAAGGAAAACTTTCAGCATTACTGCGCATTCTGCGCAACTTCTTGCTCACTTTCTGGTGGAAATCACTGTTTGCGCAATGGATGCCGTTTTTTCGCGAGGTCTGCGCAACTTCTTGCTCAAATTTGGCTTAAGGAAAATATGACTTAAGTGATTCATCAGCAAAAACAACAGGATAAAAATTGGCATGCAGATTGCTATACAGAACGTGAAGTTATTCAACTCGTTCAACAACAAGGAGCAATACCATGCCAACTCCATGCTATATCAGCATCGAAGGAAAAACTCAGGGCAACATTACCGCGGGTGCTTTCACCTCTGACTCTGTCGGCAACATCTACGTGGAAGGCCACGAAGACGAAATGCTGGTGCAGGAATTCAAGCACGTCGTTACCGTACCAACCGACCCGCAATCCGGTCAGCCATCCGGTCAGCGCGTACACAAGCCGTTTAAATTCACCGTCGCACTGAACAAAGCGGTGCCGCTGATGTACAACGCCCTCGCCTCCGGTGAAATGCTGCCAACCGTTACCCTGAAGTGGTATCGCACCTCGGTGGAAGGCAAACAGGAGCACTTCTTCTCTACCGTGCTGACCGATGCCACCATCGTTGATGTTAACTGCCAGATGCCACACTGCCAGGACCCAGCCAAGCTGGACTACACCCAACTGATTGAAGTCTCACTGGCCTACCGCAAAATCGACTGGGAGCACACCGTCGCTGGAACCTCTGGTTCCGACGACTGGCGCGCGCCAGTCGAAGCTTAATCGTTCTGTCTCCAACCCGGCCACCGTGCCGGGTTTTTTGCCTGCCCTGTACTGAGATCTGGTATCTCCAGATCTGATCCTACCCAGCAATAGTGGACACGCGACTAAGTGAGTAAACTCTCAACCAGAGGTGATTACTCATGACAAAACCAGTACCAACCAGCAAAACGCCCCGCAAACAGTACACGCCCGAATTTCGCGATGAAGCCCTTAAACTGGCTGAGCGTATTGGAATCGCTGCTGCTGCCCGTGAACTCAGCTTGTATGAATCCCAGCTCTACAACTGGCGGAGTAAACAACACCAGCAGATGAACTCATCAGAGCGCGAGAATGAACTGGCTGCCGAAAATGCGCGTCTGAAGCGCCAACTGGCGGAGCGCGATGAAGAACTGGCTATTCTCCAAAAGGCCGCGACATACTTCGCGAAGCGCCTGAAATGAAGTATGTCTTTATCGAAAAGCATCGGGCAGAGTTCAGCATCAAAGCCATATGTCGGGTGCTTCAGGTTGCCCGCAGCGGCTGGTATGTCTGGCGCAGGCGTCGTTGTCAGATAACCCCGCGCCAGCATTTCCGGCTCATTTGCGATGAGGCTGTCCGTAAGGCATTCGCTGGGGCAAAACAGCGTTATGGTGCGCCACGTCTTGCTGATGAGTTGCCGGAGTACAACATCAAAACCATCGCTGCGAGCCTGCGCCGTCAGGGGTTGCGGGCGAAAGCCAGCCGTAAATTCAGTCCGGTCAGCTACCGTGAACATGGCCTGCCGGTATCGGAAAACCTGCTGAAGCAGGACTTCATCGCCAGCGGCCCGAACCAGAAGTGGGCAGGCGATATCACGTATCTTCGCACGGACGAGGGCTGGCTGTATCTCGCGGTGGTGATTGACTGGTGGTCACGGGCCGTTATTGGCTGGTCGATGTCGTCACGAATGACGGCGCAACTGGCCTGCGATGCGTTACAGATGGCGCTCTGGCGTCGTAAGCGACCGAAAAACGTTATTGTCCATGCCGACCGTGGCGGACAGTACTGTTCAGCGGATTACCAGACTCTGCTGAAACGGCATAATCTGCATGGCAGCATGAGTGCAAAGGGGTGTTGCTACGATAATGCCTGTGTGGAAAGCTTTTTCCATTCACTGAAAGTGGAATGCATCCACGGGGAACGCTTTATCAGCCGGGAAATAATGCGAACAACAGTGTTTAATTATATCGAGTGTGATTACAATCGGTGGCGACGCCACAGTGCTTGTGGCGGTCTCAGCCCGGAACAATTTGAAAACCAGAACCTCGCTTAGGGCTGTGTCCACATTACGTGGGTAGGATCACTAGACCTGGAACAGATATTAAGGTTGATCTTAACGGAAATGTTCATCCGAATAGTGGGGGCGTATCAGTTTCCCCAAATACTGATGGTTTACCTAACCATAGGAAGCCACCAGAATTCGGTGGAACAGGAAAAGATCCTGTATGGGAACTTGATACATCTGATTTAGGAAAGGATTTAAAACATGTCCCTGATTCGCGTACTCACGGAACGATCCAACCCAGCCGTACGATGAGTATGGATGAATATCAAAGAGCATTAGCCTCGACAAAAGGGAAGTGGGAATTATGCCAATAAAAGAAGAGTTTATTGATATATTATCGAGTGAAATAGTCTTTTGCTCTAATCTTATGAAATTAAGAGAGTTGCTTATTTCTTTCAAGGTTAGAGGTATGTCTAAAAATGAAATGCTCTTATATCTTAATGAACTTAGGCTAGTTTCAAATGAAGAAGTTGTTTTAGAGTTAATGGATTTTGTTGAAGGACATTGTAATCCTCAATTATCTATATATTAAAAAATAAAGCATAAAGCCGAGAATCAGTGGAGCAGCAGCTTCTCTCGCGGGCGTTACGCTACACGGCTTCCGGCGAACTGGCGTCAGTCAGGGACGGCTTGCGGGATGCGGACAACCGTCTGGTGGAAGCGCGGGGCCGGGGCTACAGGGTGAGTTCGTGGCCCGCTATGGCTATGATGCGCTGGGCAGGCGCACCCATAAAACGGTCACCCGGGGTGAAAACGGTAAACAGGAAGAGACGCGTTTCCTGTGGGAAGGTTTTCGGCTGCTACAGGTCAGACACGCCGAGCGGACGGAAAGCTACGTTATGACCCGACTCTCTGGTGGTCACCGTTAGCGCGTATCACGCAGCAATCGGGCGCGCGTGACGGCGATATCCGCTGGTTCAATACCGAACTGAACGGGGCGCCGCTGGAGACTACGGCAGCTTTGGCGCCGTCAACGGACAGACGCAGGACAGCGAAGGGCTGCGTTGCGGCAAGTCGATAGAACCCCAACCGCTACGCTATGCCGGACAATACGCGGATGAAGAAACAGGGTTACACTACAACCTGTTCCGCTATTACGACCCGACGGTAGGCCGCTTCACCACACAGGACCCGATAGGGCTGGCGGGAGGGCTGAATCTTTATCAGTATGCGCCGAATCCGCTGGAGTGGGTTGCTCCGCTTGGGTTGAATACAGCCCCTTCTCTGCCAGATAGAATTATCTCTTCTAATGGCAATACAAATATTGTCCATTATTATGATGACTTATCCAGAGAGCATGCAGATCCGATTCATTATCATATTGAAGAAAATGGAAAATCTATTGGGAAAGTAAAAGCTGATAGAACTCTACTCGATGGTAAGTTAAACAAAAAGTCATCTGAGATGTTGGGTGATAGGGAAATAATAAATAAAATGCGTAGATCTGAGAAGAAAATCGCCAATTATATTAGAAAGGTTGGGGGAGGTAAGGTTGGCGGCAGGCCGTTTAAACCTGGAGCTAGAGGTCCCAAAAGAAATTGTGGAGGTGTGTAATGCAAACTGATTATTTAGATAAATTGGAATATTATTATCGTGAAGGGGGGGGGATGGAACTCCTATGGCGTAACCACGATGTTTTTTTTCAACTTCTTTCATTTTCCCTTGATATGGATTTTTCTTTATCACAAAAAAATTCGCAACGTGAATATGCGAAATACTTTATATCATACACTTCAGTATTTCTTGTAAAGGATGTCTTGGATTTGGAATTAATTGAAAGAAAAATAGGTTCTAAAGCTGGTGTCTTCATGCGTCTTTTTTTTAATAATGAACTCATTTCCAATGAGTTCATAAGGGAAGTGATTTATAAGAGTGAGTTTATTGGGAGAATAGAAGGTTATTCGGAATGGATTGAGTACCCATTAATGCTTGCAGCAAAAAGTGTTATATCTTTTTCTAAAGAAAAAGGCATAGGGCTAAATGATGTGATTCCAAGTTCATTCAACATAAGCAATTATCTTAAGGAGTATCTTCTTTCATGGGCTTATGAAGAAGGGAAGCTATCTAATGATGCTGAAATGTATTTCAAGCTTAATTTTGATAAAAAATACAAAATGATATCATCTATCTTAGAAAATAAATCATATTGATATTTCATCATTAGAATTCACTTGGGATTTTAAATTATGATTAAGAATATATTTTAAATAATTCAGATTGAAGGAAGAGACGCACTGAACGGTGCGCCGCTGGAGATGACGGATGCGGAAGGCGCGGTGCGCTGGAGCGGAGACTACGGCAGCTTCGGCGCCGTCAACGGACAGACGCAGGACAGCGAAGGACTACGCCACGGCAAGCCGGTAGAATCCCAGTCGCTACGCTATGCCGGACAATACGCAGATGAGGAAACAGGTTTACACTACAACCTGTACCGCTATTACGACCCCACGGTAGGCCGCTTCACGACACAGGACCCGATAGGGCTGGCGGGGGGGATAAATCTTTATCAGTATGCGCCGAATCCGCTGGGGTGGGTGGATCCGCTGGGGTTGGCGAAATGTTCCTCTTCCCGTAAACCAGAAAAAGTAAAATCAACAGG
The DNA here is from genome assembly GCF_001742185.1 of Pectobacterium wasabiae CFBP 3304. Lineage (NCBI taxonomy): Bacteria > Pseudomonadati > Pseudomonadota > Gammaproteobacteria > Enterobacterales > Pectobacteriaceae > Pectobacterium > Pectobacterium wasabiae. The sequence goes on from NZ_CP015750.1 coordinate 929,954, forward strand.
GAGAACTAAAACAAGAAATAAGAAATAAGAATGAGGATTTTGCTTTAGATCATGTAAAAAAACATCCAGAGAATGGATCTGTAATAATAAAACCAGAACAAATCGGCGATCCACACTTTAAAGGGAAAGGATGGTCTAAGATGGAACAAAAAATCAATGATGTAAATGTACATTATATGGCTAAAATAGATAAGACGGGTAAAATGACACACGTTACTGATTTCAAGATAAAGGATTAATTATGAAATTTACTTACAAAGATAAAAAAGAAAAAAATGATCACTGGCTTAACTGTGAAAAAACCGTTCCCCTTATATAGAGTTAAGTAATGTAAATAAGGATTATGTTAATATTTTTTATGATATAAGTAATTATAATATCGATTTAGAATTATTATCCAATGACATAAAAAACATGTATTCCACATATGTGGGTTTTTTCATGATTAACGATAAAATAATAGAAAACTTAGAAGCCCAATATTATTTTTTTAATTTCATAGTTAAAGTTGAGCATGCTTGTTATTTGGCGGATAAATTGCATGACTACCTAGAATATAAATTAATGAAATGAAAATGGTATTGAGATATATCACATTGATAATATTAAGGACAATACGCGGATGAGGAAACGAGGTTACACTACAACCTGTTCCGCTATTACGACCCGACGGTAGGCCGCTTCACCACGCAGGACCCGATAGGGCTAAACGGCGGGTTAAACTTATATCAGTATGCGCCGAATCCGCTGGGGTTAAGCCCCTGTTCATCTAATAAAGGATTTAATCGCAGAGATAAAATTACCAGTCGCTGGACTGATCGCTTGACGGGGAAAAAACCTGCGGATGTTCATGATTATTTAACGTCGAAAGGCTGGTCGAAAACATACCCTCAGGCTGATAAGCCGGGCGCTATCCAGCATATTCAATATGTTAAAACAACAAAATCAGGCACTACTTATAAATTAGATTATCATCCAGGTGGCTCAGGCTCCCAACAGAATATTCATGGAAATGACTATTGGAAGGTTTATCGTGACGTTAATGGTAAGGATGTCGTTTATGGCCGAATAGGTCATGGTGGGTTTAAAAATCATGATCTTATTAACGATTCTCCTGTTTATGTTAACGGCGTGCTAATGAATGGTGGTCTATAAATGATTGATATCAATGCTGATATTATTTCTAATAAATCGATTGGAAATATAATTTTAGGTGAGAACATTGAAAACCATCTCAATGATATGTATTCAAATCATGTTGTTAGGTTTTTCGATTATTTTTTACCTGATTATGAAAAAAGAATGGCGTATGTTATTGATGAGACAATTACGATAGCTACATTGTCTAACGGTTTAATTACATCTGTCGGGTGCAATGAGAAATACAAGGGTTATTATATGAACTCTCTGCATACTGAGATGAGAATGTCCGATATAATTAAACTGACTGATAATCAACGTATATTTAACGGTTGTATTATCGTTAATGATGATTTTGGTTTTTCTATTGATCTTCCAGCTCCATATGATGAAATAGCAGATGATATAGATAACGTTCCTTTAGAACTTATTCTAAAAGAAATGAGAGTTGCTAACTATTACTCATGGAAACCGAAGAAATAAATAAAATCCGGAAGCGCTCCCAACGATCCTTCCGGCTATTTTTTATCTGCTGTTTATCGTGTGCGGTGTCAGAGATTACTCCCGGTCTCAATCACTATTCTGCCCCGCTCAACCGTCACCGTTATCGGCATCCCCGTCATAAACCCCGACGCTTCCCGCTAGCGGCCTTTAAGGTTGATGGCGGAAGGAAGGTTGAGCCTGCCGTTTTGGCGTACTCATGACCAGTATCGCCGCTGGGGGGATTATTGCCCGTCTATTGGCAACGCTGCTGGCGCAGCGGTAACCCCAGTGATAGCGTACAGGGAAAGGGATGGGGCCTGTTCTGAGAAACGACGATAACACGCTTGAGGCACTGACGGACAGCGTCTGGCTGGATGAATCGACCTGTCTGGTGCACTATACCTACAATGCGCACAGGCAGTTGATTACCGTCACCGGGCGGGGCGGTAGCGTGCGCCGTCGTTTTACCTGGCACGATGACGGGCTGATGGCCAGCCATGAAGAGGCGAGCGGCCTGCTTAGCGAATACCAGTGGCAGGAGATTGCCGATTTACCGCGTGTGGTGGCCTACCGCAACAGTGCGGGTGAGCAACTCACGCTGGAGTATGACTTCGCCGGACAACGGCGCGGCGTACCAGTTTGGCTATGATGCGGTTGGCCGGCGGGTGAACGAGCGGCGCGTGGATGGCGTCGAACTGACTTTTGACTACGACGCCAGCGGTCGCAGCGCGCTCATGCCGCGAATGACGAGGCTGTCTCGCACATTTATCAGTACGATGACCAAGGCTACGGCTCTCGCGGAAACGGGAGTCCACGGAGGAGAGTCTTATCATGAGTTTAGAATTAGTTGCAGATTTGAACGCCCAAATCGCTAAAGAAACACGAGATGAGATATTATTAGCATTGGAAAGTGAGTATCAAAGAGTTTATGCATCAACATCTGGAAACTATGGCTTTGTTAGATATGGTGAAGAATATAAAATTAAAACGCCCCCGCTCTTTGATATTTCCATTTTAAAAGACAAGGTTATTTTATCGATATATGGAAATTTAACCGATCAGAGAATAATCACAGATCAAGTTAGCAATGCTTTTTTGGCGAAAAATATTCCTGTTTATTTTTCGGAAGAATAGTGAAAATATTAATTATAAAAAAAACAAACCCCATCCACAACTCAATCACACATTTATGAATTAAACATGGAAATAAAATTAAAAGTAAATAAAAAGCCTGTTGAGCCAGATGAATTTTTAAATGAAGAGGAAATGGAGTTATCTCCTTTCCACTTTTCGCTTGTCGAACTATCTCAATATTTAAATGGTTTTATAGATATTACATTTAACGATAAGTTGAATGTTAGACTAGATTTATTTTCTGATTTCTCAGTATGTCTTGAGGATATCATCGACTCTATCAATGCGGCAAAAACACGCAATTGCAAAAGCGAAGAAATATGGTTTTGCGAGCAGGGATCTGATTTTTACATATATTACAAAGTGAATGAAAATAGACTCTCCCTATCTTATAAAAAGGGGCCAGGGGTAGGAGGAATCAACAGAGAAATGTCTGATTTCATCGTTCACATTGACACATCAGAATATATTGAAAAATGGACGAGTATTTTTCAAGAATTACGAATTATCTTTGAACAAGAATTGCATAAAAAAATCCCTTCACCTTTTTAACAGTAGTAATAATAGATAGATGGCTAAGTCAACTTTCAATCGAAGACTCGTTAACATGAACATGAGAGAAATAGAAACTAAATATGGTGTAATTTACGGAAGAAATGCGCTTATCTTGTCAAACACAGCGCTTAATCTCCACCCTTTTGAGTTCATTGTGACATCATCGTTATCATTGATGGCATGCAAGCCATCAATAAAAAATAAAAAAGATGTCCTTATTAAATTTTCATTTACTGACATAGAAAATTTATCGATCTACAAAACAGATGATTACCCTTATGAAAAATACACTGCATCAAGTTTTGATGAAGTTGAAGGGGAATATAAAAGAGATAACAAAAGAATAGTGCTAAGCACCTACGATCACGTTTTTGATATCATTGGAAAATGCGAAGTAATATATTCCTAATTAAATAGGAGTAAAATTAAATAGTTAGAATTATTTCTCATTACATTCTAAGGTAGCTGTATATTCCAAAATTTTGAATATTAAAGATCATGTTGAAAATAAACAGAAAGTAAACCCGTTGTCAGAGTCGGAGAGCACAGTGCTCACCGTAGGACAGTTGCACAAGCTGTAGCCTATAATGGCTTCGGCGTGACAGTTCTATTCCAGGACACTGGACATTACCTGTATAAATAACCATACTTATCCCCACAATCCTTCCTTATCCGCTTGCTATAAAAGGCCGCTTAGTGACTCAGGTTCGTCAGGGGTTTCTACTGACCCGCCACTGGAATGATACGCCAGCAGGCACGCAGGTTGAATTCTGGCTGGCCACCGATGAAGGCCCGCTGCTCGCCCGACTGCCACCACAAGAGGCCATAGCCTTTATTCCCGCACAGCAGGAAGCCCGCGCAAGAATGCTTTTACAGCAGGAAAAACGCTGGCAGTTAAAACCGCTTGCTATGCAAGATTTCCATCATCAACCGCTACTGGGGCTGTATTGCCCGCAATACCGTCAGCTACTGCGGCTGGAAAAGTTACTACGTGAAGGTGGCGTTCAGGTCTACGAAGCGGATATTCGCCCGACGGAACGTTTTCTGATGGAGCGCTTTATCACCGCCCCCGTGTGGTTGAGCGGTACACCCACGTCAGATAACCTGCTGACGCAAGCCCGTATGAAACCCAACCCCGATTATCGCCCGACGCTCAGGCTGGTGTCGCTAGATATCGAAACCACCCGCCACGGCGAGCTTTACTGCATTGGGCTGGAAGGCTGTGGACAGCGTCAGGTTTACATGCTCGGCCCACCAAACGGGACACCTGCTGAACGCGATGATTTTAATCTTGAATACGTCGCCAGCCGCCCGCTACTGTTGGAAAAGCTGAACACCTGGATGCAGCTGCACGATCCCGACGCCATCATCGGCTGGAATCTGGTGCAGTTTGACCTGCGTGTTTTGCAGAAACATGCCGAACGCTACAACATTCCGCTCACGCTGGGGCGTAATGGACAGGCGCTGGAATGGCGAGAACACGGCTTTAAACAGGGACATTTCTTTGCCAGCGCAACCGGCCGCCTGATTATTGACGGTATTGAAGCGCTCAAATCCGCGACGTGGAATTTTGCCTCGTTCAGTCTGGAGTTTGTCGCACAGTCGCTGCTGGGGGAAGGCAAAGCCATCGACACGCCCTACCAGCGGATGGATGAAATCGACCGTCGCTTTGCCGAAGATAAGCCCGCACTCGCTCGCTATAATCTGCAAGACTGCGAACTCGTCACGCGTATTTTTGACAAAACTGAACTCCTTCCCTTTTTACTGGAACGCGCCAGCGTCACCGGGCTGGCGGCAGACCGCAGCGGGGGTTCCGTTGCAGCATTTTCCCACCTCTATTTACCGCGCATGCATCGCATGGGTTACGTCGCCCCTAATCTGGGCGAGGTTGCGCTTGAGGCCAGCCCCGGTGGATTTGTCATGGATTCGCGTCCCGGCCTGTATGACTCAGTGCTCGTGCTGGATTACAAGAGCCTCTACCCCTCGATTATCCGTACCTTCCTGATCGACCCGGTCGGGCTAGCGGTGGGAACGCAGAATCCAGACACTCAACATGCCGTATCCGGTTTTCGCGGGGCATGGTTCTCCCGCGAACAGCACTGTTTACCTGCGATTGTCGAGCAAATCTGGCAAGGGCGTGAAGCAGCGAAGCGCACCAACAATAAGCCGCTATCACAGGCATTGAAGATCATCATGAATGCCTTTTACGGCGTGCTAGGTGCTACCGGCTGTCGCTTCTTCGACCCGCGCCTCGCCTCCTCTATCACCCTGCGCGGTCATGAAATCATGCGTAAAACGCGCGAGCTGATCGAAGAACAAGGCTATCAGGTCATTTATGGCGATACCGACTCCACGTTCGTCTGGCTTAAGTATTCGCACAGTGAAGAGGAAGCTGCAAAAATTGGCAAAACGCTGGTACAGCACATTAATCAGTGGTGGACACGGCATCTGCAAGACACCCAACAATTAACCAGCGCGCTGGAGCTAGAGTTTGAAACCCATTTCCGCCGCTTCCTGATGCCAACGATTCGCGGCGCAGAGCAAGGCAGTAAAAAGCGCTACGCCGGAATGATCGACACGCCACAAGGCGAAAAGATGGTGTACAAAGGGCTGGAAACCGTGCGTACCGACTGGACGCCGCTGGCACAGCAGTTTCAACAGCAGCTTTATCTGCTGATTTTTCAGCAACAACCTTATCAGGACTGGCTGCGAGATTATGTCGATCGAACCCTGAACGGTGATTTTGACGATCTGCTGATTTACCGTAAACGACTACGTCGCAAGCTGGATGATTACCAGCGCAACGTGCCACCACACGCCAGAGCCGCGAAGATCGCCGATGACTATAACCGCCAGCAAGGGCGACCGCTGCAATACCAAAACGGCGGTTGGATCAGCTATGTGATGACCGTCCACGGCCCTGAACCACTGGAAACCCGGCATTCACCGTTAGATTACCAGCATTATGTAGAACGCCAGCTCCAACCTGTCGCAGACGCCATTCTTCCTTTCCTTCATGACGATTTTGCTACACTGGTGACAGGTCAGATGGGATTATTTTAAATAGAAGCGGTTAATTCACAGCACAGCAAGTTTGAGAGGTGACGAACGCGCTGTCATCCATTACCATAACGCCCTTTCTGAATTTGCATCAGCAGCATTATCAGCAACCGATAATGTAATCAGACATTCCCCCGACACAAACGACATCGAGCTAAGAATTTATGCCTTTTACACTTGGTCAGCGCTGGATCAGCGATACAGAAAGCGAACTTGGACTGGGAACGGTTGTTGCCGTCGATACGCGTATGATAACGCTGCTTTTCCCTGCCAGCGGTGAAAACCGACTTTATTCCCGCAGCGATGCCCCCATCACCCGCGTGATGTTCAATCCCGGCGACACCGTTACCAGCCATGAAGGTTGGCAGCTCAAGGTTGATGACGTGCGGGAAGAAAAAGGATTGCTGGTGTATTGCGGCCAACGCCTGGACGATGAAACGCAGGCTGAACTGCGTGAAGTCTTTCTAGACAGCAAGCTCACGTTCAACAAACCGCAAGATCGCCTGTTTGCCGGACAGATTGATCGTATGGATCGCTTTGCTCTGCGCTATCGCGCCCGCAAGCACCAGAACGAGCAGGCGCTGCAACAATGGGGCGGTTTGCGCGGCATGCGTGCCAGCCTCATCCCCCATCAGCTTCACATCGCTCACGAAGTCGGCCAACGCCATGCACCACGCGTTTTGCTGGCGGACGAAGTCGGTCTGGGGAAAACTATTGAAGCCGGTATGATCATCCACCAGCAACTACTGGCGGGTCGTGCCAATCGCGTGCTGATTATCGTACCGGAAACCCTGCAACATCAGTGGCTGGTCGAAATGCTGCGCCGCTTTAACCTGCTGTTCTCACTGTTTGACGACGAGCGCTATGCCGAAGCCAAACTGGACAGCAGCAACCCGTTTGAAACCGAACAGTTGGTGATCTGCTCACTGGGGTTTGTTCAACGCAGTGCCCAGCGTTTTGCACAGTTGGTCAACGCTGACTGGGATCTGCTGGTGGTGGATGAAGCCCACCATCTGGTCTGGAGCGAAGAGAGCCCCAGCCCGGAATACCAGGCGATTGAAGCGCTGGCTCGCGCTACCCCTGCCGTGCTGCTATTAACCGCAACACCTGAACAGCTTGGGCAGCAGAGCCACTTTGCGCGCTTACGCCTGCTCGATCCCAACCGTTTCCACGACTATCAGGAATTCGTTGCCGAACAGCAGCAGTACCGTCCGGTCGCCGATGCCGTCACTCTGCTATTAGCGGGTGAAACCGCTCAGGCGGCTGAGCTAAATGCGCTGAGCGATCTTCTGGGTGAACAGGACATTGAGCCGTTGCTGAAATCCATCAACAGCGACAGCGATGACAACCAGAAAGCGCGTCAGGAACTGATCACCATGCTGATGGATCGCCACGGCACCAGCCGTGTGTTGTTCCGCAATACGCGTCAGGGCGTTAAAGGCTTCCCCCAGCGTATCCTGCATCAGATCCGCTTGCCGCTGCCGGCGCAGTACCAAACGGCCATTAAAGTGTCCGGCATTATGAACGCGAACAAGCCACTGGAAACCCGCGCGCGCGACATGCTGTACCCAGAACAAATTTATCAACAGCTCGAAGGGGACGACGCCACCTGGTGGAACTTCGATCCGCGTGTCGAATGGTTGCTGAACTACCTGACGGCCAATCGTGATGAAAAAGTGCTGGTAATCTGTGCTCAGGCAGCCACAGCGCTACAGTTGGAGCAGGTGCTACGCACACGTGAGGCTATTCGTGCCGCCGTCTTCCATGAAGGGTTGTCTATTCTGGAACGTGACCGTGCCGCCGCCTATTTCGCTTCCGAAGAAGAAGGCGCACAGGTGTTGATCTGTTCAGAGATCGGCTCCGAAGGCCGTAACTTCCAGTTTGCCAGCCATTTAGTGATGTTCGATTTGCCATTCAACCCCGACCTGCTGGAACAGCGTATTGGTCGTCTGGATCGTATCGGGCAGGCAAAAGAAATTCAGGTTCTGGTGCCGTATCTGGAAAATACTGCACAGGCCATGCTGGTACGCTGGTATCACGAAGGGTTGGATGCGTTTGAGCACACCTGTCCAACAGGCCGCACTATCTATGATGCACACCATACACAGTTGATTGAGCGACTGACGACCGTCGGTGAGCAGCAGGGATTGGATGAATTTATCCATACCTGCCGCCAGCAGCACGACAGCCTGAAGCAACAGCTTGAACAAGGCCGCGATCGTCTGCTGGAAATGCATTCTAACGGTGGCGAGCAGGCTCAGTTGCTGGCGCAGGCCATTGCTGAACAGGATAATGACGTCAATCTGGTGACATTTGCCCTGAACCTGTTTGATATTGTTGGCATCAATCAGGAAGATCGCAGCGATAACCTGATCATACTGACGCCATCCGATCATATGCTGGTGCCGGATTTCCCAGGTTTGCCGCAGGACGGCTGTACGATCACCTTCGATCGCGATCAGGCACTTTCCCGCGAAGACGCGCAGTTTATCAGTTGGGAACACCCGCTCATTCGTAACGGGCTCGATCTGGTACTGTCCGGCGATACCGGAAGCTGTGCGGTTTCCCTGCTGAAAAATAAAGCGCTGCCGGTCGGCACACTGCTGGCTGAGCTAGTTTACGTTGTGGAAGCTCAGGCACCAAAACACTTGCAACTGACCCGCTTCCTGCCGCCAACACCGGTTCGTCTGCTGATGGATCGTAAAGGCACGGATCTGGCGGCACAGGTTGAGTTTGAGAGCTTCAACCGCCAGCTCAACGCAGTAAACCGTCATACGTCCAGCAAGCTGGTGAATGCAGTGCAATCCGATGTTCATGCGATGCTGCAACAGGCAGAAGCGTTGGTAGAAACGCAGGCGCGCCAGCTTATCACCGAAGCGCAACAGCAGGCCGATCTGCAACTGCGCCGCGAACTGGAACGTTTGGAAGCACTGAAAGCCGTCAATCCAAACATTCGTGAAGATGAGCTGACCGCGTTGGAAAATCAGCGCGAGCAGGTGCTGAGCAACCTCCACGAGGCCAACTGGCGTCTGGATGCGATCCGTCTGGTCGTGGTAACACATCAGTAGCACTACTGGCAGCGGTGTAGGCACAGCACTATACCGCTGCCATAACAACATGTTGTTTGCAAAATCGAGATATACGAGCCTACCATGAGGCGAGGTTTCCCTGCGAACTGATCGCCCCCACAAAATCAGTTAGTCCAGAAGGATTGCAGCAGATAGCTTTATGATTTGGGAATCAGAAAACTGTCAAAGATGCTTTTCGACATAACCATCATGACGCATTCGCAAATAAGAAATAATGGGAGCATTAAATAATGAGTCGCTATGATGATATTAACCATTACTTCTATAGTGAAAATAATATTCACATGGATACAGAAAGATATTTAATATTATTAACAGACTCCTATGATATGTATTTGGATGATATCCGAGACAACCCCAATGAATTGTACATAACTTCAAAGATTTTTTTCGAAAGAGTATCTCCCGGACAGATGTATTATTACATGTGGGAGCTGGTTTTTGAAAAAAAAATCAACAACCAAATGTTATGTAATTTCATTGCCTTTGAATCAATGTATCTATTCATCGAATATACATCACATTCTGGACACATTGATAATTTCAAAGAGACTTTATCTAGACAAGGTTGTGCCCTACTTGCGTTCATCTCTTGTCATAAAAATGATATTACAGCATATTGCAGTCCTTTTATTTTTGATAAATTAAAAAACAAAAACAATATACATAAAGATGATTCAGCTATTCAGAAACTAGGTATATTAGCGATTGAAATGCTTGCAAGTGAGCATAACCAGACCATCGATTGGGATTCTATGGGAATTCCTTTTGACCATTTTTATCGCGATTTTGTTAAGGAAGTTTTATATTCAACAGATGAAAAGGTATTAACAGATTGGCTCAACGCACTTTGTGATAATCATTTAAAGTGGTCCGCTCGTTCTGAGCTTATTGAGAATGAATCGCCGCTTTTGGGCTATGAAATATCAGAAGACTATCAACTCCTATGGCCATTTGAATACCAGGCTGTGAAGAACTTTCGTGCTAAACATGGGTTAAGCACCCCTGAGATTGATCATCCGTTACTCAATACGCCAATGGCAATCGATCACCATCCCGATTTTAGCCAATGGCAAGCCCCGGAATGGTTTTATCCATTACTCGATAAACTGATTGCTATTAATCCGAAAATCACCTTTGTCAGGGATCTTTTCAAATAATAAATCCAGCCAACTCTGAAGGACTTAAAAAATGACGTTGCGGTTTGAAAATCAGAGTGTTGTTAAAGAACTTTTCGGGGTTGATATTTCACATCATTCACAAGTTCGAAGCAATAAAGGTAATTTTAAATGAGCCAGAGATTCGATGACATCAGAGATTATTTCTACAGTAGAAACAGCTCCGACATGGATACTGAAAGGTATGTTAATTTAACAAATGAAGAAGGTGATGTATATTTGGAAAAATTAAATAAAATAGAAAACTCACCTGAGAAGACATTCATAACATCAAATAGTCTCTTTGAAACCATAGCCCCTAGCCATGCATACTACTATTCATGGAGTATTATTTTTAATAAAAAAATAGCCAACCAATACTTATGTAATTACATTGTCTTTGAAGCCATGTCTCTTTTTAGTGACTATGGTTCGTATGAAGATCACACCGAATATTTTTATATCCCCATAAATAAGCAAGGTTTGGCATTACTTTATTTTATGGCTTGCCACCAGTTTGATTTATCTGAACGCTGCTATCCATTTATAGTTGATGGTTTAAAAAGTACAATTATAGATGATTTTAAGGATCTAGAAGTACAAAAGTTAGGCATATTAGCGATTGAAATGCTTGCAAGTGAGAATAATCAAACCATCGATTGGGATTCTATGGGAATTCCTTTTGACCATTTTTATCGCGATTTTGTTAAGGAAGCTTTATACTCAAAAGATGAAAAGGTATTAATAGATTGGCTCAACGCACTTTGTGATAATCATTTAAAATGGTCAGCTCGTTCTGAGCTTGTTGAGAATGAATCGCCGCTTTTGGGCTATGAAATATCAGAAGACTATCAGCTCCTATGGCCATTTGAATACCAGGCTGTGAAGAACTTTCGCGCTAAACATGGGTTAAGCACCCCAGAGATTGATCATCCGTTACTCAAAACGCCAATGGCAATCGATCATCGTCCCGATTTTAGCCAATGGCAAGCCCCGGAATGGTTTTATCCATTACTCGATAAACTTATTGCTATTAATCCGAAAATCTCCTTTGTCAGGGATCTTTTCAAATAATAAATCCAGCCAACTCTGAAGGACTTAAAAAATGACGTTGCGGTTTGAAAATCAGAGTGTTGTTAAAGAACTTTTCGGAGTTGACATTTCACATCGCCCACAATTTTTAAGTAATAAAGGTAATTTTTAATGAGCCAGAGATTCAATGAAATCAGAGATTATTTCCACAGTAGAAATAATTCCAACATGGATATCGAAAGATATGTTAATTTAACAAATGAAGAAGGTGATGTATATTTAGAAAAATTAAATAAAATAGGAAACTCACCCGATAAGACATTCATAACATCAAATAGCCTCTTTGAAACCATAGCTCCTAGTCATGCATACTACTATTCATGGAATATTATTTTTAATAAAAAAATAGCCAACCAATACTTATGTAATTACATTGTTTTTGAAGCCATGTCTCTTTTTAGCGACTATGGTTCGCATGAAGACCACACCGAATATTTTTATATCCCCATACATAAACAAGGTTCGGCATTGCTTTATTTTATGGCTTGCCACCAGTTTGATTTATCTGAACGCTGCTATCCATTTATAGTTGATGGTTTAAAAAGTACAATTATAGATGACTTTAAGGATCTAGAAATACAAAAACTAGGTATATTAGCGATTGAAATGCTTGCAAGTGAACATAACCAGACCATCGATTGGGATTCTATGGAAATTCCTTTTGATCGCTTTTATCGCGATTTCGTTAAGGAAGTTTTATATTCAACAGATGAAAAGGTATTAACAGATTGGCTCAACGCACTTTGTGATAATCATTTAAAGTGGTCCGCTCGTTCTGAGCTTATTGAGAATGAATCGCCGCTTTTGGGCTATGAAATATCAGAAGACTATCAACTCCTATGGCCATTTGAATACCAGGCTGTGAAGAACTTTCGTGCTAAACATGGGTTAAGCACCCCTGAGATTGATCATCCGTTACTCAATACGCCAATGGCAATCGATCACCGTCCCGACTTTAGCCAATGGCAAGCCCCGGAATGGTTTTATCCATTACTCGATAAACTGATTACTATTAATCCGAAAATATCCTTTGTCAGAGATCTCTTCAAATAACGAGTTTCCAGTCATAGAAAACATAGGGAGTAATATGAATCGAGAAGCGAATGATGGCAACCAACGTTAATATATCGTGCATTAACCGCAGAGTGGTGAGAGCCACTATCAAAGTGGTCAATACAGCGCCGCCTTCCCCGCATTTTTGGGACTTCTTTGAAGTCAAAATCATGGCTATGGATACTAAAGGTCTGACACCATTGGAACAAGATGAGGGGAATCTGTCAGAAATTAAGAAGGACGGAATTGCTATAATAAAACATGCACAAATTTCTAATTGTAGGAGTTTTCAGTAATGAAGACATTCAAAGACACTCAGAATTATTATAATGAAAACAATAGTTCACTTGACCCTAATGAATATTTATCATCATTAAAAGATTTTGACAGATTCATTCTTGAGCCTACAGATACACCAACGGATGCATTTGTAAATTCAATGGCATTTTTTGATATAGTGTCGCCGCGATATGCTTTTTATTATGCGTGGTTAATAAATTTTAAAGAGAGAATAGATAATCAATATTTATGTGACTCAATTGCATATTATGCCATGTCACTTTTTAGTGATTACGGTTCACATAGCAAACATGTTGAGTATTTTGATAATCCATTATTTAAACAAGGGATTGGGCTACTTACCTTCATGGCATGTGAAAAATTTGAAGTAGTTAATAATTGTTATCCGTTTATCATTGATGGATTGAATACAATGCCAGCAGGTGATTTAGGAGAAATCCCTCCCCAACGTTTAGCGGTTCTTGCAGTTGAGATGTTAGCAAGCGAGCGTGATCAAGTCATCGACTGGGATTCAATGACAATACCCTTCGATCACTTTTATAGAGATTTTGTCAGAGAGGCTTTATATTCAAAAAATGAAAATTTAGTTAAAGAATGGTTGGTTGCATTATGCGATAACCACGTGCACTGGAGTGCAAGACCTACTCTTGTTGAAGAAGAGGTTGACTATATGGGATATGAAATTGAGGAACCACATTTACTCCTATGGCCATTTGAATACCAGGCTGTGAAGAATTTCCGTGCTAAACATGGGTTAAGTACCCCAGAGATTGATCATCCGTTACTCAATACGCCAATGGCAATCGATCACCGTCCCGACTTTAGCCAATGGCAAGCGCCGAAATGGTTTTATCCATTACTTGATAAACTGATTGCTATTAATCCGAAAATATCCTTTGTCAGGGATCTCTTCAAATAATAAATCCTCAGTCATAGGGAACATAGAGGTGATATGAGGCTGACTGAATAAATTTATGAAAGCATTACCGTTACCGCCGGGCCGACTTTGTTCATACAGCTATTGAATATTTGCATGACAATTTCTAACCTTTAATGACCTACAGGAATATTCCTGAATCTAAATAATCCTGCATAATACCGCTACACTCGATGGAAGGTTTGTAGCACAAGGTGTTAGAGGTTTCTCACCATTAAATGCCCGTCTGGTAAGGCTTAACCATCACGCGTGATGATTTGCAAAGTAATTACTGTATATTCAACCAGCAACCTACTATTTCACAAAGCTATATAGTCTGGAATAAGCTATCAGCCAAAACTATGAGAGGGTTGATGAAATTAGGCGGGACAACGAGAGATTGCAATACATCAACAAAAACAAATAAAATCAATTAAATATACAATGGCATGTTAATTAAATCAGATAGAGAAAAGTGTATATGGTAGTAATTTATCAAGATCAGCACATCATGGTGGTGAATAAGCCCAGCGGGCTGCTGTCGGTTCCCGGCCGTGCGCCAGAAAACAAAGACAGCGTCATGAGCCGTATTCAGGCTGACTACCCCACGGCCGAATCTGTTCATCGTCTGGATATGGCAACCAGCGGCGTGATTGCCGTTGCACTCACAAAAGCTGCCGAGCGCGAATTAAAGCGCCAGTTTCGCGAGCGTGAACCTAAGAAATGCTACCTTGCCCGCGTCTGGGGACATATGGCGCAGGATGAAGGCGTTATCGATCTGCCACTGATCTGCGACTGGCCGAACCGCCCGAAACAGAAAGTCTGCTTTGAAACAGGAAAATCAGCACAGACGGAGTATCAGGTACTCTCGCGTGACGATGACGGTACGACACGCGTCAAGCTGATGCCGATTACCGGTCGTTCTCATCAACTGCGCGTCCACCTGCTCGCACTCGGCCACCCTATCCTCGGCGATGGCTTTTACGCACATCCCGATGCCAAAGCGATGGCCCCCCGCCTTTTACTGCATGCACAAGAGTTAGCGATCACACACCCAGCGTTCAATACCCCGATGCACTTTCGTTGTGAGGCGGATTTCTGAGGCAAACGCGCTAGCGGAATTTCCACATTATATTCAGCATGAACGGTTAAGAGATAAAGCATAAGAGAAGTGAGAAAGAAGAGGAAGGATGCGGATTATTTTGCCCGATTCGCACCTTTTAACAGTTCATAGGCGGCTTGAATATCCTGCGCTTTGCGTTTGGCCATCTCCATCATTCTCGGTGAAAGCTTCTTCGCGACCAGCTTATCGGGATGATGTTCGCTCATGAGTTTACGGTAAGCGCGTTTAATCGTTGCGGCATCATCGCTGCTGCGCACCCCCAAAGTACGGCAGGCACTTTCAACCGTTGGCCCACACGGCACCGACGCTGGGCGTTGACCACCATAAGAGTGTCCGTTGGAATAACCGCCATTGGAATAACTACTGCTGCGCCGCTGATGTGATTTGCCATTCTGTCGTGACTGGTTTTGCCGAGACTGCTGCCCCGTGGGGCTTTCCATATTCCGCAAAAAGAACTCAAACTGCTCACGCGTCACGCCCAGTTCATCCGCAATAACATACAGCACACGGCGCTCATTTGGGTGTAGAACACCATCGACAAACGCGACCT